>JADLCF010000028.1 GCA_020847315.1 Bryobacterales bacterium | reverse complement strand
CCCCGCAGCCGATCGCCCAGCTTCATGAGATCATGCCGCACGCTTACGATGAGCTGGTGGAAATCACCACCCGCCTCGAAAAGTATTACCGCGACATGCAGGATTTCGAGTTCACGGTGCAGGAAGAGAAGCTCTACATGCTGCAAACCCGCAGCGGCAAGCGTACCGGCCCGGCGGCCGTCCGCATCGCGGTGGAGATGTGCGAAGAAGGGATGATCACGAAGGAAGAAGCGGTGATGCGCGTCGAGCCGGATCAGCTCGATCAACTGCTGCACCCGCTGCTTGAGAAGGGTTCGCTCAAGAACCTGACGCACATCGGCAGCGGCCTCGCGGCCTCGCCCGGCGCCGCGGTGGGCAAGGTGGTGTTCGATTCCGATCACGCCGTACACCTCGCCGGTCACACCCCGCTGATTCTCGTCCGCAAGGAAACTTCGCCGGACGATATTCACGGCATGGACGTGTCGAAGGGCATCGTCACCATGGTGGGCGGGCTCACGAGCCACGCGGCCGTGGTTGCCCGCGGCATGGGCAAGCCCTGCATCGTCGGCGCCAGCAGCCTCAAGGTGGACGAAAAGAAACACGTAATGACCACCACGGTCAACGGCAAGACCGTGACGGTGAAAGAAGGCGACTGGCTTTCGATCGACGGCACGACGGGCGATGTCTACGTAGGCCAGGCCGCGACGGTCGATCCGGATACGAAGTCCGGGTACCTCGCGCGGTTCATGAAGTGGGTGGATGAATCCCGCGGAGATTTCAACGTACGCACGAATGCGGAAACACCGCGCGACGCCAAGAAGGCGCGGGAGTTCGGCGCGGAGGGCATCGGCCTCTGCCGAACGGAGCACATGTTCTTTGAAGACGGCCGCGTGGAGCACGTCCAGGCGATGATTCTAGCCAAGGATGAAGCGAGCCGCCGGAAGGCCCTCAGCAAGCTCCTGCCAATGCAGCGCCGGGATTTCGAGCAGTTGTTCAACACGATGGACGGCTACCCGGTGGTGATCCGCACGCTGGATCCGCCGCTGCACGAGTTCCTGCCGAAGCGCGAGCAACTCATGGTGGATTTGTGCAAGTTGCCGCACGCCACCATCAAGGAAAAGCGGGAAATGGCGGCGACTTACAACGTGGAAGTCAAGGCGCTCAAGAGCCACCTGCCCACCCTGCTGAACCGGGTGGAAGAACTGCACGAGTTCAACCCGATGCTCGGCCATCGCGGCTGCCGCCTGGGCATCACGTACCCTGAGATCACCGAGATGCAGGCGCGCGCGATCTTCGAGGCCGCCGTGAAGGTCTACAAAAAGGGCAAGGTGGTGATTCCCGAGGTAATGATCCCACTTGTGGGCAATGTGAAGGAACTCGAGAACCAGAAGGCGATCGTGGTCAACGTCGCCGAAGAGGTCATCGGCAAGGCCGGTCTCACGGGCAAGCTGAAATACCTCGTGGGCACGATGATCGAGATTCCCCGCGCCGCGCTCACCGCGGACCAGATCGCCAAGGAAGCCGAGTTCTTCAGCTTCGGCACGAACGACCTCACGCAGACGACGCTCGGCATTTCGCGCGACGACTACATGAAGTTCTCGAAGCACTACGAAGACCTCAAGATCTTCGCCGCCGATCCTTTCGCCGTGCTTGATCAGGGCGGCGTGGGCCTTCTTGTGAAGCAGGCGGTGAAATTGGGCCGTGAAGCCCGCCCCGACCTCGAAGTGGGTATTTGCGGCGAACACGGCGGAGAGCCTTCGAGCGTAGCCTTCTGCTACAACGTGGGCATGGATTACGTTTCCTGCTCGCCCTACCGGGTGCCCATCGCCCGTTTGGCGGCGGCGCAGGCGGCGATCCGCAAGAACAAAGCCGGCGTGCAGGTGGCCAGCACGGTCTAAGCACGCACGGCATTCCGTGGCAACGAAGAAGGGCGGCCCGTGGAGAACGGGCCGCCCTTCGTGTTGATGCACCGGGATCCTCCGGGGCCGCGCTCCAAGCGGATTGGCTTAGCGGAAGGTCGCCAACACCGGTAAGTGATCGCTGAGTGCGAAGGAGGCCGGGTCTGCCGGATTCGTCCGGAAGGCGCCTTCGTTGAGAACGCGGGCGGCGGTAAGACGCTTCGCGATCGGGCCGGCCGCCCAGATGTAATCGATCCTGCCCTTCGGTTGGATCGCATCGAAGGTGGCCTGTTGCGGCCCGCCGTAGGGAGCGAGGGTGTCGGCCAGTCCGGCGCCCACCCAGCGCGGATATTCGGGGCCGTCGGGACGATGGTTCAGGTCGCCTTGCAAGAGGATGGAGCTGCCACTCTCCAGTTCTTTGCGCATCACGTCCAGAATCACGGTCACTTCGCGTTCCCGCACCGCAACGTCGTGCGGATGCAGGTGCGCGCTATAGAAGGCGATGCGTTCCTCGCCGGTATCGATCACCGCGCGCCCCCAATGGCGCGTAAACAAAGCGAGGTCTTTTGCGGCACTGCCGTAGGGCGCATTTTCCGCGTCAAGAATCCGGTAGCGCGTGAAGACCGTGCCCGGGAAGCCGATCGGGTATTCCGGGCTCCGATTGACGCGGCCGGGGGGAAACCAGGCATGCTGCATGCCGAGCATTCGGGCCATCCGGCGCGCGGATTCTTCGGTGACGGATTCAGAAAAGCTCACGATGTCCGGCCGGTAGAGGAGCAGTTCCTGCGCCATCCGGGTTTCCAACTGCCCGGTAGCCGCAACCATCCGTTTCCGGTTCTCCGGCGTATCCGGGTAACCTCTGCAACGCAGGACGTTGTAGCTGATAGTGGTGAGCCCCGCGGATTGCGCGCTCATTCCGCTCGTGGATACCGCCAGCGCCGCGGACTGTACAAAGACTCGACGTGTAATCAAGGTGCTTCCCCTCGCGAAGAGATAACGCGGAGCCCGCGGAGCAAACCGGAAAAGGAACGGGCAGCCGCGATGTTCCAGATCCAAGGTATCACCCGGCATTGCCGCAACGGGGAGAGAGCGCGCCAAGCGGCCCTGGTGAGCGGTATGCTTCTCAAATGCGCCATTCTCCCGTTTGCATCGCGATCCTGGGCATCCTCTGCGTGATCGCCTTTCAATGGTTCGTGGTGCAGGGCTACGGCGGAAACTGGACGATGCTCTTCTACGCCGGCTCGGCATATCCGCCGCCCCCCGCTCTCTCCGGCACGATGTACCAGTTTCCCGATTCCCTGGGCTTTGATGGCCAGTTCTACCTCTATATCGCGCACGATTTCACAGACGCTCACGGCACGCGCGCGTATGTGGATTTCCCTCCGATGCGGTGGATGCGCGCGCTGATCCCGGGTGGGGCGGCGTTGCTGTCGTTCGGCGATCCCGGGCGCGTGGCTGCCGCATACATCGGAATCGTGTGGGGACTGTGCGCGCTTGGCCTCTGGTTGAGCGCCCGAATCTGCCTCGATTGGGGCTACCCCGCTTTCGCTGGATTGTGCTTTCTCGCGATTCCCGCCGTTCTCGTGAGCCTGGATCGCATGATGACGGATATCGCGTTGGTCGTGGTCTTGCTTGGATTGATCCATGCGATGCAGCGGAAGAAGCCGGGGTGGGTCTATGCGGCGCTTCTCTTCGCGCCCGTCGCGCGTGAAACGGGCCTCGCTTTCACGGGCGGATGGGTGCTTTACCAGGCATGGCGGCGGGAATGGAAGGCCGCGTTTCTCGGATGCCTGACAGCGCTGCCATTCCTGGGATGGATTGCCTTTGTCATTTGGAAGTTCGGGAGCGGCGGAGCGTTCTTTCTGGGAGCGCCGTTCTCCGGCATCGCCCATCGGCTGATGACGCCGTTCATATTCGCTACGCCTTCGAAGGGCCTGCTGCTGGCTGGGGTGACGGATTATTTGGGGGCCTGGGGGATCGCGGCTTCCTTCGCTATTTGCATCGGGTTGTTTGTTCGCGGGGAGCGCTCGCTGCCGATCTTCTGCGCCGTGGTGTATACGCTCGCGATCGCCGTTTTCACGAAGGAGGATATGTGGGGAGAGGCTTACAGCTACGTGCGCACGGGCGGGCCGGTGGCGCTGTTACTGGCGTTGACCGGGGTTGAGCGCCGCCGCTGGTGGCCGGCCGTTCCGATGCTGCTGGCCCTGCCCCGCATCGTCCTGCAGTACGGGCTGGTGAGCTGGGTGGCCCTGCGGGGGTGGCTGTGAGATCGGGCCCGCTATCGCTGCGTCCGCGCATCCGCAACGTCTACGGATAGGGCTCGCTGTAGGCATAGAACGATTGGCGCCGGTTGCGGAGGTCCCAGGCGTAACTCAAGCGGATCTCCGTGCCGCCGGGGGTGGCGGCAATCCACTGTAAACCTGCGTCGAATTGCGTTCGCCGCGAGCCGTAGCGACCCTGAGCGTCGCGAACCCAGGCAACGTCGAGAAAGGGGGCGACGGAAAGTGTGACTACCCCCAACCGCGCGAGCGTCTTGCTTACTTCGAGATTGGAGGCGAGGTAGCGGTCTCCGTAGAGGGCGCTGCCCTTGTGCCCATGTTGGGTGCCGATGTGCCCGCGCAATGGAATGCCGCCATCGCGCTCCATTCCGATGTTGAAGAGTTCCGGTAAGGCGGGCTGCCCGCGCAATGCTCCGGCAGCCACGCGCAGGCGGGTGCGCCCATCGTCGCCGTTCGCGGCGGGCTGCCAGGTGAGGGTGATCGCTCCTTCCGCCCGGTAGATGTTCGAACCCGTTGCGAGATAGCGTTCAAAGGAGCCCGCGCCACTCGCGGTCGCCGTGATGCGCCGGAACGGATTGCGGTAAACATCGCTTTCGAGGGAGTGGGCATAGCGCACGGAGGCGCCGCCGGGAAGGGCTGGTTCCCCGGTGGTTGAGTGGCGGAGCGTCACGGCGTTCGCGAATGATCGATTCGCCAGGGAGAGCCGGTTCGCCCAGGTCGTCCGCGGCCCCAGGACGGCGGAAACGGCGACGCCCGCTTCCACGCGGCGATAGAGGAAGGCGCGGTCCACCGCTTGCGTATCGGGCGCCAGCATTTGCCAGTATTCGTGACGGGCATCGCCATCGGCGCGGATGCGCCACCCGGCTCTGCCTGCGAGCGGCATGGCGCTTTCCATCCAGAGCCGCCGTTTGCGAGCGTCCCAGCGTAGCATCGAGTCCACGCTCCACGCGCGGTGTTGGAGATTCGGCAGATGCAGGTGTACCGTCTGGTAGCCCAATCCTCGCGCCAGCATGAGCACAGACGCTACTCGGTTCTCACCGAATGAAGCACGCTCCACGCATTGGAACTGCGCGCGGTATCGGTCCCCCTCTGCCGCTTCGAGAAGCGCGCGCTCGCTGCCGCAAACGCCAAGCAGCGCGCTTGTCCGTTCGGCGCGGAGCAGCGAACTGCGAGTGAGGATGTGGCCGGAGGAGAAGGGAACGGCGCCGCTTGCCAGGCTGGGGTGGAGGATGCCCTCGAAGCCGGTCTCGAGCGGGCCATCCGCAAGCACCGGTTTGCCGGCTGGATTCCAGAGGGCGAGCGCGGCCTCCACGTTGCCATCGAGTAGATACAGCGTGCCCAGGAATTCGTTCACGTATGGGTCCGTCGCGCCCAGCCGCCGGGCGCGATGCAGAAGGCGCTTCGCTTCCTCGGTGCGCTTTTCGAGGAACGCAAGCCCCGCGAGTTCCGTGGGGAAGCTTGGATCCGCCGGATAGGCCCGCGCGCCTTCGTGCAGCGTTGCTCGCGCGGTGGCGAGGTCTCCCGCCCGGGCTGCATCGAGCGCGCGCCCAAGCGCTTGCGCGGCGCTGGGTTCCGCGGCTTGGGGTGGGGCTTGGCCTAGGGCCGCGATGGTAGCCAGGAAGACGGCGCAGACCCAGGTGAGGTTGCTGAGGCACAAGGGCAGCCGACAGATCATGGCCGGGGCAGCGCGAGCAGCGTCCAGCGCCCGGAGGCAGTCCACTGTGCTTCAAACTCCGCGCGCAGCATCACCCGAAACGGCTTCGTGGCCGGGTCATGGAGCAGCACTTCGGCTGCGCTCACGCCGCTGAGCACCACGTAATGCAACTGGCGCTGCCCGCGCGGGCGCAACGCCACAATCAGCGGGCGGCCCTTGCCGAGATGCTCCGTGAGGTCAATCCATTCGCCGTTGAAGGCGTAGGCGCGGAAACCTGCGCGCTCAAAGTAGCGCTCCATTTCCACGGCCGGCGTACCCTTGGCTTTCGGTGAATACACCGCCTTGTGGATGGCCAGGACGTCCAGAGCGGCGGCATCCGCCGGCTCGTGCCCATGCTGCTTCCACCACTGCATCACCATGGCGATGGCGGCGGATCCGCAGCCCTCCTTTACCTGTGGCGTGAACGGAACTTCGAGGCGCAGCCCCACCTCGTCCGTTGGTATCGCGGACGCCACGGGCAACGGAGCCAGGGCTGCAACCCACAGGAAGATCGCCACGAAAAGCGGCATGACGGGAAGCCTCGGTGAAGCCGACTAGTTAACGGCAACGAGCACGATTACGGCCGTCGCGAGAGCGATCACGATATACGTGAGGGTCTCGTTGCTCAGGGCGCCACCCGCGAAATCGCGGTTCACTTGGCGAGCGCGATCCGCAAGGCGTGCGGCGGTCTCGCCGTCGAGGGTGGCCACGGCTTGCTTCACCTGCCGGAATTCGATGCCTGCGGATGCCATCGCTTTCTGAGATGGGGCGGCTTCGAGCAGCCGCAGTAATTCGGCGCGATCGGCCCGGCTGGCTGCCTGGGATTCCAGTATCGCGGTCTGGAATTGCCCGCGCGGAACAATGTGCTCCGCCGCCGGAGAGGCCAACGTCAGCATCCACGCCGAAGCGATCAGGGCAACACCTCGCCGAAAGAGCCCAACCGCGCCCCTGCGCGAGGACGCCTGGCGAGTGGCCGGTGGCGTGGTGGAGTTCGACAAATCCATGCATACCCTCCCGTTAATAGAACAAACGCGATGTCGTTGGGAAACCGGCTCCTTGTCCGCGTGCCGGCCACGAGGGCGCCCGGTGGACTCACGCTCGGAGCCGCGTACCCCAGCCACAATCTTGACACAAACCCGTTCGAAAGATTGTTAACTGGGGGCGCGCTTTTTTGCTTTGCTACCGCCGGTGCGCCACGGTTCGGAGGGAGGCCCAATCCGGAACCACTTGGTGAATGTAGTGTCCGGCTCACGGGTAGAAGCAGGAGGAGGGCAGCCCCAAGAGTGGGGCTGCCCGCATCGGATGGCGATTGTCACGCGGGGACGCTTCCGTTTTTCAGGCCTCGTTAGAATCGCAGGCGCAGGCCGATCTCCACGCGCCGCATGTCCATAACGCTCGTGAGGTTCGTATGGCCGACGCCGCCGCGATACTGGTTGAATTTCTCCAACTCGGTGGCGCCCGGTTTCGCGGCGAGCAGATTCGCCACGTTTTGATCCGGTGAGTTATTGAGCATGTAGCCGCTCGCCATGGTGGCGCCCTTCATCTTGAAGGTGAAGGTCGTATTGAGGTCCTGGCGACGAACCTGATTGAACGGGTTGAAGAAGCTGGCGCGCAGTTCGAGCGCGATCTTTTCCTTGATGGGGAAGTTCTTGCTCACGTTGATGTCGTTCGAGAACGTCCCGGGCGACCACAGATAGTTGCGGGAGCCGGAACCATCTCCCAGTGGCGGAACGCCGAACGGGCTGATATCGAACAACCGCGCGATATCGCCCGTGCCGGTGTTGACGTTGGACGAAGGAACAATGCGGGGCGCGATATCGGGGCTTCCCGTGAAGATCGAATTCAGGTTCGCCACGGCCTGCGTGTTGTTGGCGTACTGCAGGTTGAAGGTTGGCGTAAGAGCGCGTCCGCTGTAGAAATTCATCAGGTGGGCGATGTTCCAGCCTTCGAAGACCTGCCTTGCAACGCCATTCTTCCAACCGAGTCTTGCCGCCAGCGAAGGCACGTCGTAGGTGTAATTGATACCGACCACGTGAACCCGGTGTTGGTCCGCGACGAAATTCGTGTAGTCCTTCCAGTTGTGGTAGAAGGGTCCCGGGCTTTCAATACCCGTGATCAGTTTGCTCCACGTATGTACAAACTGGAAAGTCAGCCCATGGCTCAAGCGCTTGTTTAGGCTCCACTGCAGAGAGTCGTAGCGGTTGTTGCCGACGTTCGTGATCAGGTTGAGCGTGCCGAAGCCATAGTAGGGGCGCATCAAATCCGCGCTTACGGATTGTGTTCCGGGCAGCGCTCCCGGGTTCGAGCCGGAGACAGGCCCGGCAAAATTGTTCCCGGCGAGGCGGGGATCGTTGTACGCCGAATTCCACGCCACGCCCGGCAGAACCTGATTGATGTTGAACTGCAAGGTCTGGTGCCGCTGTATGTTCCCGATGTAAGCCACGTCGAGGACGAGGTTCATCGGCAGCTCTCGCTGGATGGAGACGCTGAAATCATAGACCGTGGGCACTGCCGCGCTCGCTTCGTCCCGCGCGCCGAAGGTCCGGGGAGAGAGGCGCGTGACGGAGGGGTTGTTAAGGGAACTGAGGCTTGTCTGACGGTAATCGATCTGCTCCGCCATTCCGTTCTGGAAGGTGCCCGTGGATTGTCCGATCGTTGGACGGTTGTATGACCAGCCAAACCCGGCGCGCAGCACCGTCTTTTGGGTGAAGTTCCATGCAAAGCCCCCGCGCGGCGCGAAGAGGATGTACTTGGGATTCCGAATCCCGGAGCCGCCATACTGCCCGCCCAGCGGAACGACGCCGTTCATGGGGTCTCCAGATCCTGGAACGAGGGAGTAAAGCAGAGCCGCGAACTGATTGGCCGGGAGCGGGCTATTGGGGAATAGCGGGTCAATCAGCGTCTTCGTGTTCTTCGGATTCACGATGTAGTAACGTGGCGCCTTAGACGGGTCATAGAGACTGGAGAGGAATACGGCGTCCTTGGAGATTCCCTGGTCTGTATTGAATTCTGAGGGGATGTGGTAGAACCGCAGGCCGTAATCCAGGGTAAAGGTAGAGGTGACTTTCCAGGTATCCTGAATAAAAGCATGAAAATCCTGGTATTTTGAATACTTCCGCGATTGATTATTCACCTGAGTGAATTGGCTTACCGCGCCAACCAGGATATTTGCCGGGCTGTACCCCATGTCGAATTCGCTCGCCGAGTTCACGCCGAAATTGAAGTTGCCTTTCTCGGTAGCGGCGTTGATCTCGTCCTTCTTGTTGAGAATATATTGGGCGCCCCACTTAAAGAGGTGCGTGCCCTTGATCAGGCTCATCGTGTGGGTCATCTGATATTCCGGGGCTTTCGCGTACCAGGGGAAGCGATTAAACTGAAAATCCTGGTAGCCGGTGCCCTGGATCTGGGGCAGGATGTTCGAGCTGTTTGGGAATGCGAGGGGCAGGTCGGCGAGCCCTCGCTTCGACCGGTCGATCAGGGATGCATCCTGCAGCACATCAAGACCGGCGTTCACGTAATCCTTCTGCCAGTTGAACATGGTTTCGCTCACCATGCTGGCGGACCACGTCTTCGTGAAGTTCCCCACCAGGGCTTTGTCCGGCCGGTTCCAGCCTGTGTTGATGAACGGGAGATTGCTGCCCGCCGCCCAGGTAACCATATCGCGATAGTGCTGATAGTCGTAGGAAAACCGCACGTACGCGCGCATGGATTCGCTGATATTCCAATCGACTTTCCCCACGTTCAGCCAGCGCTTATCCTCTTTAGCGTACTGATTCAAGTAATTATTATTGGTCTCATTCTTAAGATTCGGTATCGGATAGATATTCATGATTGCCCGGCCGATGGGACTGATGAGATTCTGCGGAATGATGTTGTTCGGCACGAGCACCGGTTTTCCGGAAGCCTGTGTTCCCGGCATGTAAATGGTGGGCCGTGTGCCATTGGAATTCACCGTCTGCGAAAAATCGCCGTTCCGCTCCAGTTCCGTGGGGACGCGAATCTGGTTGGTGAGGGTGGGCGTATCCTGCTTCAGATTCTCATGGTTGACGAAGAAGAAGAGCTTGTCCTTCTTGATCGGCCCGCCGATGTTCCCGCCAAAGTAGTTGTAACGATAACGCGGGTTCGACTGGCCAAAGTACGCACGGTCCCAGGGACGGGCGTTCAGCACTTCGTTGCGCATGTAGTTCCACACGGTGCCGTTCCAGTTGTTGGTGCCGGACTTGGTGACGATGTTGATAACCACTCCGGAACGATTCCCGTATTCGGCCTGGAAGTTGTTCGTAAGAACGGAAACCTCCTGGATGGATTCGAGGCTGGGCGTCACGGTGGTCTTCGTGTCGCTGCCGTGGTCCACGTTGCTGCCGCCGTCGAGGTTTACCTGCGTCTGGTTGGGTGCTTTGCCATTGATGCGGAAATCCGCGTAGCCGTCGTAGCCGGCTTCGCGGCCATTGATGGCGTTGTTGCCCTGTGGAGAAGAGCCCGGGATGATTTTGAGAAGCGTGGACCAATTCCGGCCCTGCAGCGGCATCTCCGTCACCTGCTTCGACTGAATCGTCTCATTCCGCACCGCATTTTCCGTCACAATTTTAGGAATTTCGTCCTTCACCTCCACGGTAGTGACCGCTCCGCCGCCCACCACCAGCGTCATCCGGCCGAGAGAGAGGTTCTGGAACGCGTTCAGACGGAGATCGGCCACCGTGACTGTCTGGAACCCCGCCGCCGTGACGGTGACTTCATACTGGCTGGCAACCAGCGAAGGAATCGTAAATAGACCGGCGGAATTCGTTTCCGTCGTGCGCTCGGCGTTGGTGGAGAGTTGTCGAACCTTAACCGCAACGCCGGGAATCGGCGCGTCGGTCTGGTCGACGACGGTTCCGCTGATGGACCCCAATCCGGCTTGTCCGAACATAAGGGCGCTCAGCAGCAAAGAGAGCAGGAAGAGCCGCATCCGCATGATAAGACCTCACTGAAGCAATTTCCGGCCTGGGCGCAAAGCAATGGAAAACCCATTGCCAGTGCAACCGCTCCGATTAAGCGAAGCGGTATTCAGCGCCGCTGGTTTTATCGATAGTATGCGGAGTTTGCGAACAATACAAGAGTGATTGATGCAGAATTTGTGAGTTAACATTAACTCTACTTCATAATAGGACGTGCTCGATCTCGACCATGGCGGCGCCGGGTTTGAAGGGGGCTTCTCCGCGCCCGTCAATTCTGGTAATCTCTAGCGTATTGGAGGGGAACCACTATGGGAATCACGCAACCACTCGCGTCTCTGGACGAATGGGATGACGAAGTCAAAGCACGGTACAAACCCGGGAAGACCCAGGAGGAGTTTCGGAACTACGGAGACGGTGTGCATCCGCGCGTACGGGAGTTCTATCGCCAGAACCACGCAAACCAAACGTACGAGTTCGCGATGCAGAAGCGGGCGGAGTATTTGCCGCTCGAGCGCACGGAGATGGGCATCTGGGAGGCGATGGAGTTCTTGAACACGCTGGTCGATGACAGCGACCCGGATACCGACCTCTCTCAGATCGAGCACAATTTGCAAACCGCGGAATCGATTCGAGCCGACGGGCACCCGCGCTGGATGCAATTGGCCGGTCTCATCCACGATCTGGGCAAAGTGATGTGGATCTGGGGCGAACCCCAGTGGGCGGTGGTGGGCGACACCTTCCCCGTCGGTTGCGCCTGGAGCGACAAGATCGTTTTTCACGAGTTTTTCGACGCCAATCCGGACAAGGGCCGCCCCGAGTTCCAAACCGAGTGCGGAGTTTATGAGCGCAACGGCGGACTGAATAAGGTGAATCTTTCCTGGGGCCACGACGAGTATCTTTACCATGTCACGAAAGCATATATGCCGGAACCGGCACAATATATGATCCGCTACCACTCGTTCTATCCTGCGCATCGCGAAGGCGCGTACGACCACCTGATGAATGATCATGACCGGGAAATGTTCGCGTGGGTGCGTAAGTTCAACCCATACGATCTCTATTCCAAAGGGCTGGCAAAACCGGACCCGGTGGCGCTGCGGCCGTATTACGAAGAGCTGATCGCCGAATACTTTCCGGAAAAGATCCGCTGGTAGCGCTGGGTTGAGAACGGGGAATCTTGGCGGATGTCCGGTTCCCCGTTCTCCTCCGCCATTCCAACGTGCATAGCCCCTTTCATTCTGAAAGCACGAATCGCGTGCGAATAATTGTACCCGTATACAACGAGCGCCAGGCGCTGCCGGAGACTGTGCGTTCGCTGGAAGCGCTTGGCCCGGATTTGCCACCGTTGTTCGTGGACGGCGGGTCCACCGATGGCACGGTGGAATGGCTCGCGCAGCGGGGCTTGCCGGTGATTCCGGCGGAGCGGGGAAGAGGGGCGCAACTCGCGGCGGGGGCGCGCTACGCGCTCTCCCGATCCGATGCCGGAATTCTCTGGTTCGTCCACGCCGATTGCCACCCCGAACCGGGGGCGCTCACTAGAATCCGGGAAGCGGTCGAATCCGGCGCGGTGGCGGGAGCTTGCACGCTCCGCTTTTCCGGCGGTTGGGCGGCCCGATGGATGACGTGGTTCTATGCGCTCGTAAACCGCTTCGGGCTCTTCTACGGAGATGCCACTCTGTTCGTGCGGGCGGACGCCTATGAAGCGAGCGGAGGCTACAAGCAGCAGCCTCTGTTCGAAGATCTCGATCTGGTGCGGCGCTTGCGGCGTAGGCGCCGGAATGGCTTCCGGAGGCTACCGGTGGAGGTGGTGGCGTCTTCCCGAAGATTTGACGGCCCGCGTTTTCCCCTCGTGTTCGCGCAATGGATCATTCTGCAGGCGCTCTACTGGTGCGGAGTCCCGCCGCGAGTTCTGGCCAAAGCCTATCGCGCCAAACGATAACGGGACGCGGACTTGTGCTTGCCTGCCGGGGCGGCGCCGGGACGGGATATGAGATATTCCCGAGACCGCCTCGCCGCTACGGTATTCTGTGAGGGCAGCTTATGAAGAAGAACCGGCTTGAAGCCTTCAGCGACGGCGTGCTCGCGATTGTGATCACCATCATGGTGCTGGAACTCAAAGTTCCTCATGAGGCTCAGATCGAAGCCCTGTGGCCCGTATTTCCGGTATTCCTCAGCTACGTGTTGAGCTTCGTTTACGTCGGCATTTACTGGAACAACCACCATCACCTGTTCCAAGTGGCAAAGCGGGTGAGCGCAGGCGTGCTGTGGACGAACATGCACCTGCTGTTCTGGCTCACGTTGTTCCCGTTCTGCACCGCCTGGCTTGGAGAGAATCACTGGATGCCCACGCCCGCGGCCGTCTACGGTTTTGTTTTGCTGATGGCGGCCATCGCTTACGCACTGTTGCAGCGCGCCATTCTTGCGAATGAAGGGAGGCAGTCTCTTCTTGGCGAGGCGCTAGGCAGCGATTGGAAAGGGAAACTCTCTCCGGTTCTCTATCTCATCGCGATCCCGGTGTGTTTTTGGGCCCCCTGGCTGAGTATCTCGATCTATGCGCTGGTAGCGATGTTGTGGGTCATTCCCGACCGCCGTATCGAGCGGGTGCTGGAGCTTCACGAAGCGGAAGCGCGGCTGGGCGATGGCGAGTGAACCGCGGATGGGGAACGCTATCCGAGGATGGCCAGTTCCAGCGGAGAACCGCCGGTGAGGCCCAGCATCTTCGCGGCGGAGGCCTGGTTCGCGGCGATCTCCCAATAGCCGCTACTCCCCGACAATAGAAACAGTTCCCCCGGCGTGGAGGCGGCAAAGTGGGGGCGCACCCTGCGGATTCGCTCCAGGCCGGCCTGCAACTCGAAGGCGCCGTTGGCGAGGGGAAAATCGGCGGCGCGGAAGTTGCTGATCAAATTGCCAAAGCGGTCTGCCTTGAAGACGGAGCCCTGCCAGAAGCGCTTTCCCGTGCGGATGGGCAGGTCCCAATCCTGGCGGAGCGCATCGTTGATCAACGGTCCAAGCGTAGTGAAGGCTGCACCGGCCGCGAGGTGGGCGGCGGCGGGGGCGAAGAGGTCGCGGCCATGAAAGGTGCTGCTTAGAGCAGAGAGCCCGAGCTTCCGGTTCGTGATCTCGCGCGCCTTGTACGGCGGCCTGCCCGCGGAGTTCGCTGCCGCTTCGCGGAGGAGCATCGAAAAGACGCCATTGTCCGGGCCGATGAAACGGTGGCCAAGTGCGTCCACGGCCAGTGGGCGGCGCTCGCTCCCAACGCCCGGATCCACCACCACCACATGAATCGTGCCCTTTGGGAAGTATCGAAAGCTCTGGCTCAAAACGAAGCCCGCTTCGGGAATCTGGTAGGCCGTCACTTCGTGGCACACGTCCACAATGCGGGCATCCGGGGCAATGCCCAGAATGACTCCCTTCATGATTCCGGTGTAAGCGTCCCTCGAACCGAAATCCGTTAGCAGAGTGATGAGCGGCGGAGCGGTCTCGCTCTTTGAGGCGCGGGTGGTCTTGCGTGAGCTGGCGGGAGGCATCGGTTGCTAAACTATCGGATAACGGCGGCCCAATATCTAGACTCATTCTGTCACCAATCCGGGGTGACATTCCGCTTCGACCGATGACCAGCACCCGCGCCTATTTCGATCACAACGCGACAACACCTCTGCGCGCCGAAGTGTTGGAGGGGCTCCAAGCCGCGCTCGCGGAAACTTATGGAAACGCTTCCAGCATTCATCGGGACGGCCAGCAAGCGCGGCAGCTTGTCGAGGAAGCGCGGAGGAAGGTGGCCTTGTTTCTCGGCGCCGATCCGCGCGAGATCGTCTTCACGAGCGGCGGCACGGAGAGTGACAACACCGCGATTTTCGGCGTAGTTTCCGCTTCCGGACGCGAGCCGAAGCATGTCGTTACGACGGCCATCGAGCATCCCGCTGTGCTGAACGCCTGCGAACGGCTGGAACAATCGGGCGTTGCCGTGAGCTATGTCCCGGTGGGCGCGAGCGGCGTTGTGAATCCCGAGGATATCGAAGCCGCGTTGCGGCCGCGGACTGTGCTGGTGAGCGTGATGCACGCCAACAATGAGATTGGTACCGTGCAGCCGGTAACCGAAATCGCGGAAATCTGCCATCGGGCGGGCGTGCCCCTGCATGTGGATGCGGTCCAAAGCTGCGGGAAGCTGAGTGTCGATTGCGGTGTGCTAGGGGTGAACCTGCTTTCGATGAGCGCCCACAAGCTCTATGGCCCGAAAGGCGTCGGTGTGCTGTGGATCCGCAAAGGGACTCCGTTCACAAAGCTGCTCTATGGCGGCCATCATGAGCGAGACCGGCGGCCGGGCACGGAGAATGTGCCGGGGATTCACGCCTTGGGAATCGCCGCATCTCTCAGCCGGCAGGAGCGCGAAACCGAAGCGCGTCGGCAACTCGAACTTCGCGATCATCTGGAAGCGTTGCTTGTCCAGAGAATCGACGGCGTGAGCATCAACGCGGCGGGCAGCACGCGGCTGCCGAACACGAGCAATGTGCGGGTCGAAGGGGTGGATGGCGAACCGCTTGTGATTGCACTCGATCTCCGGGGCTTTGCCGTTTCGAGTGGCGCGGCCTGCTCCAGCGGCTCTGTCGAGCCTTCGCACGTGCTTACGGCCATCGGGCTCAGCCGGGAAGATGCTCGAAGCTGCATCCGTATTTCGCTTGGCGCTTCGAACACCAGGGAGCAGGTGGAAGCCTTGGCGGGGGCGATGGAAGAAGCTGTGCATCATCTACGGCGGCTGGCTCCCGCGAAGGGTGCGCCGATCTCCTCGGGTGGCGGAGCGCGATGACGGCCGCCGCGCGGAACGCGCGAATCCTCCCCGATTCGAAATCCACCCGGCGCCGGGTGCTGCAACTTGCCGCTGCCTGGGTGCCGGCATCGCGGGTCCTTCGCGCCGAGGCAGAACCCTCAGCGTCTTACGAAGCGATCGTCTTCGGCGCCACCCCTTCCGGCGTGCTGGCGGCGGCGGCGGCGGCTCGCGTGGGCGCGCGCGTGCTGCTGCTGGAACCGGGAGAGTCTGTGGGAGGGATGCTCGCGAACGGCACGCCCTGTGCCGGCTTGATCCCCGCCGGGAAGCGTGATCTGGTGGGAGGGCTCGCAAAGGAATTTGATGCCCGCGTGGGAGCGAATCTGGCCGACGGCGCGATCGTCGAGAGAGTATTCGGGGAGTTGCTCGAAGACGCCGGGGTTACGGTGCGCTTGAAAGCGCCTCTCGCTTCGATCTCGAAAGATCGCCGGCGCATCCGGAGCCTCACCCTGGAGGATGGCACGGCGATCAACGGGAGCATGTTCATCGATGCTTCCTATGAGGGTGACCTGATGGCGGCCGCCGGGGTTCCTTTTATCGTGGGGCGCGAACCGGCCATGCGCTATGGGGAATCGCTGGGCGGCGTTCGCCTGGGCGAGAAGCCCATCGAGGTGAATCCGTTCGATGAAGAGGGCCTGCTGCCGGGCGTGTCTGCGATGGTCCCAGGCGTCGCGGAGGCGGGTGATGCCAAGCTAGCGTCCTACCAGATGCGCGTCTGGCTGGCGGCGGATCCCGCGCGGCAATCGCCCGTTAAGGAGCCTGAAGGATATCAGCCCCGGAACTACGAATTGCTGGGCCGGTGCCTGGCCGTGGGGGCGGCGGGGAGCCTGGAAGATCTCTTGGGATGGCAGACGTTGCCCGGCAACCGGCTCGCCCTTGCCGAAACCCGCAACTCCGTGATCTCCCTAAGTCTGCCGGGGGAACAGTTCGCCTACCCGCAGGCATCCCGCGCGGCGCGCGACGCCATCTATCGCGCCCACCTCAAGCATGCGCAAGGTCTGCTGTGGTTTCTTCGCACAGACCGTCGAGTGCCGGAGCCCATGCGGAAGGCACTCGCGGGATATGGGCTGTGCGCGGATCTCTGGCGCGGCAACCGGAATTGGCCGTACGCGATGGAGGTTCGGGAAGCGCGGCGCATGATCGGCGAACTGGTGATCACCGAACGCGATCAAAGCACCCGTCGCGAGAAGACCGATTCCATTGGGCTTGGCCTTGGCACGATCGATTGCCCCATTGTGGATCGCTTCGCCATGGGCAGGGGCGCCTTCGTAAATGAGGGCCGTTTCTGGCGCGCGGGAAAGCCCTTCGAGATTCCCTGGCTCGCGATCATGCCGCGCGGCATCCATTGCGAGAACCTGCTGACGCCGGTCTGCCTCTCAGCCAGCCACGTAGCCTGGCATGCGCTGCGCACGGAGGCGACATTGATGGTGATCGGGGAGAGCGCCGGAGTGGCCGCGGCGCTCGTGCTGGATAAAGGGACCGCCGTGCAGGAACTGGACCCCTTGATCTTGCAAGCCAAGCTGAGGCGCGTGGGTGTGGTGATTGATCTGCCGCGCGCGATGCGCTAACCGGCTTGCGAAGTGCGGGTGATCTGAAGATTTCGGATCCTGCGCATCTAAGGTAAGGGAGATCGAAACTTTTCCGGGTCGTTCCAACGGTGGCTGGGATCAGAGCGGCGCGGAGTTCGATCTCCCAATGGATTCCTTCACGGTCCGCGCCTCACTCAAATTGAAGGATCCGCAAGAAACCAACTCTTCCCGATGCTTCCGCGGGCACGTAGCCGATGCGGACCTTTTCGGGCTTTTGCCGTCCGCAGCGAAAGTCGTAGTTCGCGACGTGCCGGCCTCTCCGCGTGATGAGGATGTTGTTGGGTTCGTCGATTCCCACCACAACCGGTTTCCCGCCGGACAAAATCACGAGTTGCGCCCCGGCCGCCAGGCAGCGTAACTCGTGCATCACGCCTTCGGCCACTCTGCCGCCCCGGTCCCGGGTGAACACGGTGAGAGTCATATCGAGCCGTTCGTTATCGATGATGTTGTCGTTCGCGCGGCCGCCTGCGGCTTCCGGCAAGGCAGTCGCTGCCTGTTGGGTGGCGTTCTCTGGATTCCCGCCGCGCGCAGCGGATACGGCCGAATTGGTTCCGGTGCTGAACTCATCGGCGATCCGGTCTGCGAACTGCCGCCGCGCAAGTGCAATTTCAACGCGGTCGAGCACGCCGCCGGCGCGCTGTTTCTCAGTGGAATCTTCCGTGCTTTCGATGGCGCGTTTGAGCCACAGTTGGGCTTCCTTGGGATTGTCTGCCCGAAAATGGGCGTAGCCCGCGTTAAAGTTCATCGCAAAATCGCGGATATCGCCGGATTCGGAATAGCGGCCGGCCCATGCTGCGGCCTGCGTATAGCGCTTGTGCTGAAATGCCCACTCGATGGCTTCCAGGCGCAGATTGTGATTCCGTGGATTGCGTTGCAGTGAAGCGTTGAGCAAGGCAACCGCGTGCTCCATCGCTTCCGGGCGGGATTCCCCACTCTCGGCCAGCCGCATGACTGAAAGTGGATTCTCCGTACCCAATTCAACCGCGGTCTTGTAGTAGCGGAGCGCCATCGTTTTTTCACCGCGCTCGTACTTGAAGTCTCCGAGCGCTTCCCATATCTGCGGCACTTTGGGGAACTCCTTCCGCAGGGCATCGAAATCCCGTTCCGCTTCCACGGGCCTACGCAGAGAGACCAGCAGTTTCGTGAGGAAAAGCCGGGCTTCCCAGGTTTCCAGCGGCACATCCCTTGCGTCGGATTCTTGAATAGATGGCGTGAGATTGATCGAAGTCCCCAGTCTGTCGAGATTCTGGATGTGCTCGTCCACGTCGCCTCTCAATTGCGCGATGGTTGTGCCGTAAATTTCGGAGAGCGAATCCTGAATCGTCTCTCCCTTCCGCATGCGTGCAAGAAACTGGCTGAACTTGGGTGCAAAACGAGGGTTTGTCGAGAGCGTGTGCACCACCGCCCAGCCTTGGGCATAGAGCGCGTTGGTATCATCCCAGGAGTGATCGCGCCGGCCCTCGTATGGCATCGAAAACAGATCACCAAGAGGAATCGGCCGGAAGGTCTTGCTCTTGAGCAGCTTCAAATACTGGGGCGCCGGCTTGCCTGCCGTTAGCCGCTTTCCGTCGAACTCCAGTGATTCGTAGTATGCGGCCAACCCTTCCTCTAGCCACAAGGGAAGCTGGCCGCCGGCCTCGCGCGAGCAGTAGTGCGCGAACTCGTGATAGAGCACCGGATCAACGTCCTTGTTGAAGTCACTCACCGCGATGACGTTTTCTTCCGCTTCCTGCGAAAATGTCCGGATGAAGTAGGCCTTCACCATGTGGCTTGGGCTGTAAAAGCCGAACTCGTTAAACCCGCTGAATAGGATGACGGTCAGCCGGTCTGCCGAAACGGGGAGGCCACCCAGCCCCGCGAATGCGGCGCGGATCATTTCCAGCCGCTCCACCGCTTGAAGGGCAACCGGCTGTGGCTGTGTCGTGAAAATGTCGAAATGCGCCGACCGCAGCTTCCGCCATTCGGCTGCCGGAACGTGGTGCACAGCCAAACCGCAAAGGAGAGCGAGGATCACAGTACGAAAGCGCGTCTTCCTGCGCCGCACCAAATGAAATTCAGAATCGGTCCATTCGCTCTTAAAGAACACGGTCAGCCCTCAATGGAGGAGCAAATATCTTGAGGCTTCGGTAACGACGGCGAAGGCGGGCATTGCCTCGCGCTTGCCGAAGAATCGAGAGAGCGGGTGCAGCCAATCAGTTGGCGCTGTGAATCGAGTTTTCGATCAACGCCACAGGAGAATAATGCATCGGCTTTGCGAAGAAGCCCTCATTTTCCAGGTTCTCGTACACCTTGCCGGCAACCATCGAAGCGCGGGGTCCATTCACCCCTTCAGCGCCCGTGAGCATTACCACCACAACCAGATCGTTCTGGTCGCCGTCGCGGAACGAAGCAAACCAACCCATGTGGGATTTCCGGTTGTAATCCGTGCAGGTGCCGGTCTTGCCGAACAACGGGGCCTCCGGCGTGTAGGCAGCCCGGCGCGCCGTGCCAAACGTAACCGCGCCGCTCATGCCACGCTTCAGATCGGCCAGAATATGCCCGATATCGAGAGAGCGCTTGACACGCGGAACGAAGGTTTCCGCCTCAAGGACGGTTTTCGGGTACTGCAGATAGTAGAGCGTGCCGCCATTGGCGATGGCGCCCATGAGCGCCGTCATCTGCAAGGCGGTTACCGCGATGCCCTCGCCAAAGCTGCTCATCCGCGCCGCGCCGCCATTCGCGGGGGGCGCTTCCGGCAGGGAGCCCGCCGATTCGCCTTCGATATTCAACCCCGCCTTTTCGCCCAACCCGAAATACTTGTGGAACTCGATCAGCTTATCGAACCCGATCTGCGAGCCCACGCGCTCAAAGAACACGTTGTTCGATTTCGCGAGAGCCTCGGTAAGGTCCATTTTCGTGCGGCGCTGCACCACCAGCGTAGTGGAGGAATCGATCATCCCCTCGTAGAGGCCAGCCATCGCCACGGGCACTTTCACGGTAGAGCAGGGGATATACCCGCTGCCGAGCGCCGTGCTCTGGTTCACCATGGAGAGAATGCGCCCGGTATTGGGGTCCGCCACCACGACGGAACCATTGAGCCGGCCGAGAGCCTCCACGGCTGCGGTGCGGACAACGGGATCCTCGCCTTCGGTGACGTCGCCGGCAGTGGAATCCGCATACGTGGGCGTCACCCATGGGCTATAGCGGGCTCGCGCGCGCCGGGAGCGGGAACGGGACACCGACGCCGTGGCTTTACTCGCCTTGCTTGCCGCCGTGGATTTCCGCGCCGTTGTTACCCGCTTCTTCGTGGAAACAGCCCGCTTTGCCACCCGTTTCTTCTTTACCGTGCTCGCCTTCTTTGCCACGGTAGCTTTTTTTGCCGAACTCGATTTCTTCACCGGACTTGCTTTCTTTGCCGTGCGCGCGGGCTGCGCCGCCACGGCTGCGACATTCACGCTGAATGCCAACAGAAAAAGGAGGAGAGCAAATCGGGCAAAAAATATCATGATCAAACCATCGGCTAACGGCAGCCGGAACATTAAAATTACGTTCAGGACTGCGGTGTCCGTATTTTCAACGGAGCGGGTAGACAATGTCAAGGTAAATCGCTCAGTGGAAAACCGTTTAGGAATCCACGCAAAGTACCATGCGGGAAAAACCCTAGCGATTGCGGAACCGCCACCGTGGCGGATCGATTGGAATTTCTAAAGCCAATATATACGAAAATGTTCTCAACGGAAAGCCAGGAATTTCCGCGCTGCAACGCGAACAACGCCTTCGCGCCTCCAGGAACGGCTACTGATCGCTGGCGCCCGCTTCCCAGCGGACGATCGGTTTGCGGGCCGCGGTCACTTCATCCACCCGTTTCACGCGCGTGCTGTGTGGCGCGCTTCGGACCAGATCCGGGTTCTCCTCCGCCTCTTTGGCGATGGATGCCATCGCGTCAATGAACAGGTCGAGTTCCTGCTTTCCCTCGGTCTCGGTGGGCTCGATCATCATCGCGCCGGGCACGATGAGCGGGAAACTTGTCGTATAGGGGTGGAAGCCATAGTCGATCAGCCGCTTGGCGATATCGCCCGTCTTTACCCCGAGCTTCGCCTGGATAGCATCGCTGAAGACCACTTCGTGCAAGCTGCGGTCCTGGTAGGGCAGATCGTAGTAAGGCTCGATCCCGGCTCGCAGATAGTTGGCGTTCAGCAGCGCATCCATGGTCGCGTTGCGAAGGCCGCTGCCGTGCGCCAGGATGTAGGCAAGCGCCCGCACGAACACGCCGAAATTTCCGTAGAAGGCGCGCACCTTCCCGATCGATTCCGGCAGATTGTGATCGTAACGATACGTACCGTCCTTGAGGACGATGCGCGGCGTGGGCAGGTACGGTTCGAGCACCCGTTTTACGGCCACCGGCCCCGCGCCAGGCCCGCCGCCGCCGTGAGGCGTGGAAAAGGTCTTATGCAGGTTGAGGTGCATCACGTCGATGCCGAAGTCGCCGGGCCGGGAGACTCCGGCCAACGCATTCATGTTGGCCCCGTCCATGTAGACGAGAGAACCATTCTCGTGCAAGAGCCGCGTGATCTCGGAGATGTTCTCCTCGAAGAGACCCAGGGTGTTGGGATTGGTAATCATGATGCCTGCCACCGAAGGGTTCAGCAGGCTTCGGAAGTGCTCCATATCCACCAGGCCGCGGCTGGTCGATTTGACGTTCACTACCTCATAGCCGCACATGCGGGCTGTAGCCGGATTCGTGCCATGGGAGGAATCCGGAACCAGTATGGAGGCGCGGGCGTCGCCCCTGGATTCGAGGCATGCCCGCATCAACAAAATTCCCGTGAATTCGCCGTGCGCCCCGGCCGCCGGTTGCAGCGTCACCGCATCCATACCCGTAATTTCGGCCAGATACCGCTCCAGCGTGGCCATGATTTCCATCGCGCCCTGGGCGAGAAACTCGGGCTGGTAAGGATGTCCCCAGGCCAGCCCTTCCACGCGGGCCGCCGCCTCATTCACGCGCGGGTTGTACTTCATCGTGCAGGAGCCCAGCGGATAGAGCCCCAAATCGATCGCGTAATTCCAGGTGGAAAGCCGGGTGAAATGCCGGATGGTCTCCACTTCGCTCACCTCGGGAAATCCAGTCAGCTCTCCGCGCACGTTCTCTGAGCCGAGCGCGGCCGCCGGATCCATGGGGGGCACATCGAGAGGGGGCAATTGATACCCCTTTTTGCCGGGCGAACTGCGCTCGAAGAGCAGCGGTTCATTTTGTGAAAGGTGCGGGGTGACTTTACTAACCATTGGAATCTCTGTGCCTCAACTTCAGCCAGCCGGAATCTCGAAGGGCTCGGAAGCGCGGGAGTGCGCGACCCCACCGCAAGCTCACGCGGTCGCCTTCGCGAGCAAACGCTCCGGCTGCGCGGCGCACACCCGTTTGAACGAATCCATGTCTTCCCGGCTGCTCATCTCCGTGGCGCACACAAGCATGCAATCGGCTAGTTCAGGATAGTACCGGCCCAGCGGGATTCCACCGATGATCTTCTCGCCCAGCAGAGCTTCGTTTAGCGTCTCGGGGGAGCCGCAGCGCAGGACGAACTCGTTGAAGAAGGGGCCACTGAACCTTCGTTCCAATCCATCCGCCAGATAGTGCGCCTTGGCGAGGTTCTGCATCGCTAGCTCGCGGAGGCCCTCCTTGCCGTAGATGGCCATGAATACCGTCGCCATCAGGGCGATAAGCGCCTGATTTGTGCAGATGTTGGAAGTGGCCTTCTCGCGGCGGATATGTTGCTCGCGCGTCGAGAGCGTCAGGCAGAACGCGCGCTTGCCATCGGCGTCGGTGGTTTGGCCCACGATGCGGCCCGGCAATTGGCGGATGTGTGCCATCTTCGTGGCGACCACGCCCGCGAACGGACCTCCGTAGCTTGGCGAAATCGCGAAGGATTGCAGTTCTCCGGCGACGATGTCGGCATCGGCGGGCGGTTCGAGCAAGCCAAGCGAAACCGCTTCCGTAAACACCGAAACCAGCAGTGCGCCGTGTTGATGCGCCAGCGCGGCGGCTGCTTTCGTATTCTCAACCACCCCGAAGAAATTCGGGCTCTGGATGATCACCGCGGCAACGGAACCGTCGAGCTTGCTCTCGAGATCCGCGAGGTCAATCTCGCCGCTCTCCGTGTCGAATCCGAATTCCACCACGGGAAGATCCTGGTGCTTCACGGAACTCTTGAGAACCTCTCGGTATTCCGGGTGAACCCCGCGCGCGACCAGGATCCTGGAGCGGCGGGTGATGCGTGCGGCCATGAGAGCCGCTTCGGGCACGGCCGTCGAACCGTCGTACATGGAAGCGTTGGCCACTTCCATACCGGTGAGCTGACAGATCATCGTTTGGAACTCGAAGATCGTCATCAGCGTGCCTTGCGAAATCTCAGCCTGGTAGGGCGTATACGAAGTCAAAAACTCGCTGCGGCTCACCACCACGTCGGCCAGGACGGGCCGGTAGTGCCGGTAGACGCCGCCCCCAAGAAACGAGGCATAGCCATCGGCCATGCGATCGCCGCGGGCGCGAAAGTAATCCATGATTTCGTATTCGCTCTTGCCCGGCGGAAGTTCGAGAGCCTGTGCCTGCAGCACTTCCGGTGGAAGATGGGCAATCAGGTCGTTCAGGGAAGAAAGCCCGCAGGCTTTCAACATTTCCGTTCGTTCGCTATCGGATTTCGGCAGGTATCGCAAGGCGGGTCAGCCCTCTATGTAACTTTGATAGTCTTCCGCGCTCAGCAGGTGCTGAATCTCATCCGGGTGGGTGAGTTTCACCTTCACGAGCCACGCTTCGCCGTGAGGATCGGAGTTCAGCTTTTCGGGCGACTTGGCCAGCGACTCGTTGATCGCCGTCACCTCGCCGGAGATGGGGGCGTAGAGGTCTGAGACCGCCTTCACGCTTTCCACGGAGCCGAACGTCTCGCCCTGTGTCATGGTGCTGCCCACCTGGGGCAAATCGACGTAGACGATGTCGCCGAGTTCGCTCTGCGCGTGGTCCGTAATGCCCACAACGCCCGTATCGGCTTCCACCAGCACCCACTCGTGTTCCTTGGTGTAACGGAAATTCGCAGGGTAATTGCTCATGACTTCTCCCGTTTATAGAACGGCGTTTTGACGATCCGCGCCTCCACGGGCTGATTGCGGATCTGGATCGCAATTGAGCGGCCCTCTTCGGCGATCTCCTCTGGAAGATAGCACAAGCCGATGTTCGTACCGAGCGTGGGCGAGGGGCCGCCACTCGTTACCCAACCGGCAGCCACTCCATCGGCGAGCACCGGGTAACCATCCCGCGCGATCCCGCGGCCCACCATCTCGAATCCCGTCAGTTTGCGCCAGACGCCTTCCTCGAGCTTCTCCACAACTTGGTCCCGGCCCACGAAATTGCCCTTGGCTGTCTTGACGATCCAGTTCAGCCCGGCTTCGGGCGGCAGAATGGAAGCATCGATTTCGTGGCCATAGAGCGGGTACGCGGATTCGAGCCGTAGCGTGTTCCGCGCACCCAGGCCGCAGGGGAGCACGTCGTATGCCTTCCCCTTCTCTAATAGCAAGTCCCAAAGCGCGGAGCTGTCGGTGGGCTTCACATAGAGTTCAAAGCCATCCTCGCCCGTATAGCCCGTGCGGGCGATGCGAGCGGCAAACCCGGCCACCGCGCCATCCACGAAGTGGTAGTAGCGAATGTCGGCGAGCGCGGCGTCGCAGAGTTGCTGAACCAGTTCCAAGGCAAGCGGCCCCTGCACGGCGATCTGCGCGTAGTTCGCGCTCGTGAACGTCACGCTCGCCTGGAATCGCCGTCGGCCGTGCGAATCAAGCGAATGAGTGACGATGTGCGCGAAATCCTTGTCCTGGTTGGAGGCGTTCACACACAGAAAGAAATGGTCTTCGCGAACCCGGTGTACCAGGATGTCGTCCACGAAGCCGCCATGGGCATAGAGCAGCCCGGAATACTGGGCCTGGCCGTCTTTCAGCTTCGCGGCGTCGTTCGTGGTGACGTAGTTCACCAGCGCCAGCGCCTCCGGGCCATCGATTTCAATCTCCCCCATGTGGCTCACGTCGAACAATCCGGCGCGTTCCCGAACCGCCTTGTGCTCTTCGAGAATGCTCGAATACTGCACAGGCATATCCCAGCCGCCGAAGTCGATCGTCTTCGCGCCAAGCGCCTGATGGCGCGAGAAAAGAGGAGTGCGTTGGAGAGTGTTGACCGCAGCCATGGCCAAGCCGAATGTAGCAAGTGCCGCGCGTGAGTGTCAATCGCGCATGCCGGCATTCGGCGAATAGCGGGAGGTTCGCCGCTTGCGGTGACATCCTCAATCGTTCGTGTACCGCTCGAATATCAGCCTTCCGATTCTCGCGAGCGCCGCTTCCCGCTCGGGCATGGCGCCCCTTGCCCGCCGCAGGAATGCCGCAAGCAGCAGCGTTCCTTTCCCTTCCGGAAGCGTCAGGATTCCCACGTCGTTGGTGACGCCGGTGATGCCGTCCGTCGTGTCCGAGGTGCCGGTGCGATGCGCAAAATCCACGCTCTCCGGCAACTCTCCCCGAAGACGCCGGTTGCCCGTCTTGCACGCGCTCATGTGCCCCAATAGCCGCTTCGTGGAGATGGCGCTCAGCGCTTCCCCCGCGTGGATTCTGCCGAGCAGCGCCAGCATCGCCTCCGGCGTGGCCGTATCGCGCGGATCGCTCAAGAACGCAGCAAGCGCGGCGGTCCGCTGGGAGGGGGTAGCCGCGTCGTAGCGCGCTCGCAATTCCGCCGGCGTCCAGCCCTCGGCCGGCTCCGCCGAAGGAACTCCCACAAAATCGAGCAATAGTTCCGATTCCTGCCGGTCCACGCGAATGGCCTCCAGGCCGAGCGCAGCCATGCGCGCCGTCACAGCCGGGGCGCCCACCAGGCGGAGTAATGCGTCGCTCGTGGCGTTATCGCTCTCTTCGAGCGTGCGCTCCAGCAACTGCCGGATGGTGAAGTCGTAGCCTTCCGTTCCCACCAGCTTCGCAAGCGTAACCGTGCCCAAGCCAATCCGCAGCCCGGAGGGCAGGATGCGCACGGTCTTCACCAGCGTCAACTCGCCGCGATCCACCAGATCGAGAACCGTGAGCGCGATAGGCAATTTGTAGACACTGGCCATCGGGAACCGTTCACCGCCCCGGATCGCAAAGCGTTCGCCGGATTCGAGATGCAGCGAGGCGAAGCCGAGTTCCGCGCCGAGTGGCTGCACGAAGCTTTCGAGTTGCTTCGTGAATGTTTCGTCCGCGCGCAGGCGCACGGCCGCCGTGGCGGTGAAACAAAGCGCCGCGCCGGCTGTCCGCAGCCAGTCGCGCCGATGCGTTGCGTCAGAAGGAAACCCCATGCCCTCCATCATAAGGAACGCCAGAGCCTAAGGAACGCCGCGTCGCGCTCTACCCAAGAGCATGGTCGAGCTTGTAGGCCGCGCTGATCAATCCCAGGTGTGTGAAGGCCTGCGGAAAATTGCCCAGTGCCTCCCCGCTGGGGCCGATCTGCTCCGCGTACAGCCCAAGGTGGTTGGCGTATGTGAGCATCTTCTCGAAGTTCAGCCGGGCTTCTTCAACGCGGTCCGCGCGTGTCAGCGCTTCCACCAGCCAGAAACTGCACATGCTGAACGTGCCCTCCCTGCCACTCAATCCGTCTCCCGCGCCCTTGCCGATCGCATAGCGGTGCACCAGGCTGCCGAAGCCCAACTCGTCCATGATGCGGTCAATCGTTCCCAACATTCGCGGATCTCTGGGGGAGCAGTAATACACGAGCGGCATCATAAGGCACGCCGCATCCATGGCGTCGGACCCGGCATACTGCACGAAAGCTCCGATAGTGGCGTCGTAGCCCTTGTCCATGATCCAGCGGTAGATCCTGTCGTGCTCGCCCAGCACACGGGCATGGTCGATCGGCAATCCGTATTTTTGAGCCATCCTTAGAGCCCGGTCGAGGGCCACCCAGCATTGGAGTTTGGAATAGACAAACTGCTGCTGTCCGCCGCGAACCTCCCAGATCCCGTCGTCCGGCCGGTCCCAATTGTCGATGACGAAATCGAGCATGCGCAAGACCTGTAGCCAAAGGTCATACGAGATACGGGTGTGATGCTTGTCGAAGAGGTAGATCGAATCGATGAGCGCCCCGTAGATATCGAGTTGAAACTGTGTCGCCGCCAGATTGCCCACGCGTACCGGCAGCGAGTTCATATATCCCTTCAAGTGCTCCAGGTGCTCTTCGGGTATGTGATGGCGCCCGTCAATGCCATAAAGCACCTGCAGCGGTCCGTTCGCATGCTCCTCTTCGCCCATGCGCTTCGCGAGCCAGTGCATGAAGTCCTCGGCTTCCTGCGTGAACCCGAGAGTCAGGAATGCATAGACGGTGAACGCGGCGTCGCGAATCCACGTATAGCGATAATCCCAGTTGCGCTCGCCCCCGATCTCTTCGGGCAAGCTGCACGTGGCGGCGGCGACAATCGCTCCCGTCGGCTTGTACGTGAGGAGCTTCAGCACCAGCGCGGAACGTTCCACCATGGATCGCCAACGGCCCCGGTAATTGCACTTCGAAAGCCACTCCCTCCAGTAATCGATCGTATGGAGCAGTTCATCCTCCGGGTCCAGCGGTGCTTCCGTGAACCGGTTATTGCCATCTTCCTGCTGGCGAAGAACGAACGTGGCGGTATCTCCCTCCGTGAGCGTGAACGAGGCCCGCACCCGCTCGCCCTCGATCTGGAACGCAATGGGTATTGGCGTGCCACCGGTGCGCGCGCTGGAAATCGTGGGGTCGATGGACGTCGTGCAAAACAGCGCCAATCGCTGCGACGCACACTCAAAGAGCATGCCATCGGTAAGCGGCTTGACCGTGTGCCGCTCCCGCGCATAGTCAAATGCCGGTGCGCATTCCAGTTCAAACGTCATGCTGCCCCGGATCGCCTTGACGATACGGATAATCTGGTGGCGCATCGGCACGGCGCGCCGTGCGCGTGCCGGCATGGGCATGAAGTCAGTGACTTCGCCGAGCGCCATATCTCCGAAATAGCGCGTGAGCAGGACATTGGTCTCAGGCAGATACATCTGCTTGCTGCGCTTTGCCTCCGGGGAATGGATCCGGTAGAAGCCGCCGATATCTTCGTCGAGGATGCGGGCAAAGACGCTGGGGGAATCGAAATCCGGCAAACAGCACCAGTCGATCGAGCCGTTTTGGCCGACGAGCGCCGCGGTATGCAGGTCTCCGATCACTCCGTAGGATTCGATGGGCAGGTAGGGCATAGGTGATGGATCGCCGCCGGGCGAATGGAGTTCCAGCCATTGGCCGCGTGCGCTCAGTTTCTCTCATTCCGCGAAAGCGGTTCAACCCGCGCGCGGAGGGAAACGGCCGGCGTCTTGATCAGGAGCTTCCAGGCGGCGCATTTGTTTCCTGCGCGGCCGCGCGGATCCAACGCGGAAGCAAGCCTACCGGAACGGCAGACGCCGCAGCGCATCCCCCGTGATCTCGGCTTCAGGGTTGAAGTTAGGGCCGGTGGCGTAGCGAAGCAGCCGGTCAAAGAGATAGAGGGCTTCCGGGTACGCTTCGTCCAAATGGTCGCGCAGGCGCAGCGTGGTGATCAGCAGGCGCCCCTTGCCCACCTTCAGTTCCACGATGTAGCCGGTCTTCGATAGCGGCTTTTGCTTGGCGAGGAAGGAAGCCGTGGTGCGGATCCCTCCGGCGATGGGGACAATCGATTGCGGCCAGCGGTCCAACGGAAGGTTCCACGCGCCTTCGAGGAGGTTGAAGAACTGTAAGTCGCAGTAGCCATCGTGCGGGAAACCCTCGAGCGCGGGATGATTCCGCAGCAGTGTTCCTTGCGCGCCGCCGGATGGGGGCAGGAACATGGCATCGCCGCCTGCTTCGAACTGTTCTCGCCCAGCCATCAACCAGACGCGGCCCCCGGCTTCGAGCTGTTGCAGCGCCTTTGCATTGAGCTTCGATGTGAGCAGCAGCGTCGAAACCTCCACCCGCTCACCGGCAGGCTGGATCGTTGGGTAGAGCCTCTGGATGCCGGCCCATCGGACATCGGAAACCACCGCGCCCTCGGCTGGTACCGCGCGATCCCCACGTGGGAAGGCCCATAGATTCCAGCGGTTCGTGAAGCGCGACTTCCCCTCGGCGATCTCCAGAACGAGTTCCAGCTTCCTGGCGCGATCGAGGGGCAACGGTCCCAACACGATCTCGCCGATGTGCTTCACGGAACCAACCGGCGCATCGATGCCGGTCAATTCGCCGCTGCTCAACGAGCGGCCCTCCGCGTTCAGCGTCCACCGTGCCCGGCCGCCGGCGATATTCTCGCTCCCGTAGTTGGAGAGGGAGACTTCGATGCGTTTGGGCGTATCGCTCCACATCGCGCGGTCGTCGATGCCCGGCTCGATCATCAGCAGGACGCCGCTGTTCAACTCACGGCCCGCTTCGGGGCTCACGCCCTTCGGCTGCCAGAAATAGTCGAACCATCCTTCTTCCCAGGAGTCGCCTTCCCCCGTGCCGCCGGGGTAATCCACAATCAACCAGTAATGGTAGCCCGTGAACTCCGGCATCCGGCGGGCACGCTCGATCTGGAACTTCCGGCCCACCTGTTGCAACAGTTGAGAGTTGTGCACAAGGGTGGGATATTCCCCCATCAGATGGTTCTTCTCCACCCAAGCCTTCTTCTCTTGCAGCCACGCCGGATTCATCACGCCGGTGAACTTGTCCGTCAATGCGATATCGGGTAGGGAACAGTAGTAGTTTCCAAACTCGTGGCGCACGGCGGGCACGTCCCCTGGTGGATTCCGAAAGACGCTCACCATGTCGGTGGGCCTCATCACATAGCCATCGTTCGAGAGAATTACCCGCGTTGGGTCGATCGATTTCGCAAGACGGTAAAAGCTCTCCACTGTGTCTAGGAACTCCTTCCTCTCCGCATCGGAAGAGAGCCAGCTCAGATCGAATTCATTCCCGAAGGCCAGGGAAAGAAAGGAGGGGTGATTGCGATGCACGCGCAGCACCCGTTCCAGTTCCATCCGGAGAAACTCGCGATGCGGCAGAACGTACATGGTATAGGCGGCGGGCAGCTCGGCCATCACCAGAATGCCTGCTTCATCGGCAGCCTCGAAGTACTCGCGCACTGGAGTCATGGAGTGGAATCGCACCCCGTTGAATCCGTACGCGCGCGCCTTTCGCAACCGTTCGAGATGCACCTCCTTGGAAGCCGCGGGAACCCCGTTGATCACCTCGATGTTGTCGTCACCAAAGCCGCGCAGGTAGAAGGGCTTTCCATTGAGCAGAAGTTCTCTACCGCGCGTGGTGATCTCGCGAACTCCGAAGCGCTCATGGATGCGATCCCGTTCCCTTCCACCGGAAATCAAGCGAATCGTAGCGTTGTAGAGTTGCGGCGTGTCGGGAGACCACAGCGTGGCGCCGGGCATCTCGAGGCGCACCTCCGCGGCGGTTTCCGCGCCGGGGCGGATCGTGACCTCCGCGAAACCACGGTAGGAACCGGCTTCGACTTCGATTCGTGCTGGATAGGGGGCGCCTGCCTCCTCGCTGTGCACGGCGATCTGGAAGCGCGCGCGAGGCCCCTGAATGTCCGGGTGAATCGCTACCTCGCCGATCCAGGTCCGCGGCATGGCCTCCAACTCGACATTCCCGTAAATGCCGCCCCAGTTGCCGATGTAGTTGATCATCCCTGTCGGGTCGTTGGCCTTCTGCTTATCGGGCGAGGTCTCAATAGCCGCCGCTGTGTTGTCCACAAGAAACACGAAGGTGTTCGTCGCGCCCGCCCGGATCCACTTCGAAATATCCAGGGAGAATGGCGTGCTGAATCCGTCGTGCGTCCCCGCGTTCTGGCCGTTCACAAATAAGGTCGCCCGCCGGAGCACTCCACCTACGCGCAGGGCAACCACCCTATCCTTCCAATCCGCCGGCACGGGGGCATCACGGCGATACCAGGCCTTTCCGGAATAGTGATGCCGGAGCACGCCCGATGGCTCTCCGAACCCCTGTGCCTGCCATGCGCCCGGTACCTGTATCTTTTCCGGAAAAGGTTGCCGGCCCGAGCTCCATCCGGCAGCTTCTCCAAGCGAACCGGGGTCCAGTTGAAACGCCCACTCGCCATTGAGGTCGATTCTCGCGCGCTCTTGAGCCGGCAGGACAGGAACAAGGAACCCCGCGTGCAACAGGCCCAGGAGGAACAGAAAAATCAGCCGATTGGATTTCATGCCGCAAAAGTATCACGGGGCGCGCGCCGGTTGACAAGCGTGGGCGCAGACGGCCTGGCTACTTTCCGATATGCCGGAACGGAGGCGCGCGGCGCTTCGAGATCGGTCCGGGGCGTCCAGTACAATGGCTCCAGATGCTGATCAAGCTCTCCTACAACCTCTCGGAGCACACGCCCTTCTACGCATCTCTTCCCAAGCCGCGGCTAAAGCAAATCTACGATCTCGAGAAGGGCGATGCGTGCAACTCGTTCTACCTCACGGCAAGCAATCATTGCGGCACGCATGTGGATGCGCCGCGCCACTTCAATCCGCAAGGCCGATCCATCACGGATTACGATCTTGCGGAGTTCATCTTTGACCGGCCCACCATTGTCGATATGCCGCTGCGGGATCGGGAACGGATCACCCCCTCCCATCTCGAACCCGCCCTGGCGCAAGTGCCGCCAACGGCGGACATGCTTCTCTTTCGAACGGGTTTCGGCGCTCATCGCGAGGACGAACGCCGTTACATCGATCAAGGCCCTGGCTTCGGTCCCGAGGCCGCGGAGTTTCTGATGTCCCGCTTCCCCGGTCTGCGCGCGATCGCCATGGATTTCCCTTCGGTATCCGCGCTGGCGCACGAGGAGGCCGGGGCGGAAGCGCATCGTGTGTTCCTCGGATGCACCAGGTATTCTGATCGCCCGGTGCTGCTGGTGGAAGACGCGAACCTCCCGGAGGGGTTGCCTCCGCTCAAGCGTGTCTTCATCATGCCGTGGCTGGTTGATGGCCTGGATAGCGCGCCTTGCACGATGTTCGCGGAGGCGAACGAGCATGCATAACGAACCCGCCGTCGTTTACGATTTCTCGGCGATTGACTTCGAAACGCCCGGCAAGCGGCACTACCGGCTAGCCTTCCATCTGGATTCCGCATGGGGGTATTCGCTGACGCCGCTCACCGTCGTGCGCGGCGCTGCCGGCGATGCGCCCGGAATCGCTGTCATCGGCGGCACGCACGGGAATGAGTATGAAGGCCAGGTGGCCGTGAAGCGGCTATGCCGGGACCTCGACGCGGAGGCCATGTCCGGGCTGGTGATCCTTATTCCTCAACTGAGCGAGAGCGCTTGCCGCGCCGGCACGCGTGTCTCGCCGCTGGATGGGGTGAACATGAACCGCGCGTTCCCCGGCAACGCGCGCGGCACAATCTCCTATCGCATCTCCAATTTCGTGAAGACCCGGATCTTCCCGCGTGTCCGCGTGGTGGTCGACATTCATTCCGGCGGGCGCGAAGCGGTGTTTCCTCTCTGCACTTCTTTCCACCACCTGCCGGATCGCGCGCAGTTCGCCGAGATCGCACGCGCGGCCCGTCTCTTCGGCACGCCGTTTCTGTTTGTGTATTCGCGCCAGATGGCATCAGGCCTCTTGACGGATGAAGCCGAAGACGAAGGCAAGATCGCCATCGGCGGCGAGTTCGGGTCCGGGGAAACCGTTAACCCTACCGGCGTGCTGCATGCCTATGAGGGCTCGCTGAACCTCATGCGCCACTACGGCCTGCTGCCTGGCGAGATCCGGAGCATCGGCGCGGCAGAACAGAGCCAGAGACTGATTCAGGCGCCTCATCTCGAAGATTACCGGCCCTGTCCGCGAGACGGAGTTTGGGAGCCCCTCGCCGCCCCTGGCGCCGTCCTGGCAGAAGGTGAGTTGATCGGCAGATTGCACGACTTCTCGAACCATGCGAGCGCGCCGCTCGAGATTCGTGCGCACCGCGCGGGCGTGCTGATCGCCTGTTACGCCGCGGCCGTCTGCCCCAAGGGCCTGACGCTATTCGTCGTTGGAGAGGAAACGGAGTTCCCGGCATGAAGATCACCGCTGTCGAAGTGCTCGTGCTGAAGTCGCCAGGGCTATACCGCTCGCCCGATGCGGATGAAGAGGCCATCGGCCCCACGTATATGGGGCTTGTGAAGGTAACAACGGATGCCGGCATCGTGGGCTATTCGGATATGGAAACCTCCGCGCCCGTGGCGAAGGCTGCCGTGGAAGCGCCCCGTTGGAGCGAGCCGGGCATGGAGTGCTTTGACGGCCTCGCTTCGTTGCTGGTTGGCGAGAACCCGCTGGAGGTGGAGCGCCTCTGATACAAGATGTACCGAGGCTCCATCTACTATGGCCGCCGTGGCGTTGCCATCCAGGCCATCTCCGCGATCGATATCGCGCTCTGGGATATCTGCGGCAAGTTCTACCATCAACCGGTCTGCGTGCTGATGGGAGCCCGATGGCATGAGAAGATCCGCGCCTATGCGAGCACCCTCTTCCGCCCGGCGCCCGATGCCATGCGTCTCGCAACCCAGCGCTACCTCGATCTGGGCTTCACCGCCATCAAGTTTGGTTGGGGCGTGTTCGGCGAAGACTCGCGGCAGGATGTCAAACTCGTCGAGGCGGCGCGCCTGGCCATGGGGGAGAGAAACGATCTTCTGATCGACACGGGCTGGTTTGTCGAGCGGTCTCCCAAGCAAGCCATTCAAGTGGTGCAATCGCTCGAACCCTATCGCCCCTTCTTCATTGAAGAAATCCTCCATCCGGAGGATTACGATGGCTACCGCCGCGTGGCGGAAGCCGTCTCAACGCCCATCGCCTGTGGCGAGCAGGAGGCCACCGAGTGGGGCTTCCGCGATCTCATCGAACGCGCGCGCGTCGATATCCTGCAGCCGGACCTCACGCGATGCGGCGGCCTCACGGTAGCGCGAAAGATCGTTCACATGGCGGAGCGCGCGAACGTCCTCGTGATTCCCCACTCCTGGTCTTCGGACCTGCTCACCGCCGCGTCCCTGCATCTCAATGCGTTTCAGCGCAGGGCCGTGCTGGTCGAGTTCAATACAGCCAGCGGGCCGTTGAGCCGGGATCTGTGCCGGAACCCCATCCGGCTGGAGGATGGCTGCCTCGCGGTTCCGTCCGGCCCAGGGCTTGGCGTGGAAGTGAACGAAGAGACGATCGCGAAGTATCGGATTGCGTAGCGTTCGCGGGCGGTGATGCGCTCCGAAGCGAGACGGCGAAATCCTCGTCAGCCCAAACCAAGAAGACCCAGCGTATCCCGGTGGATGAGGTCCTCGATTGCCTTCTCCGGAATGCGCGGCAGATTGGTGTTCTCCGTCATGCGGTTCACCTCGCGGAGCTTATCCATGGTCTGCTGCGGTGTCGTGAACGGGTAATCCGAGCCCATCAGCAACCGGTCCAGCACACCGTATTCCATCGCCGTCACCAAGGCGTTGTAAAACTGCCACGGCCTGTAGAACAGCGCGGAGATGTCGGCGTACATGTTGCGGTTCTTGCGGATCAACACCATGGTCTCGGCGATCCACGGATGCCCCATGTGCGCGATCACTGTGATCAGTTTCGGAAACTCGAGAGCCAGCGGCTGGAGTTGGATTGGGTTGGCGATCTCAAGCGACACGTTGGCGCAGAAGGTAGTTCCCTGATGAATCAGCAGGGGAATGCGCAACTCCTCGGCGCGTTTCATCAGACGGCGGAAACGGGAATCCGTTGGCGCCACGTTCTGATAAATGGGCCCCATCTTCAGGCCGCGCAGTTTCAGAGATTGCACCGCGTAGTCCAACTGCTCAACCGCGTCCGGATCCTGCGGATCCACGGAGCAGAATCCAATCAGCTTTTCAGGGTGCCGCCCCACATACTCCGCGACATATTCATTCGGCACCAGCACCCCTACGTGGCGCGCTCTGAATCCGAGCACAATCGCGCGGTCGACCGGCTGCATGGCTTCCCAATGGGAGTCGAGGTTGACGTGGATATCCTTGTAGCCCGCGCCGGCCGTCACCTTCGCATCGTGGACAAACGTCTCGCCAATATGGCACGGGCATTCCCAGACGTGTGTGTGGACATCGACGATCATCAGAGGACCTTATGCTTATCGTAAACCTGCCTAAGCAGGGATCCGCTCATTAACTCCGCGCGGCTGTGGTCCTCCCGCTCGACCTTGTCCGTCGCGAGTTGAACCACCTCGTCCACGATCGCGGCCGGCACGACGACTACTCCGTCGTAGTCCGCCACCACCAGATCGCCCGGCTTCACAAGCACGCCCTGGCATTCCACCGGTACGTTGTAGTCGATCACGAGTCCGCGCCCTCGTGAATCCACGGGCTTGATGCCGGTGGCGAACACAGGAAATCCAAGAGCCTGGATCTTCCTCACGTCCCTTACCAGGCCATCGATCACCGCGCCGCGGGCGCCGCGGCTCATCGCCGCCGTCGACAGAAGTTCTCCCCAGGGCGCGTTGCGCTTCGAGTCTCCGGTCGACACAACCGCGACCTCGCCGGGCAGGAAGCTGTCCACGGCTTCAATCTCGATATCGTACGGATTCTCCTGAATATGGTAGACGTCTACGCACAGTATGGTGCGCGCCCACCCGGCGAAGACGGCATCCGGCATCAAAGGCCGGATCGTCTCGCGCATCGCCTGGTCTCGATAGCCCAGTTCATCGAGCGAGTCCGATAGCACCGCCGTGTACAGGTTCTTCTCTACATGCTCGAATAGCTGCACGTCCGCGTCCTGGATCGCCCTGCCGGAAGCGCGTTGACTTCCCTGTTGTTTATTCACCAAGCTGCACCTTCCTTGGCCGCTACGCAATGCTGAGCATTACCAGCGACACGATTCCGAGTCCGACACCACAGAGTCCGTATGGCCCGATCTTCTCCTTGAAGAACAGGATGCCCGCGGCGGCCACCATGAAGAGGGATCCGCCCGTAGTTAATGGAAACGCGATATGCCCCGGCACGGCGTGGGAGAGGGCTAGCGCGGTGAAGCTCTGCCCCGCGAAACTGCACCCACCCATCGCCGCCCCCAGCAACACTTCCCGGCCATTCACTCCGGCGCGCCGCACAACTAGCGCCGCCAGCGCAAACACCACGCCGCCGAGGTACCAGTAGAAGAGATATTGGGATTGATCGGATGCCAGCCCTCGTTCCGTCAACACCTTGAGGCCGAATGGGCCCAGCCCGTTCGCGACGAACGACACGAGCATGAGTTGCATCCACAGCTTCGACTTATCCATGCCGGCGCTCCGCATCCAATTTGTCCTTCCACATCAGCAGCATCGACACCGGAATCAGGCACAGTGCGAGGCCGCGCTGCCAGCCGACGGGTTCGTGATAGATCAGGATGGAGGCGAGGGTCGGGATCCCGGAAGACAGGTTGATAGCGAGCCAACTGGTGGCGATATCGCCATACCGGATCCCCGCCTGGAAAGCCAAAATCGCAATGGACGCACAGATGCCGAAGGGCACCGCCAGGATCGGTACGTCCGCCGCCGCCTGCCAGCTCTGTCTCTGTAGCAGCATCGTGGCCACAACGAAGACGAGCGACCAGCAATAGAGCAGGGCATTCACCTGCGCGGGGCGGCAATCCCACGTGTCCGCGAGCTTGTGAAATATACCCAGACCGCCGAAGCCGATGAGCCCGAACAGCGTGTAGAGATAGCCTTCGGTCATAGTGCCGCCCCCGGATGCTTCCCAATCGAAATGTGCATGTTTCGGGGCATTCCATTCTCTCGTCAATAACTGGCAATGATCGAATAGCTTCTCTCGCCGGGCGACGGGATCCTTACCCACTCCCTGCCGGGGTCGAAATCCGTCCAGGTGTTCCCATTCACGGTAACGCCGCGGATCCTGTTTCCGGCGGGATGGCGCAAACGAACCAGCAGCGACGTGGGGCGGGGAGAGTCTCCCAGTTGAACCTGCGCTTCCAGCTGCTTGCCCCCGGCCGTGTTGCGCAGCGTCATCGAGACGGCTCCGAACTTCGTTGGCGCTCGCTCTACGTGAATGCGCTTTCCATTCTCCAGCCAGCGCCGGGGCGTGAATCCGCCGATCAGCAGGGAGCCGTCGCCGCGTTCATACACCAGCATGTTCCGGTAGAGTTCGAACCAGGCGCCGTCGGTCGAGGGCGGTCCGAAGTACTGTCCGTGTGTGAAGGCGTGCTCCACGGGTTCGAGCGCCGAATGGCTGAATGCGCTTGCCATGTAACTGTAAAACGTGCGGATCACCGCCTTGACGTCGTCGCGCGCCAGGTAGGCGGTGGCATGTTGGTTGTAGACGGGCTCGTTGGCGATGCCCCAGCCCCGGTAGAAAAGATTATCCTCGTGATCGTTCAACAGCCAGTCTGATAAATCGCCGCGCGGGTCAATGGCATTGAGACGCGGCAGATGGGTAGCGCCCGTATCGACGTCGGTCGGATACCAGTCGTCCATCATCCGGCGATGGGTATTCGCTTCCGTTGGCACGTAGGGCGCCCAGGTATGGTCGCGCATCTGCACGAGTGGTGAGTTCGCCGCTGCCACGCGAAAGCCCTTGTCCACGGCGGCGCGCAAGCGCTTCGCGGCCGCCCGCGCCTCGGCGGCGCGCGGGTGGCCCATCGATTCCAGCGCTTCTCCAAATAGCTCCAGTCCCGCATACATATATGCCTGGTTGAACGCCCACGCGCCCGTGCCCGTGAGGTCGTTGAGCGGGCCTCGCACGAGACCCTTCTCAGGACCATCCTGATTTTCAGCCGCCGAGATCTGGCTCAGGCACCAATCCATCGCGGCCAGCGACGCGGGCAAGAGCCGCTCCATCGCCGCGCGGTCCCGGGAAAGGAGATAATTCTGCGCGGCCGCATACAGCATGCCCGGCGTGTAGACCACCCAGTTCGCGTAGCCACTTACATGCCCGTTGGCCTCCTGGTTGTTCCGGTATTGCGCCAGCAACTCTTCGGTAGCCACATCCCCGTAGCCGCGCAATCCGTAGAGCATGTAATCCACATAAACGGCTTGGTTCACAGGCCACGGCGTGCCTGTCTGATCGTAGGCGAAATTCGAATAGGGAAGATCGATCCGCGTGTCATCGCCCACGCCATGGCGGCGTGGTAAACGAAGCGCGTGCCAGAGATTCGCGCGGAACAGATCGTTCACTACCTTTTCTGGCGCTTCAAATTGTGCGCCTCTGGCCACCCATCCCGACCAAAACTTCAGCGTTTCGGTGCGGGCGTCCTCGTAGTTGAGTGCGGCCAGCTTCGCGGCGCCCTCGTCATCCAGCATGGGTGACGGCAGTTTCACCACGAGGTCTCTGGAACCGCCTTCCGGGATATCGAGAGCCACGGTCAGGTTCGCGCGCTTCGCGCCGGAGTTGTCGTAGTCCCGCACGCCCGCCCACGAAACAATCTCGTCCCCGCCGGTCACCTCCAATAGCGTTTGCCCAAAACTGCGGTTCCGCAGCACCGCGCGCGAGCCGGTTTGCACCACGTCCAAATCGGCGGTCAGGCGCGGAGGAAGCTGGCGCCGGTGGCTCATCGTTACGGGAACGCGGCGAGCCTTGCCATCGAGAGTGGATACGCGCAGGCGCTGCATGAGCACCATGCGCATGTCACCGCGTCGCTCCGCGGGAATGCCATCGAGCGGCACGGCGAATTGTTCGATCTCGTAGCGCACGCCTTCCCGTTCAAACACAGTCGTCACTACCGGCAGACCGTCTTTCAGGTTCTGTCGCTTCCACGCGCCCACGATACCGGACTGGATGTCGCCAAAATCGAACCAGAAGCGAAACCGGTCCGGATTGCCGTAGTCGTTTCGCACGCCCGCGCCGCGATCGATGCCGAACTTGTGAATCGAACTGTCCCAAGCCAGCCCGATGATATGGCCTGAATCCCGTTGCTGCGGATTCGCGTACGCCGGATTGCCCATGTCTTCCCAGAGCGCCGCATACTCTTCGTAGCTGGCTTCGGGACGCGTTTCGATCTGTTGCAGCACACGCCGGCCTTTCCATGGCTCCAGCGTCTTCTGGTGAGCGGCGAACGTTACAAACGGCTCGCCGGATGTCAGGTAGATATCGAGGCTGGGCACCCAGATGGCGCGTTCGCGTTTGAGTTGGTCGATCGTCACCGCGAATCCGCCCGTGCCGTCCTTGCGGGTTTGCACATACAGCCGCGGGGCCGAAGGATCCATCGAGGCATCTTCGCCGAGCCGCCGGGCCGTGTCCGGGTCCGCCGCGGCGATCAGATCCGCCCAGATGATGTCGAGCCGCTGCAGCCGTTGTTCAGGCCGCTTCGGCGACTCCAGTACGAACTGGAGGCCGTCCTTCGCTCCATCGACCGGACCTGTTTTCACGGCGTGGCCAATCGTCATCCCGGCATCGGCCCGAACTTCGACGTCCATCGCGGATGCGCTCGATTGGTGGCCCCAGGTCACACGCACGGCCAGAGACTCCGCGCGCCCAGCGGCGGCGAACGCCGCCAGCGCCAACAAGAAAGCAAGCCCACAACGACTCATGTCTGGGATTATACGGAGCCTCGCGGATTGCGCCAAGAATCCAGCGCACGTTCCGCCATTCGATATCCAACTAATCGGAAACAGGTTAGCGCGCGGTCCATCCTCCATCCACGGGAAGCGTCGCGCCCGTTACATACGAGGATTCATCGGACGCGAGGAAGAGCGCGGCGTGAGCCACTTCCGAAGGTTGGCCTACCCGCCCCAACGCCGTCTGCGCGCATTGCCATTCATACGCGGCATCGCCAGGCGCGGGTGAAATCCGCGTCTGGATGGGCCCCGGGCAGAGTGAGTTCACCCGGACGTTGTGCTTGCCGTAATCATAGGCCGCGCTCAGCGTGAAGCCGAGCAATGCCGCCTTGGCGGAGGTGTAGGCAACCGAGGTAGGGCAGCCCACCATCGCCTGGATGGAGACCACATTGACGATCGATCCCCCGCCCTGTTTCAGCATGAACGGGAGCACCGCCTTCGTGCATCGATTGGCGCCGAGCAACTGCACTTGCAAGCAGCGGTTCCACTCCTCGTCATCCGCTTCCAGGATGGCGTGGAACTCGCCGAGGTATGCCGCGTTATTG
>JADLCF010000027.1 GCA_020847315.1 Bryobacterales bacterium | reverse complement strand
GATCGAAGCTCACCGCATCGGGCAGCTTCACGACGCTGCGCGCGGGAATGGTTGCGGATTCGGCATAGCCGCCGGGGCTCATGCACCATGCAACCCGGTCTCCCACGGCGAAGCCCTCGACGCCCTCGCCCAACGCTTCAATCACGCCCGCTCCTTCGACGCCGGGGGTGAAAGGCAGAGCATTCTTGTACAGCCCCGATCGATGATAGACGTCAATGAAATTGACGCCTGCCGCCCGGACGCGAATCCGCACCTCGTCCGTACCCGGCGCGCGGGGCGCCACTTCGCCCAGGGTGAGCACCTCCGGGCCGCCATTCTGATGAATCTGGATCGCCTTCATGAACCTGTTGATCCCCTCTCGTCCGGCGTGTTAGCCATTGCACTTACGGGATGGCCGAGGCATCTCCGCGGAAAAAAGGCTGCTTCCGCCCACGCTTCCAGTGTAGTGCTTCCGCCCAGTGGCCAACTCGCTAGGACGCGCGGGACGAGGGCTGCCATCCGAACAGCAGCCGCAAGCGGCGCCGGGTGTGAATCACCAGGGCGAAGAACAGCAGGTAGGCGAGCACGAAGGGAAACAGCAGCAACTGGCCCAGAAGACGGAAGGAAGCGGAGCCCCTGAGCCCGTGCCGCTCGGCCAGCATGCTCCAGGCGCTGCGCCAGTGGGCGGCATCGAGCCAGTAGCAATCCGCATTCTCATTGGCGACAAGCACCTTCACGGGAAGGCGCAGCGCCAGCGCCCATTTCGAGCGAAATAGAAGCGGCGAATTGGCGCAGAGCATCACCATGCCCTGGTAGCCATTGGCCCGCAGCGTCTTGAGCAGCAGGAGGCGGCCCGGGCGCCCCCGGTAATCCTGGCTGCGGTAGAAATTATGGATTCCGGGGAGGGCGCCCGCTTCCGGCCGCGCGAGGCAGGAGAAGACGTCCACTTCCACGGTTTCACCACAAACCTTGCGGAGCACCGGCAGAAAACGCTCTGAAAGGGTGCGCGGCCCGCTCTCGACAAGCAGAACGCGGCGCATCCCGGGCACGGAACTTCGAAAGACGTGACGCATGAGCGAAGGCTTCATCCAGAGAAGCAAAGCCGATGCGCCCGTGTCAATGTACCTAAGAACGTGGGAGGTGCTTCCGGATCCCCGCATCGTAGAGCCAGCCGCCAAGCACGCCACCGATGAGCGGGGCGGCCACCGGCACCCAGAAGATGTGGCCACCGTCGGTGAGCCCATTGTTGCGAAAGCCTGCCAGAGTGATGAAGAGCCGCGGGCCGAAGTCGCGGGCCGGGTTAATCGCGTAGCCGTGCATCCCGCCGAATGAGATTCCGATCGCCACCACCGTCAGCCCAATGAGCATGGGCGCCAGAATCCCGGAAGGCTGATTGTTCTCATCCACCAGCGCGAAGATCAGGAAGAGCAGCAGCGCGGTCCCGATCACCTGATCGAGAAAGCCCGCGTGCAACACCTCGGGGAAGGCTGGAAACGTCGTGAAGATGGCTGCGGTGTTCTCGCGGAGCGGGTCCACTTTATCGAAGGCCGGCAGGTAATTCCAGTAGACGAGCACGGAGGAAAGGAATGCTCCCGCCACCTGCGCCAAGGAGTACGGCAGCACTTTGCGCCAGGGGAATCCGCGAAAGCAGGCGAACGCTAGTGTTACGGCCGGGTTCAGGTGCGCGCCGGAGATCTTGCCCGCCGTATAGATGCCGAAGGTCACTCCCAATCCCCAGCCGATAACGATATTCGTGAAGCCTCCCTTCACCACCTCGCCGGGAACGCCGGTGCCGAAAAGTAGCACCATCGCTACCACCCCCTGGCCGAACAGCATCAAAATCGCGGTGCCGATAAACTCGGCGATCAGCTCGGCGCGGAGGCCTCTTTGCGGCATAACGCATGAGTGTATCATTAGGCAGGTTGAACGTGGAGGTGAGGGAAATGGACACCCGTAGGCAGTGGATCGGGCGTGCGGCGGGGTTGGTTGCGTGGAGCGTCACCGCGGGGTCCGGGGCGTCGGCGGCGCAGGCAGCGCGCCCGTTCAATGTGGCGCAATCTCAAGCCTGGCGTGCGGGACTGAACGAGGTCTTGCGGGATAACATCCTGCGTTTCTGGCTCGATAAGTCGATTGACCGGGAGCACGGCGGCTACTTCATGCATTTCGACGAAGCGGGGGTGCGCAAGGCCGAGAACACCAAGGCCATCGTCACCCAGGCCCGCACGGTCTGGCTCTTCTCGAGAGCGAGCCGCAATGACTATGAGGGGCAGGGGATGCCCAGCCGCGATGAGCTGATCAACGCCGCGCGGCATGGCTTCCACTACCTGCGGGATCACATGTGGGATTCCACCCATGGCGGTTTTTACTGGACCGTAGACCCCTTGGCAGGGACCGTCCCGATGCCCGGCAAGCACCTCTATGGCCAGAGCTTCGCCCTCTATGCTCTCGCCGAATATCACCGCGCGAGTGGAGACCCGGAGCCCCTCGCGCTGGCGGACCGGCTCGCGGACCTCCTGGAGCAGCGGTCTTACGATACCCGTTACGGTGGCTACGAGGAAACTTTCGAGCGCGATTGGACGAAGCCGCCGAAGGGGACAACGGGCTACATGGGGCTATCGGACCGGAAGCTCATGAACACACACCTCCACTTGCTCGAGGCGTTCACCACCTACCTCGACGCGCGGGAAGCGCCGCGGGTTCGCCACCGCCTTGAGGAGTTGGCGCAGATCCAGAGCAATGCGGTTGTGCGGAAGCATTTGGGCGCCTGCACGGATAAGTATGAGAGGGATTGGACACCCATCACGGATGGCGCGAACGGGCGCGTATCTTACGGCCACGACATTGAGAACGTCTGGCTGCTCGCCGATGCCAATCGCGCGCTGGGGCATTCCAGCTATCCGCTCCGCGATCTCTTCTCCGCGCTGTGGGAGTATGCGTTCGCTCACGGCTACGACAGGGAGCAAGGCGGGCTCTTCTATTCTGGGGAGCCGGGCGCGCCCGCCTCCAATCGTGAGAAATCCTGGTGGGTGCAATCGGAAGTGCTCGTAAGCGTGCTCACGATGTATGAATTGACCGGCGAGCAGCGCTATCTCGACGTGTTCGAACAGACCTGGAATCTTGCAAAGACAAAGCTGGTGGATCGCGAGTCCGGCGAGTGGCGCGCGCGTGTTCCGGATGCCGCGAACCCCGGCGGAGATAAAGCGACAAACTGGAAGGCCGGCTACCACAACGGCCGGGCGATGATGGAGTGTATGAAGCGGCTCAAGCGGCTGGAAGCATCGGCCTGACCCACCGCGAGGCTCCGGAGTATAAGATGGGGAGCATCATGAAAGCCATCTCACGCCGAAACCTGTTGCTGAACTCCCTCGCTGGTCTCGCTCTGGCCGGAACCGCCTGCCGGACGGCGACGGCGGCCAAGAGGCCGAACATCCTCTTCATCATGACGGATGACCACTCCTCGAACGCCATCAGCGCGTATGGCAGCAAGGTGAACGAAACACCAAACATGGACCGCATCGCGAACGAAGGCATGCGCATGGACCGGGTCTTCGCCACCAACTCCATTTGCACGCCCAGCCGCGCTACCATCCTTACCGGGACGTATAGCCACCTGAACGGGGTGCCTGTCTTCAACCGCTTCGACGGTGCGCAGCCGACCGTCGCGAAGTTGTTGCAGGCGGCCGGCTATCACACCGCCATGATCGGGAAGTGGCACCTGGGCAGCGACCCCACGGGCTTCGACTACTGGAACATCCTGCCGGGGCAGGGCGTGTATCACGACCCGGTGTTCTACGATAAGGACGGTTCGCAGACATACCCCGGCTACGTTACCGACGTAACGACGGACCTCACCATTGAGGCGATCAGGAATCGGCCCGCGGACAAGCCCTTCTTTGTCATGTCGCACCACAAGGCGCCCCACCGCAGTTGGGAGCCGGATGAGAAGCACAAGAAGATGTTTGAGAACAAGCACATCCCGGAGCCGGCCAACCTTCGCGACGATTACGCCACCCGCACCGATGCCATCCGCGAACAGCAACAGTCGGTCTTCCGGGACATGACCCGGCGGGACCTCAAACTCGCTCCGCCGCCCAACCTCGAAGGGCCGGAACGCAACAAGTGGAACCAGACGAAACCCACCGAGGTGGAGATCGAGATCGACGGCGCGAAGAAGGTCCTTAAAGGAAAGGAACTGGAGGTTTGGAAATACCAGCGCTACATGCAGGATTACCTGGCCGTCGTCCAAAGCGTGGACGATAACGTGGGCCGCATGCTCGACTGGCTGGACGCCAATGGATTCCGGGAGAACACCGTGGTCATCTATACGAGCGACCAAGGCTTCTTCCTCGGAGAGCACGGCATGTACGACAAGCGTTTCATGTATGAAGAATCCCTCCGCATGCCCTTCCTGGTGCGCTGGCCTGGAACGATTCCCCCAAAGACCACCTCGGAAGCGATCGGGATCAACTGCGATTTCGCTCCTACATTCCTCGATCTCGCCGGTCAGCCCACTCCCGCCGACATGCAAGGGCGCAGCTTCGTGCCGGTATGGAAGGGCAACACGCCCTCGGATTGGCGGGACGCCATGTACTACCGCTACTATCACGACCCCGGCGATCACAATACCCGGGCGCACTACGGCATCCGCACCGCCACGCACAAGCTGATCTATTTCTGGAAGAAGGATCAATGGGAGTGCTACGACCTCGTCGCCGACCCGCATGAGATGAAGAACATCTACGGCGATCCCGCGGCCCAGGAAACCGTGGCAAAGCTGAAGGAACGGCTCTACGCTCTCAAGAAAGAGGTGAAGGACGACGACCAATTCGCCAACGAACAGCCGAAGGAATCGTCATACGTCGAGGCCCCGCCACCGAAGAAGATCTAATAATTCCATGTGGGGTGGCTGGGCTCGAAAGCACCGTTTAGCTCAAGCCATCCCACATCTCCTTCCGTCCAATTCGCGCCGATGTCGGCGGGCGAAGTCCGGATTCTGAGATCGGCGCCGAACGCCACTTTCAAGGTTCCAACGACGAAACCAACCCGCAAATATAACGATGATTCGATTTTAATTTGATAATCTTATACTACTAATTGATTAAAATGTTTCAATTACCTTTTCCTGTGGATTGCGTTTATCGTTTGAAGATTCAATAGATTCCAGCAAAGCTGCTTCCTTGGGAAAGCAATATTGTCCTCGCCGTACATCGTATCGGCTTCCCCCTGCGGCCAAAACGCGGCCGACCAATTAACACAAATTCACGAATTTCCTAGATTAACTCGATATTATCGATAAAACCCTCTTCAGGGATTGTGGGTCGCGCGACACTGCGCGCGAGCCAACTTCATTGTGGAGTTTAGAGGATGAAATTAACGCAACGAGTTTTGATTGCACTTATCGCGGTCCTGATTTATCTGGCCGCCAACGTTTCGCCCGTGGCTGCGCAGGATGCGCGCGGCACGGTGCTGGGAAGGGTTTCGGACGAATCCGGGTCTGTCATTCCGGGCGCCGAAGTCCGCATCACGAATGAAAATACCGGGGTTGTCGCCGCAGCGAAAGCGAACGAGAGCGGCAACTTTGTATTACCCTACCTAATCCCGGGCATGTATTCCCTTTCGGTCGAGATGGCCGGCTTCAAGAAGTGGATCCGCCCCGGAATTCAAGTTCGCATTAACGACAGTATTGAAGTGAACGTGGATCTATCGGTAGGGAGCGTCAACGAGTCGATCGAGGTGACGAGCACCACGCCGCTCCTCTCCACCGCCGAAGCGTCGCTTGGGCAAGTGATCGACGAACGCCGCGTGCTCGAACTGCCGCAGTTCGCGGGCAATGCCATGGACTTGGTGCATCTCGCGCCGGGCACGGTGAATGGCACGAACCTGCGGCTGCGCAAGGCAGGCTTCAACGCGGCCCCCTCTCAGTTCTCCACCGACGGCGGAGGCAACAACCAGAACGAGTTCTCGATTGATGGAGTATCGAACACGTTCTCCGATGGCACCGCGCCGCGCGTTGCTTTCTCTCCTCCCTCCACTGCCATCAGTGAGTTCAAGGTGCAGACCTCGGCCTTCGATGCCTCGCTGGGCCATACGATGGGCTCCACGGTAAACGTCTCCACGAAGTCGGGAACCAACGAGCTGCACGGCGAAGCGCACGAATGGTTCCGCCACTCCGCGCTCGACGCCCCGGACATTTTCCAGAACCGCTCCGGCCAGAAGATCTCGATTTACCAGGACAACCGCTACGGCGCGTCGGCTGGCGCCCCCATCTTCATTCCCAAGTTCTATGACGGACGGAACAAGAGTTTCTGGTTCTTCGCTTACGAGGCCAACAAGTTTGGCAACCCGTCTTCGGGAGGCAACATTCTTTCCTCGGTGCCGACGGCAAAAATGCACGAGGGCGATCTTTCCGAGTACTACGCGCTCGGTGGGGCTTATCAGGTGTACGACCCCTTTAGCACCCGCTTGCAGAATGGCAGCTACGTGCGCACGGCAATCCCGAACAACGTCATTCCCAAGGCCAAGCTCGATGCGGTTGGGATGAACTTCATCAATCTCTATCCGACCCCGAACCAGCCGGGCACGAAGGACTTCCGGAACAACTACTACCGCTCCGGTAAGGCGCTCGAAGATTACTGGGTTTGGATTGCGCGGATCGACCACGCCTTCAACGACAACCACCGCGTCTTTTTGCGGCTGCACCGCGATTTCTGGGAGGAGGACAAAAACCGCTCGTTCAACAACGACACGAACGGAGTCATCCTGAACCGGAACAACAAGGGCCTCGCCTTTGACGACGTGTACGTCATCTCGCCCTCGTTCCTGATGAACTTCCGCTATGGCCTCACCTTCCAGAATTTCCCGGAGCGGCGCACGTCACAAGGCGCGGATCTATCGAAGCTGGGCTTGTCCGCTCAAACGATCGCGCTCAGCCAGAACCCGGCGATCGCGACGCTGCCCAGAATCGACTTGTCGCCCTTCACCGCCATTGCACCCTGGGAATCCCAGGATGGCGATACGGCGGCGACGACGAACTCTTTTGTCGCCAACTTCACGAAGATGCATGGCAATCACAACATTCGGTTTGGGCCTGAGTTCCGCGTCTACCGGGAGGCCAGGAACCGCTACGGCACATCTCTTTCTCCCCAGTACAACTATGCCGCGACCTACACGAAAGCCACCGATACCTCGGCGAATCCCACGCTCGGCGGCACCCTTGCTTCCATGCTGATGGGAATTCCAGCGGGTTCCATGTCCAGGACGGATTCCTACATGGAGCAGGACAAATACTTTGCCCTGTACGTACACGACGATTGGAAGGTGAGCCGGAAGCTGACCCTGAACCTCGGCGTGCGGTGGGAATTGGAAACGCCGATCACCGAGCGGTTTAACCGCGCGGCTGTCGGTTTCGCGGGCGACACGCCAAATCCTTTGAACGATGCGGCGCGTGCTAACTATGCGAAGAATCCGATTCCGGAACTGCCCCTGGCGAATTTCCAGGTGATGGGCGGGCAGACCTTCGCCAATGTCGGCTCGAATGGCCGCACGTATTGGGAAGGCCAAAAGAACAACTTCCAACCCCGCGTCGGGTTCGCTTATCAATGGAGACCGAAAACGATCATCCGCGGCGGCTACGGCATCTTCACTTCGTCCATCGGCGTGAACTATACAAACACGAACCAAACCGGGTTTTCGCAATCGACGCCGATCCAGGCTTCGCTTGATAACGGATTGACGTACCTTGCGACGAACGCGAATCCGTTCCCGACGGGGCTGATTGCGCCGCCGAAAGCAAGCCTGGGTTTGATGACCAATATCGGCCAGGGCATCACTCTCTTCAACGAGAAGCGGAAGCACCCCTACGCGCAGCGCTGGAGCTTCGGCGTGCAGCAGGAATTGCCCATGCTGTTCATGATCGAAGCCTCTTACGTGGGCAACCGGACTACCCGTCTGCTGGTGGACCGCGAACTGAGCTACACGGACGCGCAATACCTTTCGACCTCCCCGGTGCGAGATCAGGCGACGATCGATTTCCTGGGCAAGAGCTTCCCGAACCCGTACTATGGGCTGGATCCGATCTTCGGCAAGAACACTTCCCGGGCCGGTCTCCTTCGCCCGTACAGCGAGTTCTCAAGCGTTCGGATCATCGGAGACCCGGCGGGCTATTCCTGGTATCACTCCTTGCAGACCCGCATTGAGCGCCGCCTCGCAAACTCCTTCACCGTTCAGACCTCGTATACGTGGTCAAAGACGATGGAGGCGCGGGAGTTCATGAATCCGCAGGATCCGATGCCGTATGAGAGCCTCTCGAATTTGGACCGGACACACCGCTTGACCGGCTCGGGTATTTGGGAACTGCCGCTCGGCCGCGGCCGTCGATTTGGCGGCGATATGCACAAGGCGGTCGACTTCATCGTGGGCGGCTGGCAGTTGGGCGGCATCTATCAGCATCAATCGGGTGAACCGCTCGGCTTCGGAAACCGGATTTTCAACGGAGATCTGAAGTCGGTGGTATTGCCGAAGGATCAGCGCGGCGTGGATGGCTGGTTTGTGCCGGCGGCCACGGCCGGATTCGAGGTTTCCGGAGCGAAGCAGTTGGCCTCCAACCTGCGGCGCTTCCCGCTGCGCTTCTCCTCGATTCGCGGGCCGAACCAGGATCGCTGGGATTTCTCGCTCATCAAGAACTTCCGCATCAATGAGCGATGGAACACGCAATTCCGCGCGGAAACCTTCAACGCCATGAACCATCCGAACCTGTCGAATCCGAACACGGATCCGACCAGCGCCGCATGGGGAACGATTACCGGCATGGATAGCCCTCGCTCCTGGCAGCTTTCGCTGAAGGTTGTCTTCTAGGCGGCCCTCCGTTCGCTTTATCCGCGCCCGCGCCGATCGACCACCGGCGAGGGCGCTTTTTTTTTGAAGCCGGGGCGATTGTAAACGAGCGGAAGAATGCAGCCCACGCTCAGGGGCAAGGAACGGTTTCGGCCACTCCGTCGGTCATCGGCGAGTAGGGCCCGCCACGCCAAGAAGCGCCTCTTAGCGCTCGCCTCGAATTCGCGCAATCGCGCTTTCCGCTTCCGGACGGCCGCGCGGGTTCTCGCGCATCCGCTCGAGCGCCGGGATTGCCGCGCCAGCCGCGGGCCCGATCGCGCCCAGGGCATTTGCCAAACTGCGCTGCGCCTGTACTTCTTCGTCTGCCGACATGGCAGCCTTAATCAGCGCCGGCACAGCGGATGCCGCCGCCTCCCCCGCCGTGGCGATCGCATCCGCCGCCCTCTGGCGAACATTCACGTCTGGATCCCCCAGTGCCTCAATGAGCGGATGGAGCACGGTGCGTGCACAGGCACAGTTTGCCAGCGCCACAGCGGCGAGCCCGCGCACCAACGGGTCCGGGTCTCGCAGGCTGACCGCGAGGTGCGCGGCGGATTCCGCCGCCGCGTTTGGCCTCTGTGTCAGATTCCATGCGGCGGCCCAGCGCACCCAGGCATCCTCGTCGCGGAGCGCAGCTTGCAGTTCGCGCGCGTCGCTGGAGCTTCGCATGGCGGAGGCTCGCGTGCCCCCGGCTTGCTCCCGCTTGCCCAGCCGGGAGAGGATCAACGTATCCACGCCGATGTTGTACCCGCTCGATGCCTGGTTCTTGCCTGTACAGACCAGCGTCAGCACATGCGGGCCCTGGGATAGCTTCTTCCATCCCAGCATGTGATCCTCGGCCACATAGATTTCCGTGTAATAGGCGTCAAGGCTTCCCGCGCCTCCCAGGTTCGCCCCTGGTTCGTGTTCCAGCGCGACATCCGAGACCAGCGGTTTTCCATCCAGAAGCACTTCGTATGTCCCGTAGTCTGAGCTGTGCGCGATCTGCGCGAGGATCTCATAATCGCCTTCTTCGGAGACCTCAAACGGAATATGCAATTTTGATCCCGGTCCCTCGGCGGCAAAGAAGAGCAGGTCGCGCCCCCAGAAGACCTCTTTCTGTACTTCTATTCGTCCGCCCTCGGCCCGCGCCTGCGTGATCGCTTTTTCCACTTCGATCTGCCGGGCGTTTCCGTGCGGCAACCGCAACGGGCCGAATGGAGGTTCCTCAAGCCCCGTGGCGATCCCCTGTTGGTACCAGAAGGCAACCGAACTGAACAAATCCTCCCGCTCCTCGAATCCGGAGCGAACACTGCCGTCGGTGTTATAGGTCCAGCCCGCGTGCTCGATTTCGAGCCTCAGCGATTTCGTAAATGGCACTGGATCCTGCACATGCCACCGGTAGGCGCTCATCCGCGCGCCGAGCCCCGTGCCTTCCGCGATCGTCACGCCGGTGTAGAGCCCCTCGGATACGCGGAAGGTCCAGGCATCGTTGAAGTAATCTTCCGTGCCAGTCCCTTCGATGCCGGGTTCTGCCGCGCCATCCACATAGAAATATTCGTCGCCCTCGCCAAACCAGCCAGGCTGGTTTTGGACCACGCTGAACACCGTACCCACATAGGTCCCCTTGCCTTGAACATTCAAAATCTCGTAGTGCTTGCCCAACTTCGTGGGGAGTTCCTGGCGATACCAGGCGTGCAAGTAGAGGATGTCCGGAGGTAATTGCTTCACCTTTCGCCAATCGACGTGATAGTAGAGGTTCGGCACGCGCAGGCGGCCTTCGTTGGTGACCGTGATTCGAACGGACTTGCGGAACGGCATCGGCCAATAGCTGTTGCGGGAGCGGCCGCTCGAACTGTTCCGGACCATCAGGGAGTTCACATTCCGCTCCTGGCCGAGGCCGGCGCCGAAGAAGTCCCCCACCGGCGCATCGATGCTCGGCGTGCTGCTGCCATCGTAGTAGACGCGCAAGCGCAGCAGCCGCGGCCATCCGTATTCCTTGGCGGCGATGGTGAGCCAGATATGGCTGATTACTCCAGGCCCTTCGAGATCCGCCAGAACGACGGTCTCGCCGGGAACAGGACGCTTGCAATCGTCATTGCTGGCCCGGTTGGCATTGTTGCTCGACGCGCGGAGAGCCACATAATCTCGTGGCATCGCGAGGTCAAGGCCCACCGGGGACTGCCGGGGACTTTGAGCCAGCCCGAGGAAAAGCGGGCAGACGAGGAAAGCGAGGCAAAGCCGAATCAAGATAAATGCTCCTTGCGCTCCAGACGAATCCGGGCGCTCGTGGGGAAGAATGTGTCGCGAACAGGGAACAGCGGCGGAACGCTCGCCGGTCAGATGTATCTTACTTGAGTTGCATCGGCGCCCGGCCCTGTTAGGACCTGTTCGCCCCGGGGAGGATGGCCGCTCAGCCTGCCCCCGGCGGAAACCAGAATAGCGAGCTCACGCAAGTTCCCACGCGCTCTTCCTCAGAACAGGGAGCGAATCGGCAGATTGCTAACCCCTGCTGCATTCGAAGCGCAGACGGCTTCCCGTTATGCTTCTCATGGAAAGCGTCGGCTGGAATGAAGTGCGGCATGCACATCAAAAGCCTACGCTTCCTCCGCCATCCACCGGAAGCACCGCGCCGGTGATGAAACGCGCAGCGGGCGAGCATAGAAAGACCGCTGCCCAGCCGATATCCGAGATATGTCCGAAGCGAGCTATCGGGGTACGGCTGAGAATTTTCTCGCGGCGCCGGTTGTCACCCTCGAGCGCCGGCGGATCACGGCGCCCGCTGTTGCGTCTATTCCGCAAGCCACCGAGCACTACGTCGTCAATCTCTCCGAATCGGAGCCTCTGACCTATACCTACATCAGCATCTGGCCGGGCGGCGTGCCTAGAGCGGAGATTGAACAGGGCTGGAGAGCCGTCTACGCACGAATGATCGAAGAGTACGCCGCTCGCGGTTATGGCAATTGACAGTCGGTAGTTCCGCGGAAAAGCGGGGACTCTCGGCTCTGGTCTTGGCAGGCTGGGGGCGATTCTCTTCTGTTCAATGTGCCAGGGTGACCTGCTCCCCAAAAACGGAAGCAGCCTAGAACGGAGGCTCTTCAGGCGTGCGTTGATTGCTGATGAGCGCTTCGGCGAAGCGGATGGCGACGGCCTTTCCCTGGTCTCCAACCTCACCCACCGGCCCCACGCAGGAAGGGCAGCCCGAGTCGCAATGGCAGGCCCGCATCAGCTCGAGCGCGTTCGCGAGCAGGGTGTTGGTGGCGCGGTAGAGCGGTTCGCTCAAGCCGATACCGCCGGGGTAGGCGTCGTAGAGGTAGAGGTTCGGCTCGATGCGCGCGCCTTCCGTGAGCGGTTCATCGGAGTAAGCCAGGCCGAGATCGCGCGGGTCGCACATCAGCAGGAAGGCGGCGACGGTGCGAAGAGCGTTGCCGAGGCCGGTCAAGCCATTTTGTTTCTCCAGCGGCGTGAGATCGGCGAATTGGGCGAGGAAACGCTCCGTCAGATGCAGCCACCAGGCGGTGGTGTGCATTTCCTGTTCGGGCATGGAGAGGTGGCCGGCGCCGATATTCTCCATCGTGTAGAACTTGATCTTCTTGAAGCCGACGATCTGCCGGTTCACGCGCGCTTCGCCGTGCTTCACATGGGCGAACTGAATGGGGCGGGCGGCAAATTCCTCAATCGAGCGAACCTGTGTGTAGTCGATGGCATCCGTGAAGTAGTCGCATTCCACCGCGCGGACGTAGGCCTTGCGGCCATCGTAATCGAAGCGCTCCACTTGGTATTGGCGGGCTTCGTGGAGATAGATCGCCTTCTCGTGCAGGGTGGTGAGCGCCGAAGGGAAATCGACCTCGGCGACCACCCGCGCTTCCCGGGTGGTGTCGATCACCACGAAATTATCGCTTGTGATGGCCCGAAGGCTGATGGAATCCGCCGGGTAGGTGTCTGAGATCCAGTGCCAGGCGTCGCCCGACGGATGTATGAAACCAAATTCTTTCAAAAACTCACAAAGCTCACCGGCATCGTGCGGGCCGAAGGTCTCGTCCCGCTTGACGGGCAATTCGAAGATTGCGCACTTTAGATGGCTCAGAAGAATTTCGAGGTTGTCCGGATTCACGCTGGCCCGCTCCGGGGAACTGCCGAAGAAATACTCCGGGTGCTCTATGATGAACTGGTCCATTGGCGCGCTGGAGGCCACCATGATGGCGATGGAAGCGGATTGCCGCCGGCCGGCGCGGCCCACGCGCTGCCAGGTGGAAGCGATCGTGCCGGGGTAACCGGCCAGAACGACGGCATCGAGCGAGCCGATATCGATGCCCAATTCGAGCGCGTTGGTGGCGACCACCGCCCGGATCTCACCCTCGCGGAGTGCTTTCTCAATAGCCCGGCGCTCTTTGGGAAGGTAACCGCCCCGATACCCCCGCACCGCCGTCTCCGGCAAAGGACCGCGTTCATTTGCATCCTTGAGGTACTTGGTGAGCACCTCGGTGGCCAGGCGGTTGTTGGTGAAAACAAGCGTCTGCAGATGGCGCTCGATGAGGTCCTGGGCCACCCGTTTGCTCTCCGCCAGATAACCGCGGCGGATGCCCAGTTGCTGATTGACCACCGGAGGATTATAGAAAACAAAGAACTTCTCGCCGGCCGGTGCGCCGTTCTCGCTCACCAGTTCGAACGGCTGCTCCGTGAGCGCTTCCGCCAGTTCCCTGGGATTCGCGATGGTAGCGGAGCAGCAGATGAATTGTGGCTTCGTTCCGTAAAAACGGCAAATACGCTGCAATCGGCGCATTAGGTTCGCGAGGTGGCTCCCATAGACGCCGCGGTAGGAATGGAGTTCATCGATCACCACATAGCGCAGATTCTCGAAGAGCTTTGCCCACTTGGTGTGGTGCGGCAGGATGCCGGTGTGCAGCATATCCGGGTTGGTAAGGACAACATTCGCCCGCTCCCGGATGGCGCGGCGGGCATCCTGTGGGGTGTCGCCATCGTAAGTGAAAACTTTCAGATCGCTGCCGCATTCTTCGATCAACCCGTGCAGTTCGTGAAGCTGGTCTTCGGCGAGGGCCTTGGTGGGGAAGAGATAGAGTGCGCGGGCCGACGGAGTGGCCAGCATGGTTTCGAGAATGGGCAAGTTGTAGCAGAGGGTCTTGCCGCTGGCCGTGGGCGTGACGATGGTGACGTTCCGCCCCTCACGCGTGTGTTGGTGGGCCTGGCCCTGGTGCGAATAAAGGCGGCCGACACCCCGGCGTTGGAGCGCGGCGGTTATCCCGGCGGGGAGAGACTCCGGGAGGGGAACGTAGCTTCCCTCGGAAGCGGCTTGGCGGTGGACGGCCCGGATGGAGGGGTGCCCCTCATTGTGCAGAGCCTCGAACCGCGTGACGGCGCCATCCAGGCCTTCGCTCCTCTTGCGGATGGGCTCGGGAATCCCCGCCTCGTCGAATTCAGGAAAGCCCAGGGAGAGATTCATAATTTCTTGCGCTTCGCCTTTTCTTTGCTAGAGTAGCGGAAGCCGCGCCGGGATACAAGGCCGATTATTTGGCGGCCAGAGAACCTCGCGGATTGGCGTGCGGACAATAATTGCGCGGCGTCCTTGTGGACCCCGGCCATTCGTCGGAGAATCAAGGATTGGAGGGGAATGACCGAAATTGGCCGTTAAGGGATTTGAAGAAGCAACCCGGTTGGATGGCTCTGACCGGTGGTCCGTTTTTGCGGCGAACGAACTGTACGATGTATCCCGGTGGGGCAACGGGTATTTCTCGGTGGGGAAGAACGGCAACCTGCTGGTTCATCCCGAGAAAGACCCTATCCGCTTCATTGACATCAAACAATTGGTGGACCGGCTTCAATTGCGCGGCATCAGTCTACCCATCCTGCTGCGGTTCACGGAAATCCTTGGCCATCGGCTGCGTGAGATTCAGGAAGCCTTTGAGAACTCGATCAACGAGTTCGGATATAAGGGCGGCTATGCCTGTGTTTTCCCGATCAAGGTGAACCAGCAGCGGCAGGTGGTGGAAGAAGTCTACCACTACGGGAAGCCGTACGGCTTCGGCCTGGAGGCCGGTTCGAAGCCGGAACTGCTGGCCGTGCTCGGCGTCTCCGATAACGATACGCCCATTCTCTGTAACGGTTTCAAAGACGACGAATACATCGAGATGGCGATGCTGGCCAAGAAGATCGGCCGCAATGTCATCCCGATCGTGGAGAAGTTCTCGGAACTGGATCTGATCCTGAAGTACGCAGAGAAGGTGGGGGTTACACCCTCGATCGGTCTGCGGCTGAAGCTGGCCGCGCGGGGTTCGGGGCGCTGGCGCGCGAGTGGCGGCTTCCGCTCCAAGTTCGGCTTGACGGTGAGCGAGGTGCTGCACGCTTTCGAGAAGCTGAAGTCCCTGGGGATGGAGCATTGCCTCAATCTGTTGCATTTCCACCTGGGCAGCCAGATTACGAATATCCGGCACGTGAAAGTGGCGGTGAATGAAGCCGCGCGGATCTATTCGGAACTTGTCAAACAGGGCGGCGGCCTCAAGTATCTCGACGTGGGCGGCGGACTCGGTGTCGATTACGACGGCTCGCAGACCGATTTTGAATCGAGCGTCAACTACTCCCTGCAGGAATATGCGAATGACGTCGTCGCTCACGTGCAGAGCGTCTGCGATGAGGCGGAAGTGCCGCATCCGACGATCATCTCCGAGAGCGGCCGGGCCGTGGTGGCCCATCACAGCGCGCTGATTTTTAACGTCGTGGGAGTGGGCGGGCTGGGGGAATCCTCCATTCCGACTTCCCTGCCGGAGGACGCAGTGCAACCGCTCGTCGATCTGCTCGAAACGTACCGCACGTTGAGCGTGAAGAACGTCCGGGAAGCCTATCACGATGCCAACGATTCCCTTGATCAGGCATTGAATCTGTTCAGCCTGGGCTATCTCGCGCTGGAGCAGCGCGCCATGGCCGAGAACCTCTATTGGGCGATCACCAAGCGCGTGGCCCGGATTGTGAAGGATCTCGACTATCTGCCGGAAGAAATGGAGAACCTGGAGGAATTGCTCTCCGATACCTATTTCTGCAATTTCTCTCTATTCCAGAGCATGCCCGATAGCTGGGCGATCAAGCAGCTTTTCCCGATCATGCCCATCCACCGGCTGGATGAAGAGCCCACCGAGCGGGGGATTCTCGGCGACATTTCCTGCGATTCCGACGGAAAGATCGACCAGTTTATCGACCGGCGCGACGTGAAGAAGACGCTCCCCCTGCACCGCTACAACGAGGAGCCGTATTACCTGGGGGCGTTCCTGGTGGGGGCCTACCAGGAGATTCTCGGAGACTTGCACAACCTCTTTGGGGACACCAACGCGGTGCATGTTTCGATTGACGAGTATGGCGAAGCGGTGCTCGACACGCTGGTGAAGGGCGATACGGTGCGAGAGGTGCTCGATTACGTTCAGTTCAAGACCGACGCCTTGAGCGCGAAATTCCGGCGCGATGTGGAACAGGCCGTCCGCCTGGGAATGATCGGGTACGAGGAGTCCGGGCGATTGCTTCGATTCTATGAGGACGGGCTGCAAGGCTACACGTATCTCGAAGATCCGGCGATTTCGTAACGCGAGGCCGCTGGAAGGAACCCGGTAGCGAGGGAGCCGCCTTGCCCCTATGGCGCGCCCCCTTGCGTCCCGCCGGCGCCGGGGGCATGGCGCAAAACGCGGAGTCGTAGCGATTTTTCTTGCATATTATTTCGTTATATGGCGAAATATAGCTAGTGAGCCTCCGGGATACATTAGCGGCTTTGAAAGCGTTGAGCGATGAGAATCGTCTGCGGGCGGTTCTGGCTTGTGGCGGGCAGGAACTCTGCGTTTGCCAGATTACGGAACTGCTGCAGTTGGCGCCATCCACCGTTTCCAAGCACATGTCCATCTTGCGGCAAGCCGATCTCGTCGAATCGCGCAAGGATGGCCGGTGGATTTACTACCGGCTCTCCACGGAGTTCGCGGCGCCTCCCGTGCGCGCGCTCGTCGAAGGCTTGCGCGAGCAATGGACCGTGGACGCGCAGTGGAAACGGGACCGGGCGGCGTTGAACGAAATTCTGGCGACGGATCCCGAGGAACTATGCCGCCGGCAGGCCAAGACCGGTAGCGGGACAAGTACTTGCGGCGACGTTCAATGCTGCGTTGCGAGCGCCCCTCACGTCACGACGAAAGGATAAGAAACGGCCATGACGAGCGAAGCCATTAAAGATGCGGTGAGAGAGAAATATGCCGAAGAGGCGCGGCGGGTGCGCAGCGGAACGAGCGCCTCCTGCTGTGAGGAGCCAAGTGTTGCCGGTGCTTCCTTGAAAACGAACACGCCCTGTTGCGGGGAGCCCGTTTCCGGCACGCCATCGTTGAAGCAGAGCACGCCTTGCTGTGGCGTCGAGGCGGCGCCGGCCAGGACCCGCTGCTGCGGTGATGACCAAGTGACGCGTTACGCAGACCCGATTACACGCAACCTCTACGACGCGGTCACTCAGGCGGAACTGCCGGAGAAGGCTGTGCTTGCCTCCCTGGGCTGCGGTAATCCGACGGCGCTTGCCGAGTTGAAGCTGGGGGAAGTGGTCTTGGATCTGGGCTCCGGCGGAGGGATCGATGTGCTGCTTTCCGCGAAGCGGGTGGGCCCCACAGGCAAGGCTTACGGGCTGGACATGACGGACGAGATGCTGGCGCTTGCCCGGGAGAATCAGCGCGAGGCTGGCGCGTCGAACGTCGAGTTTCTGAATGGCGACATCGAGCACATTCCACTCCCGGATAACCATGTGGATGTCATTATCTCGAACTGCGTGATCAATCTCGCCGCGGACAAGGATGCGGTTTTGCGCGAGGCATTCCGCGTGCTCAAGCCAGGCGGCCGGTTCGCCGTTTCCGATGTCGTTACTCGCGGCGAGATGCACGAGGAGATCCGGAAGCAGGTGATGCTATGGGTGGGGTGCGTCGCTGGCGCGCTCGAGATCGAAGACTACGCGGCGAAACTCCGCGCGGCGGGCTTCGAAGAGGTAGATTTAGAGCCGACGCGCATCTACCGCGTGGAGGATGCGAAAGCGTTTCTCGAAGAGAATGGCCTGGATGTCGAAGCCATGCGCGATGAAGTGGATGGGCGATTCCTGAGCGCGTTCATTCGAGGAACCAAGCCTCTCGCGAGCCCCACCGGCGAATACGCACAACCGTGATCGCTTTTTCGAGTACGCCGTTGCGAAGTGGGGCGATCGTGAATGCTATTCTGAGAGCAGCATGCGCAGGCTCAGGCGCCTGATCGCCTTCCTCTTCCTCGTCCTCTCTTTCAGCACCGGCGTCATCTATTACAACCAGCGGCAGAAGGCAGCCTCCAGCGCGACTCCGCCCCCGGAACCTCTGCCTCAAGGGGTAGCGGGAACCGCGGACCGGTGGCAGTGGACCCACAACGTCGATGGCAAACCCATGGTGGAGATTTCCGCCCGCGAATACCGGATGATCCAGAATCCGTCGCGTCTGGAACTCGTCGATGTGGACCTCAAAATCTTTGGCGGAGATCCCAGCACGTACGATCTGGTGAAGAGCAAGCGCGCGGACGTCGACATTCGGTCGAAGACGATGTACTCCGAGGGGGAAGTGGAGATCGTCATGCGGATCCCCAACGATGGGCGCCCGATGCCGGAGAGGCCCATGACGATCCGGTCGTCGAAAGTCCACTTTGAAACTGAGACCGGCAAGGCTCAAACCGCCGAGAAGACCTTTTTTCAATTCGCGGAGGGTTCCGGCGATGCGGTGGGGGCTCTTTACAGCCCGCAGGCGAAGGAAGTAACGCTAGAGAAGGATGTGCGCATCACGCTCATGAAAGAAGGAGCAGCGGCGCCCACCACGGTGTGGGCAGCCCATGCGATCTATCTCGAAGTCTATTCGAAAATTGAACTGACCGGGCCGACACGGATGGAGCGGCGCAATCTTGCGATGGACGCCGGGAATGCCACCATCGAATTGAAGAATGGGGAGATCCACCGGGTTGAGGCTCGGAACGTTTCCGGCGCGGATCGCTATCCGAACCGGGAACTGGCATTCGGGGCGGAGTTCGCCGAAATGAAGTACCGGGGAGATGGCACCCTCGCCGAGATTTATGGCGATGGGCGCAGCCGGCTCGATGCGATCACGGCGACTTCGCGGAACGAGGTGCGTTCGAGACGGATGAACCTGTACTTCCGGGAGGGCGCCCAAGATCCGGAATTGGAGAAATCTTTCGCCCATGGCGGCGCCACGCTGCGATCGATTCCACTCGCCAAGAGCGCGGCCACCGTCCCGCGGCGGGTGCTGGAAGCGGATGTGGTGGAGCTCAGGATGCGGCCGGGCGGCGCCGAAATCGAAAGCATGCTGACCCATGCGCCCGGCAGTCTTGTGTTCCTTCCGGCCAATGAGGCTCAGCGGGAGCGCAAGTTATTCGCGGACCGGATGGTGGCGCGCTATGGCGCGGAAAATGCCCTGGAGCATTTCGAAGCCACGAAGGTAAGAACGGAATCCCAACCCTCGGCCGCTGCGGCCGCCAATGCGCAAAAGCGGAAACTGCCCATGCCCGCGCCGCTCCTCACCCAGTCTGAAACCCTCGAAGCGCGATTCGATGCGAAGACGGGCGAGATGCAATGGATGAGGCAAGCGGGGAGTTTCGAGTTTACCGAGGGCGCGCGGCGGGGGATGGCCGATGCGGCGATGCTCCAGCAAACGGAGAAGTACAATCTGCTCGAAGGGAAGGCGCGATTGTGGGATGCCGCCGGCTCTCTGCAGGCGGGCCGCATTCGTACCGTGGAGCCGAGCGGAGATCTTGTGGCCGAAGGCCACGTGATTTCGACGCAAAAGCCGGAGCCGAAGCAAGGCAAGACGGCGAAATCGAACGAATTCGGGCTTCCGGGTGGATCCGAAACGCTGCAAGCCACCGCCGCCCGCATGACGACGCGGAACGGGAACCAGTGGATTCGCTATGAAGGCAGCGCCCGGCTATGGCAGGGGGCGAACCGTCTGCATGCGGATGCCGCCGTGATCGATCGCGATGCGAAGACGATCGAAGGCGAGGGCAATGTGTTTTCCCAGATCGAGGAGCGGAAGCAGCCTGCGAAGAGCCCCACTTCCGCTGAAGCCGTTAAGCCCGTTGAAGCGGCGAAGGCAGCGTCGGCCAAGCCCAAGTCCTCCGCGCCAAGGATCTATACGCTCATCAACTCCGCGAAAATGCGCTATCGGGATTCCGATAAGGTTGCGCGATACGACGGCCGCGTCCGGATGCGGCGCGCGGGGCTTTCCGTGGATGCCGACAGCATGCGCATGTACCTGAAGGAGACCGATTCCGGCGATACGGAACTCGAGAAGGCCTTCGCGGATGGGAATTCGCGCATCTTGATTCAGGAGCCTGGAAATATCCGCCGCGGCGGGGGAGAGCATGCCGAATATTACCCCTCGGATGAGAAGATGGTTCTTTACGGAGGGGAGCCCTTCTTTGACGACCGGAAGGAGGGGGCCACGCGAGGCCGCCGGCTCACGTATTTCTCGAACGAAGACCGGTTGGTTGTGGAAAGCGGCGATGCCGCTCCGGCTGTCAGTGTGATCCGCCGCAAGTAGCCATGCAACAACTTCAGGCCATCGAAATCTCGAAGACCTATCAACGCCGCCGCGTGGTGCATGATCTCTCCATTTCCATGGAGCGAGGTGAAGTGGTGGGGTTGCTCGGCCCGAACGGGGCGGGCAAGACAACGTCGTTCTATATGATCGTGGGGCTGGTGACTCCCGATTCCGGCCAGGTATTGCTCGACGGTGAAGACATCACGGATCTGCCGATGTATCAGCGGGCGCGCCGGGGGATCAGCTATCTGCCGCAGGAACCCTCTGTCTTCCGAAAGCTGACGGTGGAACAAAACCTGAAGGCGATTCTGGAGACGCTGCCGCTGCGCCGGGATGAGCGCGAGACCCGGATGGAACGGCTCCTCGAGCAGATGGGCCTGGAGCGCGTGCGCAAGAGCCGGGGCTATATGCTCTCCGGCGGGGAGCGACGCCGCGTGGAAATCGCGCGCTCCCTCGTGATCGACCCGCACTTCCTGCTGCTTGACGAACCCTTCTCCGGAATCGACCCCATTCAAGTGGCGGAACTGCAGGACATCATCTTTGAGCTGAAGCGCAGCGGTATTGGGATCCTGATTACCGATCACAACGTCGCCGTGACGCTGGCCGTAACGGACCGGGCCTACATCATCAACGAGGGCCGTATTTTCCGCGCCGGCACACCCGATGCCCTGGGCCGCGATCCCGAAGTGCGGCGCGTCTACCTTGGCGAGAACTTCTCGCTCACCGGCGGCGGTTGGCGTAGCGCGGGCTGACGAGAGCCCTCGTGCAAAACCAAAAAGCCCCACGGAATGGGGCTTTTTTGAGCGCTGAAAGCGCCGGAATGAATTGGTGCGGAGAACAGGACTTGAACCTGCACGGGTCTCCCCACTAGCACCTCAAGCTAGCGCGTCTGCCAATTCCGCCATCTCCGCAAGGCAAACTGAACTGT
>JADLCF010000026.1 GCA_020847315.1 Bryobacterales bacterium | reverse complement strand
GGCTTCGCGCGGCTTTCTGGGCTTGGAAGTGATTGCAAGGGTTGAAGTTGGTTGCTTCCGGCGGGAGCAGCACTTTCTTTTGCTTGGGCGTGATCGTGGGTTGTACCGACGTTGGAATTGCGCCGAAAACGGGCGTTGCCCGATGGTGAATTCCAAATGGGAATTAAGTTGCCTGATGGCGAATTTGATGGCGAATTTCTAAATTTCTAGAGTGGGTCATTGACCGTCCATTTTCATGATCGGGGTTGAATCAACGGTTCATGGGCCAGTGCTGTCTCCGGATCCCGACACTACGCCCGAACTGGTCAGTGTAGTCCTGTCGCGGCTGATCACGAGAGCCGCTGTTCCCAAGCGAAGCTGCTCAAAAGATGCCCCGCTAGTTCGCCTTCCACGCTAACATCCTCAAGGGCACACGTATAGGTCAAGAGCGCCATCCTTGTTGAGGAAAGGACATGCACGACTCGCCAATAGCTTCCTTGCTCGATGTCCTCATACTCGAACTGAGTGATGATGCCGCTTGCGGCCTCAACCTCGGAAATGTCATCTTCCAAAAGGCTCCAGCTTCTGTTCGCTGCGAATCGTAACGTCACGTCTTGAGCCTGCCTTCTCGTAACTGCACCAGATGGCGTCCGCGCGAAGAGCGAGACCTGCACTGCACCGACTCCGCACTCCGGGTCATAGCAGATGACAACGCCCTCTTCCTCAGAACTCGTCCACTGCTCAGGGATCTCCAGCGAAAAGCCTCCCGGCCATACAATCCTGCGAAACTCCATTACCGTTGGCCTCATCTGTAGGTCCGCACTTCGCCCGTGTGGCCCGGGCCGTATACGTCGTCACATTCCTTGCAGTATTGCTTAACTTGCTTCTCGCCACGATTGACTGCTCGCGGATTCGCCGGCTTAAGCTCCACCACACGCTTGTCTGTCTTGTTGTAGGCGTCCATGCGCTTCCCAGAAGGTAGCGTGACCTCTTTCTTAAAACCAGGCCCGTAGTTTGCTTGCTTATGCGCCTCTTGGCCTCTTGCAAGCGCCTCCTTCACTTTTGGGTTCGCTGCGCCTTGCGCAATCTTGCCCTGGGCTGTGTCCGTAACAAGGCTAGCTGTAGTCCCGCTTGCGTCAACGGCATTGTCGATCCGATTGGATGTAGTGGCCAGATCGGCGGCGTCCGCGACTCTATCCGCAGCGCGAACCGCTTTGATACCGGCACCCGCACCACCTGGAATAAGGGGCACCACCGCCGCGGCCGAGTCCACTACGACTCCCAAAGCATCAAGAGCTGCGGCTCCGTAATTCCCCGTCTGAACATTGTCGACGAACGACGTGACGCCAATACCGATATTCAGGGCATCCCAAAGAGTTTCGATCGCCTCACCGGTGCGATCAATGTACTTCAGCGGGTTGTTTCGCGTATAGCTGTACAGATTCCAGCTCTGCGGATCAAACGGCGTCTGATCCGCGAACGGTTTGTCCGGTGATGTGAAGCGGCCCTGCACACTAGACATGTAGCGGGCGAGGAAAAAGTCCAGCCCCGTCTCCGCATCCCGTTCCTTGCCGGTAAACCGCTGCGTCAGCGCGGCATTGGCTACATACCCCATCGCCGCCGTTCGTCCGCCCATGCCGGCCGGGATCTCCTCCCCGAAGGGCAAATAATCGTGCCGACTCACCACGTTGCCAGCCGCATCCGTCACCAGCCGCGTGGAGCCCAAATGATCCGTCGTCACGTAATGCGTCGCCGCCGCGCCCGAAGGAGCCGAAGCCAGATACTCCGCCGCCAACTCGCCCATTGCGTTGTACACGAACCAGGTCGACGTTGAGCCCACCGTCTTCTTCACCCGCCGCCCTTCGCCGTCGTATTCGTAACTGGCGGCGCTGCCGCTCGATGGGGTGGCCGTTTTGATGCGGCCTTCCGCGTCGTGGACGAGCGTCCAGCCGCCGTGGCGGGTTTGGTATCCAGCCGCGTCGAACGCGATTTGGTTGGCCACTTCGGCCAGACGGTTGTTCGCCGCGTTGATGTTCGATTGCTGCGTGGGGCGGAGCCCGCTGTAGGGCATGCTCGCCCCCAGATGTTGCGCCACCCACTGGTTCCCGAATTGGTCGAAGCCGAACGTTTGCCGCCATGCTTCGCCGCCGAACAGACCCTGCATGTCGCCGCAGGCGTGCGGACCCCAAGGGGTCGTGGCTTGCACTTCGCGCACGCTGCACAAGCGATTGAGTGGATCGTAATTGTACGTCTGGGCGAAGTTTCCGCCGGGCGCCTGGATGACTTGCGTCCGCACGTTGCCGTTGTTGTTCGCAGCGCCATAGCCAAGGGTGAGGTGGAGCAGATCCCCGCCTGCGCCGGCGCACCCCGCCGTCGGGTTCGCGCCCACCCGGATCCCGACGGGCTGCATCCGGTTGTTGTAGCAGATCTGCTCTATCTTGACCCCTCCGAACTGGAATTCCGCGAGCCCGCCGTGCGGCGCGTAGGTCGCTCCAGTGAGATAATTCGTCGCGTTGCCGGCCTTCAAGCCGGTCACCGAATGGGTCCGTCCGGCTTCGTCATAGCTCCATTCCACCCGCCGCCCCGACGGGTAGGTCATCGACGCCAGCCCGGCCGGCTTGTGCGCGTACTCGAAGACGTAGGGAACGCTTCCCGCCGGCGTCTGCCGGCTGGCCAGCGGCCGCCCCATCCCGTCCCAGCGGTACACCGTCGCCCCGGCCGCGTTCGATACGCTAACCAGCCTCCCCACGGGCCGGTTCTCCGTGGAAACGCCCGCGATCGCCTGATTCGCGTCGTATACGAAGCTGACGGCGCTATCGCCGTTGCTGAAGCTCTTCGACGTCGCCCGGTTGAGCGCGTCATAGCCCATCGTGGTGACGACGCCCCTCGCATCGGTTTTCTTGAGCAGATTTCCGTTGCCGTCGTAACGCGCCTGACACAAGCCCGAAACCATCTCTCCGTAGCACGTCTTCCCGCTCTCCGGGTTGGTCGCCGAAACCAGCCGGCCCAGCGTGTCGTACGCGAACGTCCTGGTCTGCGAACCCTGCGTCACCTGCTGCAAGTTCCCTCGCGCGTCGTACGCGTAGTTGGTGAGATACCCCTGCGCGCCGGGAGCTTCCACCACCTCCACGATTCGCCCCAGCGCGTCCGGGGTCGTTTGCCGCTTGGCCCCAGCCGGGTCGGTGACCGTCACGATCGCGCCATCGTAGCCGGTCACGGTCTCCGCGCCGTCCGGCGCGATCACCCGCGCCACTCGCCCCAGGTCGGCCGAGGGAGCATGCGCCGATGCGCGCCATGGCATGGCAAGAGCGGCCAGTGCCAGTACGCACAGCCCCCAACCCGCCAAGCGCCGTATCATCGTCGTCTCCCGCGCATTCCCGGCTCTCATCCTATTCCGCCGCCCTCGCCATCGTCAACGCGAGGTTGAGAGCGCACCGGGGTTACGATAGCTGCCACGGACGCCGGGGAACCGGGCCAGCCTGAATCCCTTCCGGGAACGGCTGATGGGCTACTGGCGGCATGCTCTCGCAAGACGCAGCCAGCGAGGGCGCCTGGCAGCCGAGCGGAAGCAACGACTGATCGCGCGCTACATCCCCCTACCAGCAATTCCGCATCCATATCCGCAAGTGCGTCTTGACGCCAAACCTCCAAGCTAGGAGCCGTATGCGTTAGCAGCGCCCGTACGGATCTGTGCGGGGTTGTGTCAAGAACGCGTTCCTTCGGGGACGCGATGCTGTATCAGAGATGAAGGAGGGCCCTTCGGAGCCGGCTTACAGGAGCAGG
>JADLCF010000025.1 GCA_020847315.1 Bryobacterales bacterium | reverse complement strand
CTCGGGTCCGGGTCATACCCGCAGAGCGGGAATCCAGCATGCGCCAGCCTTGTGGCGAGCGCCGTTCCGAGCAAGCCAAGTCCAATGAAACCTACGATCATGCCGTCACAATTGCTCCCGTATCACTTTTAACACCAATTCGATCCCGCCATCCACGATTGTCTTCGGCGCTTGTAAACCGCGCGTGTCACGAAATTACGATCCGCCGTGGCCACTGCGAATTGTCTTCCCTCGCGCTGAGTTGGGTTTGGCCCCGTTCCTCCCTCGCCGGCTGCATATTTCCCTCCGCATCGATTGCCCGCGACACGATGGTGTGCGTGCCCGCGACGGCTTCCGGCCATGGAAGCCGCCACAAGCTCCAGGCATACTCTCCCCCGCTGGCATGGATTTCCGCCGTGCGCCAAGCCCGTTCATTGACCCGCACCTCCACCCTCGCCACGGGATGCACGCCACCCCATGCAGCCCCGGAGATCGTGTAGGCATGCTGGCCCGATCCCGACTTGCGCGTCACCCTTGCCACGACGGACTTCAGCCTGGCACGGCTGATGGACGTCTCCAGCACAAGGGGCGCCTCGGAATCCTCCGATTGCCGCACCGAATGGTAATTGCGCGCCATGTGCTGGCCTTCGTAGCGGCGATCGAGCACGACGATCTGATGCAGCCATTTTACTTGCGTCATGCCGTACCAGCCCGGCACGATCAATCGCAACGGGAAGCCCTGGGCTTGAGAGAGAGGCGCTCCATTCAGATGCGTCGTCAGCATCACCTTCTCATCGAGGGCGTCCTGCACGAAAAGGCTGCGGCCGTGCGGAACGGAGAATTGCTTTCCGCTCGCGGGCCACTTGCCTTCACGTTCGGTATCGGCGCCGAAGAAGACGACCTCGCGAGCTTCCTGCTTCACCCCGCAGGTACGGAGTAGCGAGGACAAGGAATATCCGCGCCACACCCCATTGCTTACCAGCCCATTCATCAACGTGGAATGCCCACTGTTGCCGGAGCACTCGACGGTAACAGCGGCTTCCACCACCGGAAGACGCCGCAAATCCTCGAAAGTCAGAGACGCGGGATTCTCCACGAAGCCGGTGATGCGCAGCCGCCAATCCGCCAGATCAGGAGGCGTGGGCTGCGAGGTTTGATGAAAGGTGAAGAATTCTTCCGCCGGTGTCTTCCAGTCGTCCAGCCGCCGCAGGTCAAAAACCTTCACGCGGGGGTTGTGGGCCTGGGCGTCGATACGAAACTCCGGGGAGTAGTCGGAGAAAGGAAGCAGTTCCTCCCCTGGCTCCAGCGGAAGGGCGGCGAGAGCCGCAGGTATCGCCGAAACAAAACCCAACGCTTTCCTGCGGCTCCATCTCATATGCCCGGGCTCACAAGGGTTTCGCTATAGGATGCGAACCCATCGGAGGTAGTATAGCCGATAGGAATGCAAAATCGGCGTCTTCACCCCATCGCGGGCCCGTTGAGTTTATTGGCCGCGTGGCTGTTTATGGTGGCGCCCGGCATATCGCAGAACGCCGGTCTGGGCAAGGTAACTTTCCCCACATCCGGACATCGGGAGGCGCAAGCGCACTTTATCCGCGGAGTGCTTTTTCTTCATAGCTTCGAATACCGCGATGCACGGGAGGCCTTCCAGGATGCCCGGCGCCTGGACCCGGGCTTTGCGATGGCCGCATGGGGAGAAGCAATGTCCTACAATGAGCCGCTTTGGTTTGCGCAGGACGCGCAAGCGGCCCGGCGTTCTCTATCCCGTCTGGCAGAAACCCCTGCTGATCGCCTGGCCAAAGCACCCACGGACAGGGAGAAGGCATATCTTGGCGCAGTGGAAGCGCTCTACGGCCAAGGGACAAAGGAAGAGCGCGACATTGCTTACGCGGATGTCATGCGGCGCCTGCATGAGGCGAACCCGGATGACGGCGAGGCAGCCGCATTCTATGCACTTGCACTCATCGGCACCTGCCACCGCGGCCGTGATTTCCGCGTGTACATGCAAGCCGCGGCCTTGGCCGAGGAGATCTATTCCAGCAATCCCGAGCATCCCGGAGCGCTGCACTATCTGATCCATGCCTACGATGACCCCATCCATGCGCCGCTTGGTTTGCGCGCCGCCCGAGTGTATGCCAGAGTCGCGGCGGACGCGGCTCATGCGTTACACATGCCTTCACACATTTTTTTCGCGCTCGGCATGTGGCATGAGAGCGTGAAATCGAATGAAGACGCGTGGGCGGCTTCCCGCCGTAGCGCGGCAAGACGCGGAGAACCACTGGATGCGGGTGGCTACCACGCGATGTGGTGGCTGCACTATGCCTACCTGCAACAGGGGCGTTATAGCGACGCAACGCGTATTCTTCAAACAGCACAGGATGAGGCAGGCGGCAATCCGCCAATGCTTCCACTCTTCCACGTAACACAGATGCGCATCGCCCATTCCATTGAAACCGGCGTCCAGTATTCGCGATCCTCAAGCACCGCGGGGCTTGACCTACCCGCGCGGGCTGGCGATCTCTATGCCGCGGCTGTCACCGCCCTGCATTCCGGCGATCGCGCGTCGGCTGGAACGTTACTGGAGGAAATGCGTCATCTTGGCGGAGAAGCGTCACATGCAAGCGCGAGTCATGACCATGGCGGGCATGTTTACGCAGGAGACTCCAAAGTGGCCGGCATCATGGCGAGACAACTGGAGGCGCTCCTTGCCGTGGCGGACGGGAAGACCGGGGAGGCCCTGACCGCGATGAAGAATGCAGTGGAAATCGAAGACAGCCTGAGCTACGAGTTCGGACCACCCCTTCCTCACAAGCCAGCCCACGAGTTGTTTGGCGAGATTTTGCTGCAACTGGGGCAGCCTCGATTAGCCAGGGTGCAGTTCGAGTTTGCGCTGCTCCGCGCCCCCAAGAGAGCCCTCTCGTTGTTGGGTATCGCCCGATGCAACGAAGAACTGCGGGATTTGGACGCCGCGCGGCGCTCGTATGAGGAACTGCGGGAAATATGGAGCCAAGCCGACCCCGAAGTGCGGGAAGCACTTGAGGCCAGCTTGGCGAGAGTGAACGGGCAGGCCCGGTTGCGTTAGAAGGTGATGCGGAAGCCGGCTTGCAGTTGACGTTCTTCGGTGGCGGAGGTGATTTCTCCGAAGCCGTTCAGATTGCTGATTGCGCCGCTGGAGCTGAATTGCAGGTTGCTGACGTTCGCTCCAGGCATGCCGAACTTCGGCGTGTTCGTGAAGTTGAATGCTTCTATTCGGGCTTCCATCTTTACGCGCTCATTGATCTGGAAGAAGCGGAACAAGCCGAAATCCCAGTTCACGCGGCCGGGGCCACGCATGGAGTAGTAGCCGGCATTCCCAAATCGCGGCTCCGTCACCTGCCGGAAGGCCGTTGGGTCGAAGTAGGGCTGGCCGCGGCCAACGCCGCCCAGAATTTCCACTTCCGCTTTGATCTGATCTGCCCGCTGTGTATTTCCGGGAGAGTTCAGCGAGGTTGCGCTCGATGTAACGCTGAAGGGACGGCCGCTCATCAGGCTCACAATGCTGTTCGTCTGCCAGCCGCCAAAGACCGCGGACGCAATACCATCTCCATTCAAATATCGCTGTCCCTTGCCGAAGGGCAACTGGTAAATGTTCGTGAGTTGGAAGTTGTGTCTGCGATCCATCTGGGAAACCGAACGGTTGAGGTAGTAATACTCGGGGATGATCACGCTGAGCGTGGAGTCGCTGCGCGCCAACCCGGAGGTGCTGATCGCCTTGCCGAAAGTATAGGATGCGTTGAGCGAATAGTTATTCGAGAAACGGCGCTGCAAGCGGGTCTGCAGCGAATCGTAGTGGCTGCCGCCCACCGGAACCACTTCCCGGGTATCCGCGCTGCGTCCGAAGCGCTGGAAGAGCACACGGCCGTTGTTTCCTCCGCCAATGGGAGACCAGTTCAAGTTGGTATAGCCCAATTGCCGGGTCTGACGCGTGGCCACATAGCTTGCTTCTCCGACCCAGCCTCCCGCGAGCGACCGCTGTACCGTGAGGTTCCAGCTCTGGATGTAGCCGCGTTGAAAATCGAGCGGTACCGTCTGGGACGACACATTGTTCGGGATGTCGATGACGCCATTGCCGAGTCCAGGCGCAACAATGGGAGGAATGCCATCCTCCAGCCGGGACGCCTGGGTCAACGAATTCGGTTGCTGCAGCACCAGTTCGGTCAGCACCGGGTGATTCGTTCGCAAGGCGCGGGCCAGGGAGTACGGATCCCAACTGATTCCGTAGCCACCCCGAATCACCGTCTTCGAACCGGCGCGATAAGCAAAGCCGAACCGCGGCGCGAACAACTTCTTGCTCGCATCGATGCCCAGGTTCTTCGGTACATCCCCTACGCCGCCGATGTGAATCTTGTTGTCATCGGCGTTGTAACGCTCAAAACCGCGATCCGCTCGCGTGGGCGTCGGGAAGTATTCCCAGCG
>JADLCF010000024.1 GCA_020847315.1 Bryobacterales bacterium | reverse complement strand
GAAAGGTGGTAGAGTAGATCCCAAGTTTTTACCGTTCATAGGCCAACTTATCACTGGGAAGTTGAAGAGAGGTCGCTATGAAGCCCATCCTTCGCGTCGCGGCGATTTTGATTTTACCGGCGCTCGTATTACACGGCGCCGGAACGGGGGAGCAGGCACGGCAGACAGCCGGGGAAACGGAAGCGCAAACTCCGTCTCACGCCCTGCGGGAATCCGAGGGAAAGATTCCGCAAGACGCCGCGGCGGCGCGCGGCCTGGCCGCGCTGCTCGATCGCTATGCCGCCCCAGGCCGCTACGCCGCCTACCAACGCTACTGGGATTTGCTTTCGGCGAACGGGAGCGCGGACGAGAAACAAACCGCCCTCCGCAGACTGGTGGTGCTGAGCATCGAAGAGCGAAAGCCGGAGCAGACGGAAAAATACCTTGACCTATACCGGCAGGCGGGTGGAACGGATTTAGCCCTTCCCGAGCCCTCATCGGGCAACGCCCCGCCGCTCTACGGCACACTCGAAATTCCCGGCCCGCTGCCCGCCTTCGCCCGGATGGCGGCCCTCGCGCCGGATGTCGCGCCGGAGATGCTGCTGAGCGCCCTCGCGCGGAACATTTCGATCTCCGGCTACCGTTCGTTGGGTCCGGAGGGCGGGATGCAGGAGACCGAGTATCTGCGGCTGGTTTTCCGCTACCTGCAGCATGCCGAGGATCTGACCAAGCTCGCCGGAAGCGGGAACACCCTGCAAGTGAAGGAGTGTGAATCCCCAGAGGCGGGCGAACTGCTTAAAATCCTCGGATACCGGATGCGCGGGGGGTGCGGCGGAGACCTGGTGCTGGAGACGGTCAACCCGACCAAGGCGTTCATCACGGTGGATTCGGGATTTCCGCTGGCCGATCTGGAGCAGGCGCTACGAACGAACCGTCCCTTCAGCTACGACGTGACTCCCACGAAGGTCCCGATCCTCTATGGGCCGGATTACTGGATGCTCAGCGATCCGAAGAAGGAAAAATCTCCGATCCAGGTCTTTCTTTCCGACCCCGCTCTGTGCCGGCTCTATCTCAGCCTGGCCAAGCTGGAGACAAACACGGCGGAGATCATCCGCAAGGATATTGAACTGGAGAAGCTGCGCGCGTTCTCTCATGTGATCGATTTCTACGGCGCGATGTTCCATGTGGAAAACGGCAAAGTTATCACTCCCGGCGGCGCGAAAGCACAGAGCAAATGGGAAAAACTGGTGGGATCGCCGGTGAGCAAACCCTCCGAGTTCTTCATGAAGTTGATCGCCTCGGACGATGGTTGGCTGGCCTGCTATTACGACGCGCTTTACCGCATTGAAGGTCCGGCGAAGGAGTATCTGACCGAACCGGAACGAATGGAACGCTTCTATGAAGCGCTGCGAGGGAAGATCACCAGCCCCGGACCGGCCCGGCCCGTGTTCCGCGCCAATACCGACATGCTGATCTTCACCCACCGGCTGCGGATGAACGCCGACGGGCGGCCGCACATCCCCGGCACGCTGGCGATCTGGAAGGAATTATTCGCGGATAAGAAATTCGTCGGCGATAAACGGCTTCGCAAAGCCGCTCCCGGCTGGCAGAGCCCCGACGAATTGATCGCGGCTCTGTTCGGGTTGAGCCGGAGCTATGTGGAGAACCAGCCGCTACGGATGTTCGTTTCAGCCAGCGAGATGGACCGGCTGCGGGATCGTCCGCTGGAGCCCGCCACCGTACAATTGCTGCTGAACAATTTCGATACGCTGCGCAGCCAATATTCCCTGCTGACCGAATCTCCCGAATTGAGCGACGAAGCCATCCGCCAGTTCGTGGCCTCCGCGCTGGCGGCGCAGCAGATTCGCAATGAAGAACTCCACGCGGACACGGTGGGCTCGCTGCAGGGCCTCCTCGGGCTGTGGCAGATCTATGCCCGCCATGGAATTCTTCATGGCCCAGCGGTCGACGCCACGTTCCGGAGCATCCTGGAAGCGGTGGGTAAACCGGACAACGAAGCCCAGCTTTTCGCGAACGCCAGAAAAGGAGTTGAGGCGATCCTGACCGCAACCGGCGGGGCGGGCGGAAGCGATCCACAGAAGCACCTGGTGCAATTGCTGGCAGGAGCGCAGAACGCCGACGATCAGACAGTGCTCACGCAGCAAACCCGCGCAATCAACACCGTGCTCGAGGCGCAGAATCTGCTTACGCTGACGGATCTTTTCACTCTAGACAACCAACTGCAGGGCGAGGCAGGCGGAGGAGCGATCGATACAACACTCGTGAATCGCCTTACCGCGCAGATCGGGCGAATCCAATCGGCGCGCGCCTCCTTGAGCACGGATGAGAAGAATGCGCTGAGCTTTGGCCGCATCTCCGAGCAGCACGTGGAACACGAACGAAAGGTGCGGCTGCGGGCTGAAGTCGATAAGAACTCCAATTCGACGGAGAAGCTGTCGGCGCTACGCGAGGTTCTTGCCCCGCATTTGCGGGATACGCTGGTGGGCTTGAACTACGCGCACTACGCCCCGCCGGGCGGGCAGATTCTTCTCACCAACAGCCAGTTCGTCCGCTATCACGATTTCTCCGGGCTGCCGGGCTCCGACTATAGCTGGGCGCCCACGGAAGTGGCTGGTGTCGGCTGGTCCGCCACTTCCGGTGGGCGGCTGATGGGCTCTCTCAGCGAATTGCCGTATGCGCTCGCTCAGGCGGAACAGAATTTCCTGATTCCCGACCGGGAGCAGGCGCTGATCTGGGGAGACCTTGTTCCCCAGTTGCTCGTAACGGCAACCGTGCCCCGCTGGTGGAATGTGAGCCCTTCACAGTTACACTACGTAGCGCTCTTACAGCGGGCAGGCAAGAGCCTGCTAGCCGAATCGATGGTGGACGCCACGGTGCGCGCGCAGGTGATGAATACGCTGGACCACTGCTCTAACCCGCATCGCGTTTCCGAGGTGCGGCGGGCCATCCAGCGCCGCGACCTCGCGGCGGCGATGGAGCAACTGATGCCGGCCGAACTCTTCCGGGTGGGACTGAATGTGCTGGCCGCGAATGCGTCGCTTGATTCTCCCATCTACGCGGAAATTCGCAGCCTTCAACAGAGAGATCCTTCGGTGAAGATGGATGCGATCAGCGATCTGTTCGGTTCGCCGAAACCCGCCCTGACGCACTCCTATCGCCCGGAACTGCTGGGGTTGCGCACGATGCCCACGATGATGGGCTATTCCAGCCGCCTGATGGCGGAGACCTGGGAATCCGGCGCGCTCTATTGGGCGGAGATCTCCGACCGGCTGGAGATGAAGCCCGAGGAACTGAACATTCGCATCCCACAATGGACTCGCGAAACGATTGAAGGGATCTTCGCGACGCATCTGGAAGATTGGCCCGCGCTGCTTCGCTCCATGCGACGCGTGGGCGAGAACCAACTAAACCGGAACACGGAAAGCACGCCGATGGGCGGGGGCAATTGAAGGCGCGGCGCGAAAGGCGACCGAACGGCAGCACACTCGATATCGCAGGGCGATTCTTATGAACACGAAGCTACTCCTGGGACTTATCCTCACCGCCGCATTGGCGATGCCCGCGCGGGCGCAAGAGGCCGACCCGGTCTTCCGGGTGGATACCAATCTGGTGGTGCTCACCTTCACCGTCACCGATGGCAAGGGGCGCTACGTGAACGGGTTGAAGCCATCGGAATTTCGCATTCTTGAGGATGGGATCATTCAGAAGATTGCGACGTTCTCCGAAGGCAACCTGCCCGCGATGCGGGTGAAGCAGGATGGCAGCCTTGAGCCGATCGTGCCGGTGAGAGCCGCCGGCCCAGCCCCGGCAGCAGGAAGAGCGGAATCGTTCGCCGATACCTTGGCCGGCACGAACGTGTTCGTCCTGTTCGATACATCCAACTACATGTACCGGGGCTTTGTCTATGCGTCGGACGCCGTCGCCGATTTCATTCGCGGCCTGGACGATGCCGATTCGGTGGCGATATACACGTTCAGCCGGAACCTCTCCCGCGCCACCAACCTTACCCGGAACCGCAATGAAGCCATCCGGGGCCTACGCAGCGCCGTGGTGGGCGACGATGCCGCCCTCTACAACGGCCTGCTGCTCACGCTGCGCGATGCCGCGAAAGTCCCCGGCCGCAAGGTGGTGATCGTTTTCTCGAACGGCCCGGATAGCGCGAGCATGGTGGCCCCCGACGATGTGCGCCGGGTGGCCGAGGAAGAAGGAATTCCCCTTTACGTGATTTCCACGGCGGAGGCCAACCAGGACCGTATCTCAACGAACGTTTTCCGGCGCATTGCCGAGAAGACGGGCGGGCAGGCGTATTTCGCGCGGAGTTGGCAGAAGCAGGTGGAAGCCTTTGAAGCGATCCGTGAGGATCTGGGGAACTCCTACACCATCACCTACTATCCACAGGTGAACCCGAACATGGAATTCCGGGAGATTACGGTGGAATTGGCGCCGGACTCGCAGGGAAGGAAATTCAAGATCCGGGCGCGCCCCGGATACAAGCCGCGGCCTGGTTCGTAGGCGCCGTCGAGCGCGGAGAAGCGATCCGGCCGCGGAAGGCGCGCGATGCCGCCGGCGCAGGACGCGCTAAGGAGTTTTGTGGCGGCGGGCCAGCACCTTCTCATAGGCGGCCACCATCCGGGACCGGGTTTCTTCGGTCAAAGGGGCCGGGGCTTCTTCCACGCCGAAATCGTGGCATAGCCTCACTGTGGTCTTGAGGCTCTCAATGAACTCAAGGCACGGGGGGCATCCCTGCATCTCCGCCTTCAACTGCTCCAGGTCCTCGGCCGTGATGGTAACGTCGAGCGTGTCGCCCAAACGCCGCTCGAGCGGAGCGCAGCCGCCCCGGCCGTTCTCTTCGTCTGCAATGGATCGCGCCGCGCCCGCAGGCTTTCCGATGATCTCTCCCATGCCCCTTTTCCCCTCGCGCCTTTTCTGCCGGCGCCTTCTCCCCCAGCACACGCTAGCGCGACAGCGTTGTGGATGCTTCGAGCAAGTGCCGGTCCAGCTTCTGCCGGATGGCCAGCCGGGCTCGATGCAAGCGCGTCTTCACCACGTCCACTTTCACGTCCAGAATCTCGGCGGTCTCCTCGGTGTTCAGCTCTTCCACATCCCGAAGCAGGAGGACCGCGCGGTAGATTTCCGGGAGTTCCTGGATTGCCGCCGCCAGAATCCCTTTGAGCTGCTTCTGGAGAAATTGGCTCTCCGGAACCTTGCTCCAATCCGCGATCTGCATGCGAAGGCCGTTTCCATCGTCTTCCGTGCGAGGCAGGTAATCCTCCAGGCTCAGTTCCGTCTTCGGCGCATACACACTCTTGCGGCGTTTCATCAGGCAGGCGTTCCGGGCGATGCGAAACACCCAGGCGCGGACGTTGCGGGCGTCCTGCAACTGATCGAAATTCTCGAAGACTTTGAGCAGCGTATCCTGCGCCACTTCCTCCGCATCTTCCCTGTGCCCGCACATCATCAGACTGTACTGATACAGCTTCGATTGGAAGAGCCGCACGAACTCATCAAACGCTTCGGCATTCCCCCGAAGCAATTCCTCGGCTAGTTCGACATCCCGGCTCCTCGGAGCCTCCGCCTGGGTAGACATAAGCGTTGGACGCCGCCGGCGGAGCGCGGCAATCGCGGCGCGGGCGGGTCACGCCCATTCTACCGGATCGGCCCCTGCGGAGCCGACCGGCACCAACAGGCGGGCTACGCCGCTTCGACCGGTTCACCCACGGACACTTCGGTCCGGATGGTTGGAGCGTGCAGAAGGGTCGCGTGAATCAGGCACTTCTCCACCGCTTTCCGCACCGCCTCCCGATGGGCGCCGTCCACGCCTGGCACGTCCACTTGCACCACGAAGTTGTCGAGGCGCGGAGGATTCTTCACCTTGTCCACGGAGATCTTCACGTGAAGCCCCTCAGTGGACAGTTGGTTGAGGTTCAGATAATACGCAGCGTAGAACGCCGCGCAAGTTCCGAGGGAAGAAAGCAACAGTTCGGGCGGGCTCATTCCGGCGTTGGTCCCTCTCGCTTCCAGCGGCTGATCGGAAATCACCTTGTGCCCGCGGCACTCCGCCTCAAACTGAACGCCACCCAAATACCGAACATTCGTCTCCATTGCGCGTCACCTCGCACTCACAGATTCATTCTTCGCTTCGCGGGTGACAAACTCCCGCGCGGAACTCTCTTCGAAACCGTTCGGGACACCGGAAATGTCACGTCCCCGTTCCCGCTTGCATCTCGATGAGGGAAGCGACATTGTGAGAACGATGCAAAAAGCTCTTGTACTCTTTTTTTCTCTTCTTCCCCTGTTCGCGCAGGCCCAACCCGCCGCGGCGGAGCGGCCTGGCTCCGGAGCGGGCGAGCGGTTGAGCCTGCGGGAAGCCGTCACGCGCGCGCTCAGCGGAAATCCCGGGATTGAAGCCATGCGGGCGCGCGAGAAGGCCGCAGCCAGCCAGGTGGACGCCGCGCGCAGCGGCTATCTCCCGCGCGTGAATTATCAGGAGATGGTGCAACGGGGAAACAACCCGGTCTACGTGTTTGGCGCCCTGCTGACGCAGCGGCAATTCGCGGAGCGCAACTTCGCGATCGGATCGCTGAATCGCCCGGATTTTCTGAACAATTTCCAATCGACGGTGACGGTGGACCAGGTCATCTACAATGCCGGCCGCACCCGCAACGCCATCAAGGGCGCGGAGACCGGGCGGCAGATGGGAGAGCTTGAAACGCGCTCCGCCGAGTTGCAGGTAATGCAGCGCGTGCTGGAAGCGTACTTCGGCGCAAAGCTCGGGGAAGCGGCTTACCGGGCGGCGGAAGAGAGTGTCCGCAGCGCGGAGGCGGATCTTGAACGCGCGAACGCATTCCGTCAGGAAGGCATGACCACCGACGCCGACGTGCTCTCCATTCGGGTGCATCTGGCGAGCGTGCGGCAGGAGGCCATCGTGCGCCGGACGCAACTCGATGTGGCGCGCGCCGCGCTGAATGTGGCGATGGGCGTTCCAGAGGATG
>JADLCF010000023.1 GCA_020847315.1 Bryobacterales bacterium | reverse complement strand
CCGGCCTCACCGGCCGCAAGATCATCGTCGATTCCTACGGCGGCATGGGCCGTCATGGCGGCGGCGCCTTCTCGGGCAAGGATCCGACAAAGGTGGATCGTTCGGCCTGCTACATGGCGCGCCACGTGGCGAAGAATATCGTCGCTTCCGGGCTGGCATCCCGCGCGGAAGTGCAGTTGGCGTACGCCATCGGCGTCGCCGACCCCGTCTCGGTGATGGTGGATACGTTCGGCACCGGGCAGATTAGCGACGAACGGATTTCCGATCTCGTCCGCGAAATCTTCCCGCTCACGCCCAAGGGCATCATCGATTACCTCAACCTGCGCCGGCCGATCTATCGCGCCACGGCAGCCTATGGCCACTTCGGGCGCAGCGGGGATAACTTCCCGTGGGAATCGACCGCGAAGGCGGAAGATTTGCGTTCCGCGGCTGGGGCCGTGGCAACCGCCTAAGGCTGAGCCGAGCGTACGGGTCCATCCTTCCGTGGGTCTGTGCGACAAGGCATTGTGAGAACCGGGCGCTCCATGGAGGGAGCGCCCGGTTCCACGAAGGCACATCCTTTGAACAGACACTCCGAAACAAGCATGCGTTCGAGAACGGTCTCCCCCCGGGACCGTGATAACTCCCGATAGCCAATTTTTCCCTAAAGAGGACACGACCTTGTCAGACGATTGCAAGCGCACACTGGAAATTAGTATTCCCGTCGAGGAAGTGGAAAAGACGACCCGCCACGTGGTGGAGGAACTCGGCACGAAAGTGAAGATTCCCGGCTTCCGGCCCGGCAAGGTCCCGGCGGACGTGGTGCTGAAGCGGTTCAAGGACCAGGTGCGCCAGGATGTGCTCGATCATCTGCTCGGACCGGCATTCAACCGGAAGGCCGATGAAATGGCGCTCCATGTGGTCGGGCGGCCCACGGTGAAAGACTTGAAATATGAGGAGGGGCAGCCGGTGGAGTTCACGGCCGAGTTTGAAGTGAGGCCGGAGTTCGAGCTGCAGGATTACAACAATTTGACGGTTCCTTATGAAGAGCCGCACATGAGCGAGGAAGACGTGGAGGCGCGGCTCGCCGCGTTGCGGGAACAACGCGCGGAACTGGTGAATGTGGATCCACGCCCGGTGGAAGAAGGAGATTTCGCGGTGATCGCGCTCGAAAGCCTCTCCAGCGTCGGCACGGAAGAACCCATCAAGCAGGATGAAATGAATCTCGAGGTCGGCGGCGAGTACACGCTGCCCGAGTTCACGGAGAACGTCAAGGGCATGGAAGTGGGGGACACCAAGGAGTTTGACGTTATTTACCCCGGCGATTATAGCGGCCGCAATCTGGCGGGGCGCACCGTTACTTTCAGAGTGACCCTGAACGGCATCCGCAAGCGGGAGATGCCCGAATTGAACGACGAGTTCGCCCAGGATATGGGGGATTACAAGACGCTCGACGATCTCAAGGAGAACGTGCGGCGCTCCATCCTCGCGGAGCGGGAATTCGTCGCCCGCGAACGCAGCAAAGAGGCGATTGTGGCGCTGTTGAGCAACGCCTACTCGTTCCCCGTACCCGAAGCGTACGTAAATCAGCAGGTTGAATCGCAGGTTCGGCGCCAGATCCGTAATCTTGCGGCGCAAGGCGCCGATATGAACAACGTACAGATCGATTGGGACAAGGTGATCGAGGAGCAGAAGGAACCGGCGGCGAAATCGGTCCGGGTAGGCATGGTGATCGAAAAGATCGCGGCCGCCGAATCGGTGGAAGTGTTAGAGAAGGAAGTGAACGACGAAGTGGCAAGAATCGCCAGACGGGAGAATGTGGCTCCGGCGGCGCTCCGGGAACGCATCGAGAAAGATGGCAGCATCGGCCGCATCGCGCAGCAGATCCAGACCGAGAAGACCTTGAATCTGCTGCTGGAACGGGCCACGAAGGTACCACCCGCTCCGAAGCCCGCGAGCCCGGAGGCGGAGGCGCCGGAAGCGGATTCGGCGGCGTCATAGAAGGCGAGTTTCGTTGCGGCACAGGTAGGGAACACACGGCGAAAGACGCCCAAAATCGGGGGTGGAACCGACACCGGGGCGTTACAGTGTAGGTAGATGGGAGAACTCGACCCGGTACTGCCAGGTGATCGAGCGCCCGTCCGTATCGTTTTGCGCTAACGAAGATTGCATAAAGCGATTAGAATGGTTGCAGGTGAAGGGTTGATTCTCGGTAGAACCTTCGCCGTGCAGGCCCCACGTCCTGCGCGTCTCGTGAATCGCTTGTGAGAGGCATGAGTTCAGCTCGGTTCCGGGTGGCTGCCGGCAGCATCGCCGGCGGGTTCATCCGTTGGAGGTTGGAGAGCGGTAACGAGATCGTAACGAATGGGGGTATGGCTTGAAACGGACGGGACCAATGGACACACTCCGCTGCTCTTTTTGCGGCAAGACCCAGGACCAGGTTGGCAAGCTCATTTCTTCCCCCAGCGACTACCCGAGGGCGTACATCTGCGACGAATGCGTCGGCGTCTGCAATTCGATTCTTGAAGACGACCAGGTAGAATCCACTCAGGTTAGCCTCGGCAAACTTCCCAAGCCGCTCGAGATCAAGGAATATCTGGACCAGTACGTGATCGGCCAGCACGGCACCAAGAAGAAGCTGGCCGTGGCGGTCTATAACCACTACAAGCGGATTCAGATGAACCGCCAGCGTTCGAGCGATGTGGAAATCGCGAAATCGAACATCGTGCTTGTGGGCCCCACCGGCTCCGGCAAAACGCTGCTGGCGCAGACACTGGCGCGCATTCTCGACGTCCCATTCGCCATCGTGGACGCCACGACGCTCACGGAAGCGGGCTATGTCGGCGAAGATGTGGAAAATATCATCCTCCGGCTCCTGCAGAACTCCGATTGGGATGTGCAGCGCTGCCAGCAGGGGATCATCTATATTGACGAGATCGACAAGATCAGCCGGAAGGACGAGAATCCTTCCATCACGCGCGATGTTTCCGGCGAGGGCGTGCAGCAGGCGCTCTTGAAGATCCTGGAAGGCACCATCGCCAACGTGCCCCCGCAAGGCGGACGGAAGCACCCGCATCAGGAATTTACGCCGGTGGATACCACCAACATCCTGTTTATCTGCGGCGGGGCGTTTGTCGGCCTCGAAAAGATTGTCGGCCAGCGGCTGGGGAAGAAGACCATCGGTTTCGTCGACCCCGCGGATGCCAACGGGAAGGCCCCGGCGGCCATCACGCGCGACACCCGCTTGCTGGGCGAAATGCAGCCGCAGGATTTGATCCGTTACGGCTTCATTCCAGAGTTGATCGGACGCCTGCCGGTGGCCGCCGTTCTCGACGACCTCGATAAAGCGGCTTTGGTGCAAATCCTGACGAAGCCAAAGAACGCGCTGATGCGTCAATACCAAAAGCTGTTCGAGTTTGAGAACGTAAAGTTGAAGTT
>JADLCF010000022.1 GCA_020847315.1 Bryobacterales bacterium | reverse complement strand
TGCACCGGAAAGAACAAAATCCTCGGCGGAACCCGTTTGGCGGCTTCGCTCGCCCACGAATTGGAACACGGTGTCCGCGAATAGCTTGAGCTCCCAGGTTTCCGCCATTGCCGCCGCCGCGCGGGGCTGCTTGCCCTCGGGGGCCGGGGCGATTCGGCCCCTGGGACGACGCAGGGACGCGCGAGCATTGTCAGCATAAGCGAGTCCGCCACTCCGTAGCACCTGGACGCGATCCTCCCCCAGGGCACGCGTATCCGTCCGCATCAGAGCCCGCGTGGCCGGGCGAATCGGCGTCGGATCGTCAGGAACCACGAGGCGATGCAGTAGCTGAGCCGAAAGGCTTCCAGACAGAGTTCCCCAGATGGCGAGCAAAAAGAAACCACGAAATACCGAGAACATGGGACACACCTTCCAGTGCGGACGGCCGCGCGGGCAACTCGGCAGTGCGCACGGCGAATCCACTTCATTCCCCGGACATCGAGAACCCTTGGCCGGATTAGGGATATTGTACTCCGATTCTGCGAAGACCGCTTTGCGTTCTATCGTCGGGCAGCGATTTCGGAACTTCGAGAGCAGCGATGCCTTGGAAAGGGCCAAAGGCAGCTATAAGAGACGTGAGGGGCGCAGCTCCCGAGATCTGCCTAAATTTGGGGACCGTTGTATGAGCCCCGGAATCGGGGTGCGAGTACGAGCCTGTCGGAATGAACCTTCTCTCAGCCCCGTTTGCGCGGCTCACGGGCGGATTCGCGCCTCGCTGTTGACGTTCTCCGTATCCCAGTAACCCGCATCTGCCGTGATCGCCGCGGGCTTGGCGTCCATCGCTTTCTCCACCGCCTCCGCCATCGGCAGGAGCATCCGGTAATCGGTCTCATCCTGCGTCAGGGCAGCGGCCACGATCACCTGCGCGTGCCCATCCACCGCCGCTTGCGCGTTGTAGGCGTACACCAGATGGCGCTGGCCTTTGTCCATCATCATGCGGCTTTCCGGGTCAGTGAAGTTATAGAGGCGCTTGGGTTCCTTGGCGTTGTTGCGGGCCTTCGTGAGGCGGCTCTTGTACTTCTCGCGAACCTGCTGTTGATCCGGCGTCAACGGTTCCCGAGTGCGCCCTGTTTCGGAATCGGCCCCCGTTTGCGGGCGGGAAAACCGCGCTTGGCCTCTTCCAGCCGCTGCTTCGCTTCCTCTTCCAGTTCCTTCTTGGCCGCGCGGATCCGCTCCAGCCGCTGTTCGACCGTAGCCAGTTTCCCGGGCAGCGATTCCTCGCTCTTGCCCCTGCCGAAGCGAGCGTCTTCTTCGGCGTCGGTCTGCGCGGCCTCGGCCATCCAGCGATTCACCAGCTCGGTGAGCTTCCGCTCTTCCTCGCTCATCTTGGCGTAGCTTCTGCCGCCCCCCCACCCGGCGTTGGCCTTGAGCTTGGTGCCGTCAATGGCCACGTTGGCGAGCTTCACCAGGCCCGCCCGGCTGCACAGTTGCAGGGCCTGAACGAAGAGCTTCGCGAGGGCTTCCAGATGCTGCTGGCGGAAGTTGGCGATGGTGTCGTGGTCTGGATGCTGGTCGGCGGCGAGGGTGCGGAAGGGGACACTGTCGTAAGTGGCTCGCTCGATGCGGCGCGAACGGGTGAGGCCGGTGGCGTAGCCATAGAGCAGCAGGCGGGTGAGCATTTCCGGGTGATAGCCGAGGGCACCGCGGGCGTTCTTGCGCAGATAGGTGGCGAGGATGGGTTGCAGGTCGAGTTCCGCCACGACCTCGGCGATGAAGCGGGCAAGGTGGTTGGCGGGCAGCCAGTCATGAAGGGAGGGGGTCACCAAGAGAGGCTGATCGAGAGTTGAGGTTCGAAATCTCCGCATCTATAGGTTGGATGCCGGAACGCAGAACAAGGCTGCGCAGAAATGTTTGTGAATCGGGGAAAGTTGACAGGCTAATCTCCGACAGGCTCGTAACCTGGTCCTGAAATCCAGGCGACCACCGAGGCCAACGCCGACCGCAAGGCGCGCGCGCGGCGAGAGAACTCGAAAAAGGCCATCGTCCTCGAACTGCTCCGCCGCCCGGGTGGCGCCACCATCGCCGACATCATGGGCGCCACGGAATGGCAGGCCCACAGCGTCCGCGGCTTCCTCTCCGGCAGCCTCGCCAAGAAGATGGGGCTCACCATTGAAAGCACCAAACGCGCCGACGGTGTGCGGATCTACCGCGTCGCCTGAGCCGCTAGTCCGAACTCAATGCCGCCGGTTGATCGCCGGCGGCTTTGCTTATTCGTCGTTTCCGATTCTGCGCCAGATCGTGCGGCTGCCATTCAGCCCCAAGAACGGTGATTAAATCTCTGTGTGAGCAGCAAACATGCGCGCGCTGATGTTGTCAGCCAGACCCTTTGTGATCAGCTCCTTGTCGAGGTAGAAGGCCAAGTCGGAGGTCTAACCCGCAAGAAAGCTGCTTCCTGCTGCAGTGTGATTCCTGCAGGCCATGTACGCCTCTACTTCGTGTATCACCAGCGCGACTGCATTTCTGTTTGGCCAAGATGGGGATTTGGGGAAGCCAATGAGCTTCACGACCTCGCTCTTGGTGCGGGCCTCAGGACTGGTTCCCGCGCAAAACGTGAGTCGACGTGGGCTCGCGCGTTCCCTCTCAACATGTACATCCGCAACAACGATGACATTCATCGACTGATGCCCATCATGCTTCGTTCTGCTGGGGCTTTGAGAGGGCTTTCCGACAAACGGCAAATCGACGACGATTCAATTGCACACGAGATTCAAGCACCGGATGCGTTTCCGGAAGGAGGCCGACGAACTGTTGTCTTAAACGCTTACGAACGTAGCCCATCAGCTCGTGCAGCATGCCTTAACCACCATGGAACCTCATGCTCTGTCTGCGGCTTCGATTTCGAGGCGCGTTATGGAGAGATCGGACGCGGATTCATCCACGTCCACCACCTCGTTCCGATCGCCTCTGTAGGCCAAAGCTATCTGGTCGACCCGATCCGCGACCTCTGCCCTGTATGCCCCAACTGCCACGAGATGCTACATCGCCGCGAACCTCCCTACTCCATTGAGGAACTTAGGTGCCTCGTTCGATGATCGTCATTCGCGGCGGCAATTCGCTCTTGGATCAATTCCTCTCGCAGCGCGCACTCGCCCTTTCGGACGTATGTCCCATTGATCCGCGTGGAATTCGGAATTCGGTGGAATTCGGTGACAGGAATTCGGTGACAGTCACGACTTTCACTTTATGTTAACACGCTGATTCCACGTAGGTTACGCAACCTAAACCAGAAATTCCAGCCGTATGATGCCTTCTTCCGAGCAGCGCCTGGAAGGTCCAGAAGCCGCCGATCCCTTGCCCACCGAAGAGGATCCCCTAACCTCCAATACGAGTCAGACCACTCCGATCTACGCTGCATCGCGCAGCCGTCTGAATCGCAGTCACAGCCAGCGAAGAAAAAGTCGTTTCCACCCCGGAATCACGGAACGGCAACGCAGGCCATCACTTCCACCATCGGGGAGGCCCACCAGCGCCGATCCACGGCCCCCACAAAGTTCAACTCCGCCCCCACCGCCGCTACAATCAACAGGACGCACAAACAGGCCTTACG
>JADLCF010000021.1 GCA_020847315.1 Bryobacterales bacterium | reverse complement strand
GTAAGCGCACACGAGCACCATCAGGCGCCGTGGGGTGAGAACCGGGATGCGGCTACCGGAGTTGACTGGCGGCCAGACGACGGCGGGCGGCCTGGAACTGTTTGCGTTCGGCTTTGTCGCGCCGCTCCTCGACCCGGTACTCGCGGATCGCCTCGGGGTGGCTTTGTTTCCAGACGTCGGGCAGCAGACGGTCATAGTCCGTGCAACCCGCCAGCAACTGGTCCAGCACGTCTTTGACATAGACCCCGACGTCGAGGTCATGCCGCCGTGCGCTGCTCACCAGGGTCATCATCATGGCGCTCTGCTCGCCCCCAGCCACGCCGCAGACGAAGAGCCACGCCTTGCGGCCCATCGCCACCTGCTTCATCAACTGCTCCACCGAGTTGTTGTCGATCGGAATCCGACCGTCCCGAACGTAGGCGTTGAGCTCCTGCCAGTGGTTGCGAATGTACCGCAAGGCCTCCGCGAAATCGCTCTTGGGCAGCACCTCCGTAAGCGGCCTCGTATCCAGCCAGCATTTCATCGCGTTCAGGACGACCGTCGATTCGCGTTGGCGCAACGCCTGACGCTCCTGCCACGGCAGCTCCTTGGCGCGGGTTTCGATATCGTACAACGCCTGGATCATTCCCAGCAGCAGTTCGCCTTCCTTCACGTAGGTCGTCGCCTCCACGACCTTGCGGCGCGCGTGCCCCCAGCAGGCGGCGAACGTCAAACGTTCGTCGCTGCGGAGCACGACGCTTAGGTTTCCCGAAAAGCAATCTCCCTGCACCGTGCAGCGGCTGTGGCGGAAGAAATCGTCGGGGCCGTCCCGGTGCCGCGACACGCGGAAGTCGAAGATGTTGTAGCGCGCCAAATACAACCCCGAATAGACCCACATCTTCGCCAGCAAGCTCGATTCGCCCTTGGCCCGCGCCTCGGCCACCTTCTCCGCCAACCGCCGGCTCTTCGCGTCGCCGGGAACAACGTCCGGCTCAGTCTGGGGCAAGAGCATGCGGCAACCCGTATCGTCGATGCCCACGCCCACGTCCTGCTGGACCAAGCGGGTCATGTACGCGATGAACGGGGCGATGACGAACTGGACTTGGCTGACGAGGTTCAACAGCGTCGAACGGCTGGGCGTCCAACCGCTGCCGGCGAACACGTCCTGGTGCCGGTAGATCGGCAGGTGGTGGAACCACTTGGCCTCGACCACCGCCGCCGCCACGCTGGTGTCATAACGATCGCCTTCGACCAGCGCGGTCGGACGTTCCGGCGAAGCCACGCCGCAGGCGGGATTACCCGGACAGGCATACTTCGGATACTTCTTTACCAGCACGTACAGTTCGGGACGCTTGTAAACCAGCGTCTCAGTCGCATCGTAGCCGATGACCTTCCGCGCGCCGTGCGCCGCGCAGTTCTTCTGCGTTTCGTTGCCCTCGACGACCCGTTCCACCCGCGGCAGATGGCTGGGCAGCGATTCGTTCCGCTTCTTCTTCGCCACCGTCCGCGTCACCGTGTACGTCTGGACGATCGCTTCGGCTTGCGCTTCGGCCTCCGCCTGGGCGGCCTGGAATTCCTCGCTGTTGTCGAACGGCAGGCATGCCTGACTCTCCGCCGGCAGGATCCGCTTCTCGCTGCGATGCCCGTTGACGAAATGGCTCAAGAGCTTGCGCAGCTTTTCCATTTCGGTCGCGAGTGCTTCGAGCTTCTCGTTCTGCGAAGCGATGGTCTCCGACTGCGTTTGCAGCAGCGCGTGACAACTCGCAATATCGCGGGGAAGCTCGAAGTGAATCATGGGCCTCATTATAACGCGAAGGCTCGACCGCGCAAGGGCAAATACCTAAAATTCCCGAAATAATTTTCCGCGTCGGCGCGGTAGGCGTTCTTCCTCATGCGCAGCCTCGCGGCGACGCCGCCCGTCGTGGAGCATCGAGCGCATACCGCGGCCGACGTTTCACGCTCGTCAGTTCGATCCCCGACAGCAACAGGGTCAGATCGGTCGCGTCCATCTCGACTTGCACTCCGCTCGGCGCGGCTTGCGGTCTTTGGAAGGTGCCGCGCTCCAAACGCTTCGCCCAAATCGCAAGTCCATCCCGATCCCAATGAATCAGCTTGATCCGATCCAATCGGCGATTGAGGAATACGAACACGTCGCCCGCACGAATATCGCGGCGGAACTCCGCCTCGACAATCGCATGCAATCCGTTGAACGAGGGCGCGTATTGATGCCCCACGGTGCGGTGCGAACCAGGAGAGCCTCGACTTCGTAGATGTTGTAGATACGAAGCATCCGCTTTTCGGGAGGCGTTTCCGTGTTCATCTGATTCCTCGCAACGCCGAGAGCGCGGGCTCTGTGTTCGTGGAGTACACGGACGGCCTGCTGCTACGAATCCCTTTGTCGGCAACGAATGTTTGTGCTGCTGTCCCCTCATCGAAACGGCTGCGAATTAGTCCAGATTCGTTAACGGAGTTCTTGGCTATTTTTCAGGAGTGTTCGGCCGCATGTCCTATCCCACATCCGCCATCTGGCGCCGCCTGTCGGAAGAAAACCGCCAACAAGTCGCGCAAGCGATCGCATTAGTTTACAAGGAGGTGTTTGATGCTTTCGTCGGAGTGTATTCAGGCAAGCCATTTGGAACGCCAGGCGTTGATCTACGTTCGCCAGTCAACGCCTCAGCAGGCCATCAGCAACCAGGAGAGCCTTCGTCTTCAGTACGCCCTGAAGCAACGAGCCATCGAATGCGGTTGGCCGGCTGAGCGTGTGGAAATTATCGACGCCGATGTAGGAATGACCGGAACCACGACCGAAGGCCGTACGGGATTCAAGGAACTTGTCAGTCGCGTCTCCCTGGGGCAGGCGGGGATCGTCTTCGCCTACGATGTCACGCGATTGGCGCGTAACTGTTCTGACTGGTATCAGCTTCTCGATCTCTGCGGTTTTCGGCAGTGTCTGATCGGCGACCACGACGGGATTTACGACCCTGGGCTTATCAATGGGCGCCTACTTTTGGGGCTTAAGGGCCAAATCTCGGAATTGGAGTTGCATACGATTCGAGCCCGCCTGAACTCGGGCTTGTTGAATAAGGCGCAGCGTGGCGAACTCGTGGTCGCCCTTCCTGTAGGATATGAACGCGACGAATTGGGTCGGATCGTAAAGCAGGCCGATCAGGAGACCCAAAGCCGCATTGAGCTGATCTTCTCCACGTTCCTCCAGGAGAAGTCCTTGGGAGGCGTCGTCCGGTATTTCAACCGGCGGAAATTGTTGATTCCTCGACGCAACTACAACAGCGACATTATCTGGAAACCTCCAACGTGCTCGGCAATCAGTTCCTTACTCCGCAATCCGACCTACGCCGGCGCCTACACCTACGGCAGAACTCGCCATGTTCCCCAAGATGCAGCGCCGCATAAACGGCGCAAACGGCCTCTGGAAATAAACGAGTGGAAGGTGCTGCTGCAGGACCGCTATCCAGCTTACATCAGTTGGAATACCTTCCTTAAGATCCAGGCCATGCTGCGAGACAACCATGCCGAGTACGATCGTAAGCAGAGTCGCGGCATTCCTCGGCAAGGTCCCGCCCTCTTGCAAGGTATCGTTTATTGCGGCCAATGCGGCCACCAGATGACCGTTCAATATCGGCAAGGCACGAAATACATTTGCAACTACCTTTATCATCAACGGCGGCATCCCGTGTGCCTCCGTGCGCCAGCTTTGCCTGTGGAACAACAAATCATAGGATCATTCTGGGAAGTGCTCGCATCCGCCGAACTAGATCTGCTGGCCAAAGCGGAGCGGCTGCGGCAGACGGAAGCCAAAGAGGTGATCAAGGCCGCAGACCAGCAGTTGCAACGCCTGCGCTACCAAGCTCAGTTGGCTGAACGTCAATATCGCAAATCGGATCCGGACAACCGCTTGGTTGCGGCTGAACTGGAACGCCGCTGGGAATTGTCCCTCCGCGAGCTGAAAGCGGCCGAGGAATCAGCCCAACGGGATGCAAGACTTTGTATCCCCACCAGCGAAATCACCCCTGAGATCCGCGCTGCATGGACGCATGCCGGCGCGGCATTGCCCGAAATGTGGGCAAAGAATCGCCTTACTCCGCAACAGAAGAAATCGTTGCTACGATCCCTGATTGACAAAGTGGTGGTCCAACGCTCCACGCCCGGAACCCTTCAGGTGCGAATTGTTTGGAAAGGCGGCGACTTCAGCAACGTAGACGTTCCTGTGACGGTGGCCTCGTTGTCGCAGCTCCCTTTTGCGCGAGAAATGGAAGATGAAATCGTTCGTTTGGCTAAGCAGGGGAAGCACGACGAATGGATCGCTTATAAACTTCAACGACGAGGATATCGATCTCCCCAGGAAACGTATCTCTCCGTCAATACGGTGGCGGCCATCCGCCTCCGGCACAACATTTTCCGCACGACGCGAACCTGTTGCACTCCGGTTGGCTCCTTGAATGTCTTGCAACTGGCACGCCGCCTGCGGATTCCGGCAAGCTGGATACACATTCAGATTCAACGCGACACGATTATCGTGCCGATTGATGAAGAAAGTGGACGTTTCATATTTCCCGATACTTTGGCAACGCTGGAGAAGATACGCAAGCTCCAAAATGGTGAAGTCAAGGAACTGCATTTTTAAGGGAGTATCAAGATGACCAATCGAAGCTTTTGCGCATGTCGGCGGGCTTGGCGTAGAGGTAGATCTTCGTCGCTCCCAAGGAAGGCAGCAGCGCGGAGGAGAGCATCGCCGGAACTCGCGGGTTATGCTTTGAAAAGAACTTCTTGGAACGCCGGGGAATGCTGCCCGCCCGCCTGCGCGAGACACTCCGCCAGGCAACGGATCGCGTCCAGGCATTCGGCCGGCACCAACACCTCCACGCCGCCATTCCAGCAGAAACGCACCGGGGCGACGTTCGCAATCCCGCCGGCTGCGGCCGCGCGCTTCACGGACGGGCGACTCCGCCGCGGCGCGCTGCCGGCCGCCGACGCGGAGCGCCTGGCGGAGTTCGCCCCGACACGCTTTGCCCAGTAGTGGAACGTGTTCACCGACACCCGCTCTTGCTCGCAGAATCGGCCGACCGAGAGACCGCTCGCCCGAAACCGCTCAAACCGTACCTCCCACGCCCGCCGCTTTTCAACATCCTGCCGACTCACCATGATTCTGGACTCCGAAGTGTGACTTGAACACG
>JADLCF010000020.1 GCA_020847315.1 Bryobacterales bacterium | reverse complement strand
GCTTCCGAACTACACAGGATGAGTTGTTCGATCTATTTACGCAATATGGGGCAGTCGAAAGCGTTGCCATCATCAATGACCGGGAAACGGGGCAACCTCGCGGATTCGCCTTCGTCGAAATGGCGAACGGGGATGAAGCGGAGGCCGCAATTGCGGCCCTGAATGGAACCGAATTAGGGGGGCGCGCCATTAACGTGAACGAAGCGCGGCCGCGTCCGGAAGGGGGCGGCGGAGCCCGAGGCGGAGGTGGCGGCTTCAGCCGGGGCGGCCGGGGCGGCTCCGGCGGAGGTGGCGGTGGCCGTGGCGGCTCCCGCGGCGGGGGTGGCGGCTCCCGCTGGTAATAGACTACGCGGATTCAAAGGAAAAGCCCGGGTAGAAGCGGCAACCACGCTTCTACCCGGGCTTCTTGTTTCGTTCACGATTGTTTACAGCGCGATCACCGGTTATGCCGCCTCGCCTCCCAACCCGTTAGCTTCGCGCTAGGGCAGTAGCGGAGCTACCTGTTCCGGTGTAGTCACTCCCGGAGGCAACTCCAGAATCTGGATATTGCGGAAATGAATCTCCGCCCCCTCCGATTCCAGGCATAGATACCCCTTCTTTTGCGATACCTTCGCAATCCCATTTACAAACTTGCCATTTACGGCAAGTTTAACCGTTCCATCCACGGCCACCACATCGTAGGTATTCCATTCGCCCCGGCCTTTAACCCGGTTCTCAATCGACTTGCTTCGTGTACCGCGGGGATTATCCGGCACTGCCGTCACTCCTCCCACCCCGAACAATTCCCCATGCACATAGGCGATCGGCGGTTCCACTCCATCCTTGGTGTTCAACCGGACCCATTCCGGATCGAGCATCTGAATCTCCAGTCCATTGGGGAGCCGGTTCCTCTCGCCCGGCTCGGCGTTGCTCCACGCGAATACGCCCGAATTGCCACCGGCTTCCATGTGCCGCCACTCCACATGCAGCAGAAAGTTCTCATACTGCCGGTCCGTGCGCATCACGCCGATCGGATGCCCCTTGCACACGATCATCCCGTCTTTCACAGACCAGGTATCGGGGTCCGTGTTCACGTTCACCCACCCGCTAAGGTCCTTGCCATTGAATAGCGGTCTCCACTGGGGCAAGCTCTGTGCGATTCCGGCGGTCGCCAGAGTGAACGTCAGGATCATGAGGCCGAAAAGTGCTGGAAAATGCCGTTTCATGGATGGGTTTCCTTCCTCCCGTGCGGGTCGCTGCGCGTGCCGCCATTTGACGGGCTATGCCTAGCATACACGCATCCATTGCGGGAAATTGACGCTCTCCTGAGAGGGGTATAGGCTAAGGTTGTGGGATCGCTTGTTCGCTATCTGCCTTCGGCTCTCTACACCCGGCTGATGATTGCGGGCGCGGGTATCGCGATCGCGTGTGCGTTCCTTTCCCGTTTTTGGCTTCCCGCCCTTGGCTTCGCCTTCGCCTTTGCCCTCTGTTCGCTGACTCTTGCTTATTTCGTCACCCGGCCGCCCATCGAAGTTCATGACAGCCATCTCCAGGCCGGTCGCCATCGAATCGCCTGGGAAGCGCTAAGCCACGTGGATGAACCCCGCTCCGTGGCCCCGCTCGTTGTTCCGCTCACCTTGAACAGCAACCGGCGCTTCTTTCTGGTCTACACCGGCAGCCGCGAATCCAGCCGCAAGCTCCTCCACCAGATCCGCCGCCACGCGCGGTTCGCCCTCATCCACGGGTTGCCATACCGCCAATTCTGGGACGAGGATCTCGAAGCCTTCCGGGATCGCTGCACGCTTACCGATCATCAATGGAACGTCCTCTCTCCGGGCGACGAAGCCGATGTGGAGCAATTGTTCCACACTCTCCGCAAGGAAGGTTCCCTACACCCTCGCGGATCGGATGAGTCCCTCTCCTAGCCGATGCAAGTTCGCGGCATATCGAAAACGCTGCCCCACTGCCTGGGGATCCGGGCGGCATTGTGACGCGCTCGGGGCGATGGTTCATCGCCGCGCTCTTCCCGCTTGCGCTCGCGGCGCTAAGCTGGCAGTGGTGGCTGCCCCTTCCCGCCGAGTTTCTGGTGAGGGGAGATCCTCCGGTGAAATCCGATGGCATCGTCGTTCTAGCCGGAGACGGCTATGGAAATCGCATCCGGGCCGGCGCGGATCTCGCCCAGCGGGGCTACGCCCCCATCGTGCTGGCGAGCGGCGCCGCCTGGATCTACGGCGTCTGTGAATGCGATTTGGCGATAGACTATGCGGTGCGGCAGGGCTACCCCCGCGCCTTGTTCGAACCATTACGAAATGACGCTACCAGCACGGAAGCCGAGGCCCTCGCCATCTTCCGCGAAGCAAAACGGCGCGGTTGGAATTCGATACTCATTGTGACCAGCGATTACCACACCCGCCGGGCCCGCCTCATCCTGAACCGGCTCAAGCCGGAAGACCTTCGCATCGCCGTCTATGCCGCGCCGGATCGTTTCTTTCGCGCGGATCGCTGGTGGTCGAATCGCGAGAGCCGCAAGACGCTTGTGCTTGAATGGAGCAAACTGGGCGCCGCGATCGTGGGGGGCCTGTGAGCACGGCATCGCCGGTCAGTTCCGCCCGCGTGGAGGGCGTTTCCTTCGCCGAACTGCGAGAGGCGTTTCGCTTCCTCTGGCCGTACTTCCGCCCCTACCGCAGAGATTTAACCCTTGGCTACGGCGCGCTCCTCCTCAAGAACGGCGCCGGCGCTTCCATGCCGCTCATCGTCAAGGCCGGCGTCGATAGTCTCGGAACCGGCTTCGAGCTCAGCGTCACCCTGCAATACTGCGCCTGGATGATTGTTGCCATCTTCCTCAAGGGCTTCTTTCAATTCTGGATGCGCGTCCTGCTCGTGAATGTCTCCCGCGACGTCGAATACGATTTGCGCAACGACATCTTCCGTAACCTGGTCGGCCTTTCCGGGGATTTCTTCGCCCGCACCCGCACCGGCGACGTGCTCGCGCGGGCCACCAACGATCTCGGCGCCGTTCGCATGATGGCCGGGCCCGGCGTGATGTATTGGATGGAAACGGTCACCCTTGCCATCGTTGTTCTCGCCATCATGTTTACGGCGGATTGGCGTCTCACCCTGGCCGCGCTCCTGCCGGCCCCGATCGTCAGCGTCGCCGTCGGCATCCTCGGCTCCAAAATCCATACATACTTTCAAGCCATCCAGGAAAAATTCTCAGATATCAGCAGCATGGTGCAGGAGAATCTGCACGGCGTCCGCGTTGTCCGCGCCTACGTGCAGGAAGAGGCGGAACAGGCCCATTTCGCCCGGCTCAATCGGGAATACATCGTTCACAATTTGAAGCTCGCCAAAGTTTCCGGCCTGTTCATGCCGCTGCTTGAGCTGCTCATCGGAATTTCTTTCCTGATGGTGCTCGCCGTCGGAGGCTGGCAGATGATGCGCGGCGAAATGACCGTGGGCGATTACGTCATGTTCAATAGCTTCATGGGGCTGCTCGTGTGGCCCATGATCGCCATGGGCTGGGTCGTGAACCTCACTCAGCGCGGCATGGCATCGCTCAAGCGTATCCGCGAGTTTCTCGAAGAGCGCCCGTCCATAGCCGGCCCGCCCCATCCGGTAACGCCCGCCGCGCCGGATGGCCGCATCGTTTTCCGCAACGTGAGCTACCGGCATGAACACGGCTTCGCCCTGCGCAACGTCAATCTGGAGATCCCGGCGGGAGCCACCATCGCCATCGTCGGCCCCACCGGCAGCGGCAAGAGCACCTTCGCGAAGCTCATTCCCCGTCTGATTGACCCTTCGGAGGGCGAAGTCCTCGTCGATGGCGTGCCGGTCGAACGCCAGTCCCTCGAAGCCCTGCGGGGTGGCATCGCCATGGTTCCACAGGAAACCTTCCTGTTCTCTTCCACGGTTCTCGAGAACATTCGTTTCGGAGCCCCATCGGCCAGTGTGGAAGAGGCCCGCGCGGCCGCCGCCTCCGCCGGGCTCGGCCCGGATCTCGAAGGCTTTCCCGAGGGTCTCGATACCCGCGTGGGAGAGCGTGGCGTAACGCTTTCCGGCGGCCAGAAGCAGAGGGCCGCCATCGCCCGCGCCCTCCTTGCCAACCCGCGCATCCTGATCCTCGATGACGCCCTCGCGAGCGTCGACAACATCACCGAGGAGCGCATCCTCCGGGAGTTGGAAACCGCCATGAGCGGCCGCACGACGATCCTGATCTCCCACCGCATCTCCACCATCCGCCAGGCCCAGCGAATCGTGGTCCTGCGGCACGGGGAGATCGTCGAATCCGGCTCCCACGAGGAACTGATGGCGCGCCGGGGCTACTACGCCGATCTGTGCGAGCGCCAGTTGATCGAAGCGGAACTCGAATCCATTTCCTAAGGCGGGTGCCCATCCGTCGTGTGGATCGTGTTCAGAATCGTGTTAGTCACTTCCTCACAGGCGGCCATTGGCGCGCGCTATGCGCCAGGGCGAGTACCCACACCCTGCCCCCGTCGATCTCGTACACCAGGCGATAGCTTTCATGCGGGATCAACTCGCGGGTACCCGGAATCTTGCCTTCCATGCCCATTCGGGGGTGGGTGGCCAGCAGACCGGCTGCATCGCTGAAAAGCGCATCCATGCGAGCTGCCGCGCGGGGGTTATCGGCTGCGATGGCATCCCAAATGGCATTGCGGTCCCGCTCCGCCTCAGGCGTCCAAACGACAATCACACTTGGTCCGATGCCACTTGATTGCGCCGGGCGGAGAACCCGGCTTCCACTTCATTATTTGACCGGCCAAGGCCGGCGCGCATCGAACCACGTCCCGCTTCCACCTTTTGCCGCAAGTAGTCTTCATACGCGCGTGCCCGGCGGCGCTGCTCGATGTAGCTGCGCATCAGTTCACGCACTAGCTGAGAAGCGGGCCGATCTTCGCGTTCCGCTTCCGCCATGAATTCAGCGCGCAGCTCCGGTTCCAACTTCATTGTGAAAACGGCTTCCTTCGCCACAGCACGCTCCTCTGAAATGATACTAACGAAGTATATACGTTATCAGTATAAACCACGCCCCGCCCGGCCCCGTCCGCCGCGCATAGCGGCCACCCTGCATCCTTCACGACGTTCATTGCCCGCGCATCGTCGCCCTGCCCTTGCCGGAAGGCCGGCGCCTTTTCCGCGCCCCTCGCCAATTCAGTCTATAATAAGGGGTTAGCTGCGAGTGTTGCTCTAGGAGGACGATGAGTCGAGAGGATTGCATCGAAGTAACCGGAACGGTTCTCGAAAAATTCCCCAGCGGGCTGTTTAGCGTGCAATTGGATCAGGATGAATCGCGAGTGATTCTTGCCCATCTTGCCGGAAAGTTGAGAAGGCATCGGATTCGCGTGCTGGCCGGGGATCGCGTGACGCTCGAAATGTCGCCCTACGATCTCACCAAGGGCCGCATCACGTACCGTCACAAGTAGGCCTGCG
>JADLCF010000019.1 GCA_020847315.1 Bryobacterales bacterium | reverse complement strand
GCGATTCCGATTTGCAGAACCCAGAAATCGACCCAGAATATCAGGGCGAGCGCGACCGGAGTGAGGATGAGGGCGGTTAGGATCCGCTTCATGTCGCTGAGACGCCTAGCAACTCGTCCACTTGCTCGTCGGTCGCGGTTACGGCGTCTTTGTTGAGCGCGCCGAAGCGCCGGTCCCGCTTCTGGAAATTGAGGATGGCTTCGAGGAGATCCGTGAGGCCGAAATCCGGCCAAAAGGTCGGCGTGACGTAGATCTCGGTGTAGGCGAGCTGCCACAGCAAGAAGTTGCTGATACGCAGTTCGCCGGAGGTACGGATCAGCAGGTCGGGATCGGGAATACCCGCGCCATACAGATGAGCGGAGATCATCTCCTCGGTGACCACCAGACTGTCCGCTGCCCCGGCACGGCGGGCATTTTCGAGAATCCGGTTCACGGCATCCGCGATTTCCGTGCGTCCGCCGTAGTTGATGGCGATGTTCACGACCAGGCCGCGATTTTGCCGCGTGGCGCTCTCCGCTTTCCGCAAGCAGGAAGTCACGTTCGCGGGCAACTCGTCCGTGCGGCCGATCGTGCGAATCTGGATACCGTTTTCGACGAGCTTGGGAAGTTCGCGCTCCACGTAAAACCGCAGGAGCCGCCAGAGCGTTTCCACTTCCGCGCGCGGGCGCTTCCAGTTCTCGACGGAAAACGCATAGAGCGTGAGCGCTTCGATACCAATTCGCGCGCAATTCTCGATGATCTCGCGAACGGAATTCATCCCCGCTTTGTGGCCGGCGGCGCGCGGAAGGTTGCGCCGGCCGGCCCATCGGCCGTTGCCATCCATAATGACCGCGATGTGTTGTGGCAAGCGCTCCGGATCTACCGCTTTGGCCAGCGGCCAATCGGACGACGTGGGCTTAAGAATGTCGAGAAGCGCCTTCATGCGGGGCAAACCCATATTTTACACCAGCCAAATCATAGAACGCGGCCGATCTGAGGAGATCCCATTCTCCCGCCGGCGTGCCGGTTCAATTCCAGGGAGCACCGAGAGATACCGGCTTCCGATGAAATTCGTCCTTCACCCGACGGATGGCTTGCTCCTCTCGCAGGAATGCTTCCACCACCACGGGGTCAAAATGGGTCCCCTTCGACTGGCGGAGGATATCGAGGGCTTCCTCGTGGGACATCGCCGTCTTGTAGACACGCTCGCTGACCAGTGCGTCATAGACGTCGATCAGCGCCACGATTCGACCTTCAATGGAGATCTCCTCACCCTTGAGGCCTTCCGGATATCCGGAGCCATCCCAGCGCTCATGGTGGTGGCTCACGATGTGGAAGGCCACGGTCCATATCGCCTCGTCGAGATCGGTGGAGCGTGATTTGGCATCGAGCAATACCTTTTGGCCAAAGGCGACATGTTTCTTGATCTCTTCAAACTCGGCGGGGCTGAGCCTCCCCGGTTTGCGCAAGATCGCGTCGGTGACCCCCACTTTGCCCATGTCGTGCATCGGCACCAGTTCGCCGATGAGCGCTACCCTTTCATCGGTGAGCACATGCCGGAATCGGGGGTATTTCTGCAATGCCGCACTAAGGATGGCTGCGTAGCGCCGCATGCGGAACAGATGCTCACCAGTCTCAAGGTCCCGCAGCATGGTGAGGTTGCCGAGCATCGTTACCATGAACGCGCGCGCGGCCTTTGCCTGGGATTCAGAGTGTTCCGCGCGGCGGCGCTGGCGGGCCAAGCTGAATACGCTCAGCGCGCCCACGTTCACGGCGACGAGCACGATAGCGAAAGCGGGCGACACGAAAACGCCGGTGGCATCCAGATAGCGCGACGTACCCAGCCATGCCGCGGCGATTAGCAGTGCCGCGCCCAAGCCCGAGGCGATCGGGCGGAATCGCGCAAAGAGTAATGTGCAGAAGACACCGCAAACCAGCAGGATCAGCACTTCGGCCGTTCGCGAAGAGGGGGACCGCTCAAAACCGGAGCCGGACAGCAGATTATCGATCGCGGTAGCCTGAATATCGGGGCCGGGCGCTTCCGAGCGCATTGGCGTGCTGAGAGTGTCGCGCAAGCCGGCGGCGGAGCCGCCGACCAACACGATCTTGTCCCGGAGCATCCCCGGATTGAGCGCAATCGCCGCGGCGGAAACCCGATCGAACGCGCGGGGATCCGGCTGAAAGCGGAGGAGCAAGGTGGTTTGAGGACCAACCGGCACGGAGGTATCGCCGAAGCGAAGGCGCTCCGAACGGTCCTGCTGCTGGAGGAGCTGGGCGGCGCGCGCGTTGCGGTAGCTCATGACGGCGGCGAGAGCCAGACTCGGATACGCGTGATCCTCGAAGCCGATGAGCAGGGGGATTCGCCGGAAAGTGCCGTCGGCATCCGGGGAAGCATTCAAGAACCCGCTGCCCGCCGCTACGCCGGCAACCTCCGAGATGGTGCAGGTGGCGGCATTCGCCATGGGGTAAGGGGCTTCCGGCGCGTCAAAGCGAAACGCGGTGGAGAGGGAGACGGGGTGCAATAGGCAGGCCTTCGAGCCACCCTCTCCATCGAAGCGAAAGTATTGGCCGACCACCACCCGGCCGGGTTCGACGGACGTTCGGAGATCCAAATCGCCGGGGCTTGCGGCAACGAAGCGATCTCCGGCTTGGCCATTCGCATCCGCGTGGTTCTCCTCCCGGCGGGCGCCGGCATCGGGCGGCTCGAGCAACCGTTGCTCCGGCTCGGCGAATACAACGTCAAGGACGATCACGCGCGCTCCCGCATCCCGGATCCGGTTCACGACCCCGGCCAGCACGGAGCGCGGCCAAGGCCACTGCCCGTAGCGGGCAAGGCTGGCTTCGTCGATCTCCACAATGACGACGTTGCCGGTGAGCGGAGTGGGCGTCGCGGCTCGTATCTGGGCGTCGTATGCAATGTAGTCGAGGCGCGTGAGCCACGCGGGGTGCATCAGCCATAGCACGAGCGCAGCCAAAGTGATCGCTGTACCGATCAGCGCCAGGGGATGCCGCACAGAGAATGGTTTCATCGCACCGTGACTTCCACTCGCCGGTTGCGCGGCTCCCTCATGTTCTCCGCCGTGCGAATGAGCGGATCTCCTTCACCACGCGATTCCACGGTCATGAACTCCCGGGCCAAGCCCCGGCTCCTCAATATCTCCGCCACCTTTTCCGCCCGGCGCAAACCCAGTCTGAAATTCGATTCCGCGGAATCGGTTGTATCGGTATGACCAATGATACTCACGTCCGTGGAGCGGCGCTCCCGCACGGCCTGGATCAATTCGATCAAGCGCGCCTCCGATTCCGCGGTTAGCTTCTCCGTGCCGAGTTCGAAATTAAGAATAAACTCCAGTTGCGGCGCGGGCAGGCCTTCGAGGGCGGATCCAAAGCGGCGGGTAATCTCCTCGGCGCTCAGCGGCGCCGGCGCGCCAGGGGCCACATCCGCCGCGATAATCGCCGTCATCGTATTCTCTTTCGTGAGTTCGGTGCTGCCGCCCGCGTTTCTGAAGGTCACGCGTCCCACAGGACCGTTGTCATCCCGCAACAGAACAACCGCATTCTCCACCTTCGGAGCCACCGGCTGCTGCACCACCTGCTTCTTCCGGCAGGCGGGAAGCAGCGCGAGGATGAAGGCAACTGCGAGGATCGGCGTTCGTCTCATGGCAGTGATCTTTGTCTTATGGCATTACGGTCCCGATCATCTTCCGATCGCACTCCGCTCATCGCGTTACGAGCGCGGCGGCGAACTTGGTGCCTCGCAACCCAATCATGCCCACCGGCGTTTCCACCACGGCAGAGTCCGGAGATAGCTGCGTGATTTTTCCGGACACGAACGCGGCCACCCCGCGAATCATCCGAAGCAACAATCCGAGTTGCCCTTTTCCCGGCTCAAACAGGAACTTCTCCACGGCCAATTCGCTCTCCGGCCCCAAAGACACGCGCGATCCGTCCCGCAGGATAAACCCGACGCGCGAGTGTGCGTCTGTCCGCAGGCGGTCCTTCTCGAAAAGGTGCATCCCGAAAGTTGCGGGCAAGGTCTGGCCACTCCGGATGACCACCGGGCTGCCGGTGAGTGTCTTAACGCTCCCCACGACCGGCTCAGCGCTCCACCCGCACATCGCCCCAAAGAGGGCAATGCCCAAAAAGGCGAATGCCCTCACCCCCAGACTTGTGGTCAACATGGTGGAACAATTTTATCATCGGGAAGCGCCGATTCGACCCATAGAACTCATACGGCGGGCGAGCTTCGGTTTGTTTCCGCCGCCATTCGATCCGGAGCAAGGGTCTTGATGAGGAAGGCGTACTCGAGAGCCGTTTCTTTCCACTGTTCGTAGCGGCCGGATGGTCCGAAGTGCCCGGCGCCCATCTCCGTCTTGAGCAGCAAAAGTCTGCCTCCGGTAGCGGTCGCGCGCAACTTCGCGGCGAGTTTGGCGGGTTCCCAATAGGAGACTCGCGGATCGTTAACGCCCGCGGTCAGCAGGATATTCGGGTACGCCGAGGGAGCGATGTTGTCATAGGGCGAGTAGGAGCGGATATATTCGAAATAGCCATCTTCCTTGGGATTCCCCCATTCTTCGAACTCGCCCACGGTAAGGGGCAGCGATTCATCGAGCATCGTATTCAGCACGTCCACGAACGGCACGCTCGCGACGACGGACCGGAAAAGATCCGGCCGCCGATTCGTGGCAGCGGCGACCAAGAGGCCGCCCGCGCTCCGCCCCAGTATCCCCAACCGCTCCGGTTGCGTGAATCCTTCGCCGATGAGAGTTTCCGCGCACGCGATGAAGTCCGAGAAGCTGTTCGTCTTGCACAACATCTTGCCCGCGTCATGCCAGGTCTCACCGAGGTCCCCGCCACCGCGAACGTGCCCGATCGCATAGACGAAGCCGCGGTCGAGCAGGCTGAGCAGATTGGCAGAGAAACCGGGATCGCTCGTGAGCCCGTACGCGCCATAGCCATAGAGCAAGGCGGGCGCCGATCCGTCGCGCGGCGTATCCTTCCGGGAAACGACGGAAATAGGGACTCGAACACCATCGGGTGCGGTGGCGAAGAGCCGATCGACAACATAGTTCACCGCGAGAAAACCTCCGCCGATCTCCTTTTGTTTCACGATTCGCCTGGCGCGATTCGTCACGGAATAGTCGATCTCCGTAGGCGGAGTGACGGGAGATTGATAGTTCACGCGCAGCGTCTCCGTGAGATACATGGGGTTCGCGCCGACGCCCGCGGTGTAGACCGCCTCCGGCCACTCGATGCGATGCCGCTCGCCCGTTCCGGTATCGATCACCAGCAACTGCTCGAGGCCGTTATCCCGTTCGGAAACGACGACAAATCCCGAAAACCCGTCGATGTCTTCGATACACACCGAAGACCGATGCGGGAGAACTTCTTCCCATGCCGCGGAATGATCGCCGGCGTCTCCCCGCCAAACGGCATCGACCGGCACGCGCAGCAAGCGGAAGTTGCGGCCCAGATCGTTGAGCGTAAACCAGACGTGCTCCCCCTGGTGTTCGACGGTGTATTCGATCTCGCGCTTTCGCGGCAGGAAGATACGGAATTCCTCCTCCGGGCGGTTGCTTTCGAGAATGCGGATCTCGGTAGTGGTGAGACTTGCCGATTCGAGCAGGAGATAACGCTCACTTCGCGCGGTGGAGATGTCGATGTGAAAGGCAAGGTCCGCTTCTTCGTAGATCAGCGCGTCGGAGGCGGGATTGTCCCCGAGGCGATGCCGCCAGAGGCGATAGGGGCGCAGCGTCTCATCGAGCGTCGTATAGAAAAGAAACCGCCCATCGGCGGACCACTCGACGGCATAGTGGGTATCCGCAATCTCGTCCGGAAGGTTCGTCCCCGTGCGGAGGTTTTTTATTCGCAGCAGAAACTTCTCTTCGCCGCTGAAGTCTATGGAATAGGCCAGCAGCCGGTGATCTGGGCTCATGGAGAAGGCGCCCAGTTCGAAGTAATCCCGGCCTTCGGCGAGCCGGTTTCCATCGAGCAGGATTTCTTCCGGCGCCGCTTCCGGGAAATTCACTCCGGATGCGCGTTTGCGGCAGTAAATCGGGTATTGCTTCGCCTCTTCGGTACGGGTGTAGTACCAGAAATCGTCGTCTCGAACAGGCGCGGACCGGTCCGTTTCACGAATGCGGCCCACCAGTTCGTTGTAGATCGATTTCTGAAGCGGTAGCGTATCCGCCATCATCGTTTCCGTGTAAGCGTTCTCGGCGCGGAGGTAGGAAAAAACGTCGGGATCTTCCCGATTGCGTAACCACGCGTAGGCGTCTTGAATCTCCACAGTCTTGAGGGTGGAGGCTGCCTGAAACGATGTAGCGCCCGGCTCGATTTTCGCGACGGGAGGTTTTGCGGAGGATGGCATGGGTAAACTGCCAGTATCGCGTAACCCTGGATGCGGGAACGAGGATCGGATGGAAATTCCATTTCATGTAAGGATTCCGCCCGGAAGCGCCGAAATAGTTCTTGCGCGAGAATGGCAATTTGAGTTATTCGGTAGTCCGAGGGTGCAAATTCGGTTCGAGTGAGCCACTGTCTTGAGGAACGCGTCGCGGCATCGTAGAGCGGCAAATAGGGAGGACGAACAAGATGTTTCAATGCACGGAGTGTAAAGCCAATATCGACGTAGAACTGGATGAGGTCGATGAGGGCGACATTCTTTCCTGCGACGAGTGCGGCGCCGTTCTGCGCGTGCTGAGCGTGGATCCGCCGGAACTGGAGATCGACGAGGATTCGGACGATTTCGACGAGGAAGAAGAAGAGGAAGAGGAGACCTGGTAGCCCGATGCCGGTGGGTCTTCCATTTTCACCCGCAAACCGCGCGCGCGGACATTCCGTTGGCGATTATGGTCGGCGGGCCTGGATTCGCGCGATCCCGCTGTTGATGGCGGTTGCGTTTCCCCTTGCCGCGGCGCTTAGCCTGCTCGACTCTAAGGTTGCGTTGGCGAAGGACAAGAATGCGGGCAAGGGAGAGCCGCCGCCCGTCACGGACACGCTCATCAAGGTAACCACGTTCACCGAGCTTGGCAGCACGCTCCGAGGCGCGACCGTGAAGCTGCTTCCAGCCGATAAAGACGGGAATCCGCGGAAAGGGAAGACGTTGCAAGGGGTTACCAACGGCATGGGCGAGTACCCCTTCCACGTACCCAAAACAGAGGCGAGGTACGTCTTGCAAGCGGAGGCCAAGGGCTTCGAGAGTGTCTCGAAAGTGGTGCATGTGCAAGGAGAAGACCAAACGGACATCTTCCTGCAACTGCCCGCGAAAAAGTGACTCTCCCGCTCACGATGCGGGAAGTTGTTTGTACGGGAACCTGCGTGTGCCCGGCATGCTCACGGCTGGTAGGATGGATCTTCGATGACGAAACGGAAATTGGTTGGAACACTGCTGCTTGGCGCGCTTGTCTGCGCGGGGATGGCGTTCGCGCAAACGAGCGATAACCTGCGGGCCGTTGAAGGCGTGGTCAAGGATAGCGGCGGTTCCCCGGTGAACGGCGCCATCGTGCAACTGAAGGATACAAAGACGCTCCAGATCCGGTCGTTCATCACACGAGAGAACGGCGCCTACATGTTCCAGGGCCTCAAGAAATCCGTGGCTTACGAACTGAAAGCCAAGTTCAAGGACCGTGAGAGCAGCCCGAAACTGCTGACCATCTTTGACGAGCGGCAGCGCGCCACGATCGATCTGGAAATTCCTTGATGCCACCCGGCGCGTGACGCTCACGCGAATTCGACCAGTACCTGGCCCGGTTGCACCGCTTGCCCCTGGGCGACATTGATGGATTTCACCACGCCATCGAACGGAGCGGTGATATTGGTTTCCATCTTCATCGCTTCCAGAACGATCATGGAATCGTTCACTTTGATCTGCTGCCCTTCGCGGACGATGATGCGCACGACGATGCCGGCGATCGGGCTGCGGCAAACGTGGTCTCCGCCCGCCTGAGGAGGCGCGGGGGAGGGAGGCGCGACTGCCGGGGCGAACGGGATCGCCGCCGGGGGCCGCACGGGATAACGTGAGCCGGCGGAGACTTCCGCCCCGCCATCTTCGATTTCCACATCCACTTCGTAAACGTCTTCGTCAATCTTGATCTTCAGTTTCACCGCAATTCCCTTTCGCGCGCTTCCGGGATTTGAATCGCGCTCCTACAGACAGTGCTAATAGAGGCTGCTGTGCGATGCCTGCACGGCGGCCCGGCCCTGCTGGCTCCATACGTTGGAGCCGCTCCCCACCGAGATTACGCGGGCGCTGCGAATCTTTACCCGCTTCCCAAAATGGCAAGCCAGCACCGCTCCCAGAATCATCAGTTGATCTTCGCTGATTTTTCGATGTGTGACGGGCGCGGCAGATTGGGGCGCCACTGGTGGCGCGGCAACGGCGAATGTCCGCACTTCCTCTCGCAGCGCCCGCAACTCCCGCTGGAGGCTCTCGCGCTGCTCCGCCATGGCTTTCTCGATGGCGGCGGCGGAACTCCGCTGCAGCCGCCTTGAGAAGAATGAAACGATGGCCACGACAATTGCAACTGCCGCGACTAACACCGCGAACATCATCAGCGGCAGAATGATCAGCTCTCCCATCCCGAAATTCTCCATGTTGCTTGTGCTCCCCCGGTCTTGCCGGCAGCCCCTGCTTTAGGCTCCGCTCTTATCGTCCGGACCCACGGTTACCATGTGGATGGCTCCGCGATGCGTGACGCGATAGGTGATCGGCTTGGTAAGCGGAGGGATGGCCGCTACCGGCGCCGTGCCGCCCGCTGCTGCGGCGGGCGCGGGTGGAGGCGCGGCGGCGGGATCCTTCGCGACGGATTTCGGCCCTTCGCCACGAGTGGCGAAGAATGTGGGCCCGATCTTCGGAAACATCGCGTACGTGAGGACATCCTCGTCCGAACCGTTGCATCCGGGCATGGCGATGGCCTCGCTTCGCAATTGGTCCCACTCCGGCTTGAGTAGATTCGCCGGCCGCTGTTTGATGGGCGGTTTCTTGGCATGCGCTTCCGCCAGATTGAGTACTTCGAGGTTCTTTACGCCCGCAGTTTCTCCGTAGTAGCCGAGCATCAGATCGGCAAACTCGCCGGTCATGACCTTGTATCGGCCCATCAATACGTTAAAGACCGCCTGGGTGCCAACGATTTGGCTGGTTGGCGTAACCAATGGAGGATAGCCACTATCCTTCCGTACCAGGGGCACTTCCTCCAGCACTTCTTTCATCTTGTCCCCAGCGCCCTGCTGCTTGAGCTGGCTCTCCATGTTCGAAAGCATTCCACCCGGGATCTGGCTCTGGAAAATCGCCGTTTCCACGCCGGTAAAGGTGGTGAGAAATTCTTTGTACTTGGGGCGCACTTTCGCGAAATGCTCGCTCGCCCGGATTACCCGCTCCATGTTCAGTTTCGTCGTGTAGCCGGTGCCTTCGAGCATCTCGACCAGGCTTTCCGTCGGGTTGTGGCCGGAACCGAGGCTCAGCGCGCTCAGCGAGGTATCGACAATGTCCGCGCCCGCTTCGATCGCCTTCATCAGGCTGACCAGGGTGACTCCGGTTGTCGCGTGGACATGCACGTGCACCAGCGTCTGCTCGCCACAGGCGCGCTTAATCCCTTTCACGAGGTCGTAGGCCGGTTGCGGCTTGAGCAAGGCGGCCATGTCCTTGATGCAGATCGAATCCACGCCCTGCTGCATCAACTCTTCGGCAAGGCGGACAAAATCTTCAACTGTGTGCTCCGGGCTCAGCGTGTAACAGATGCTGCCCTGCGCGTGCTTGCCCGTGGTTTTGACCGCCTTGATGGCCGTGGTCATATTGCGGATGTCGTTAAGCGCGTCGAAGATGCGGAAGACGTCCATGCCGTTCTCCGCCGATTTCTCCACGAATCGCTGCACGACGCCATCTTCGTAGTGACGGTAGCCGAGCATGTTCTGGCCGCGCAGCAGCATCTGAAGCCGGGTTTTCGGCAGCAGCTTGCGGAACGTGCGGAGCCTCTCCCATGGATCTTCGTTGAGGTAGCGGATGCAAGCATCGTAGGTGGCGCCGCCCCAGCATTCGAGGCTCCAGTAGCCGGCCTCGTCGAGGTCCTCGCACGCGCCCACCATGTCTTCCATGGCCATGCGCGTTGCCAGAAGGCTCTGGTGCGCATCCCGCAGAATCACATCGGTTACTTCAATGACTCTTCCCACAAATGCCTCACTCGCTCGTAATTCAGAGTTACGTATCTGTTTCTATCTCTCATAGTATGAGAAACAGGCGGATTCGGGCAAGTATTTGCCGTGGGCGCGGGTTCCGGCGCCATGGATGGGCCGCAATTCTCCCATTTCGCAAGAAGGTTCGGGATGCGGAAGGGAACTGCGCGATCTCCGGCAGGAGATGGAAAGAGGCGGCCCGAACGGCGGGAACCATGCACGCCGCCTCTCGATCTTGCGGGAACTACGGCCGTTCCTGCGCGCTGTAGATAAACTCCGTCTGGGTTGTGCCGGCTTTCGAGCCGCCCATTGCCGTGATCGTCCGTTTTTCGTCCGCACTCACCGCGCTGAACATGAGCGCTGAACCGTCGGCCGTTGTCGTCACCGATTTACCGGTTACCCGGAACCCATGCGAGGTGACATCCCGTTCCAGTTGTTCCACCAGTTGCGGAACGGTGGAAGGGGTATCCACGGTGATGACCCAGATCGTCCCTTCGGAGGTGGAGGTCTTCGCGGAACCGGAGTACGTGCCCGCCGGGACGGGCGCCCAGTCCGGAAATTCGATGTTGCCGCCGGGTTGAGCGTTGAAAACCTGCTGTCCATTCGGGCCCTGTACCTGGACGCCGCCGCCCTCCCCTTCCGCGTGCAACGTATATTGGTCGCCTTTCTCATCCGTGAATGAAATTCGGCCTTCTTTGAGATCTTCAAGCGATACGGTGACCGTCTTGCCGGTGGATTTCTCGCGGACGGTAATCTGCTGGGTATTTTCGTCCGCGTTGACCAGTTCGATATCCGGGTTGAGCATCACCAGGGCCTTCGCCGCGGTGAACACGGGACGGTTCTCGAAATCCCCTGCGACTTCCTTGGCCTTCTGCACCGCGAAGTATCCGATGATCGCAGTGACGGCTCCGCCGAGGAGCAACAATCCCAGGCATCCGCCCAGTACCCAGATCCAGACTTTGCCCTTCTTGGCGGGCGGTGGAAGCGGCTGCTGGCCGTAGCCGGGCGGGCCCTGTTGATTCATCTGTGAAAAGTCTCCGCCGGAAGGCGGCCCCGCGTACGGAGGCGTGCTGCCCATGGTGTGTTCCCCCCTCCCCAGGTTCTGGGTAACGTGAATCGGTCACTAGCAGTATACGGCCAAACCGGCTCCAAAGAACGCGATTCGAACCGCGCTCGCCGGCTGTGAGAGAATACCGGACGATGTATCGAATTACCGCTCTCTGTCTTCTCCTGATTTCATCCTGTCTTGCCCAACCGTCATCTCCGGGGCGCGCGCCGCTGCCAAAGCCGAAACTGGTGCTCACCATCATGGTCGACCAGTTTCGCTACGACTATCTGATGCGCTGGCAGCAGCAGTATCACGGCGGATTCCATCGCCTTCTGACTCAGGGTGCGAATTTCACGGATGCGCACCTGGGGCATTATCCGACGGTCACAGCCATGGGCCACGCGGGTGTGCTGACGGGTTCTTACCCGATCAACTCCGGCATTATCGGCAATGACTGGTATGACCGGGAACTGGGCCGCAACGTCGAGAGCGTCACTGACTTTAAGGAGAAGGATTTGGGGGCGGGGAACAAGAGCCCCGGAGCTTCCCCGCGCCGCTTGCTGGTGGACACCGTCGGCGACCAGATGAAGATGGCCGGCGGGGCGATGCCGGTTGTAGTGGGTATTTCGTTGAAAGACCGTGGCGCCATCATGCCCACCGGCCACTCCGCCGACGGCGCTTTCTGGTACGACAACCAGACGGGCGATTTTGTCTCCAGCACCTACTACTTCCCGGAACTGCCCGCTTGGGTGAAAGCACACAATGCGCGTAAATTGCAGGACCGCTACCTCGGCAAGGACTTCACGGCCGCGGGGCAATCGCAGCCGTTCACCAAGGTGCCGGCGACCCTTGGACCGGCCTATTATGCCGCGCTTCGCTACACACCCTATTCGAGCGAGTTGATGGTGGAGTTCGCCAAGTCCGCGGTGGAGCACTACAAGATGGGGCAGCGTGGCGTTACGGACCTGCTCTCCGTCAGCTTTTCCGCCAATGATTCGATCGGCCATCGGGACGGTCCGGATGCCGCGAGCGTTCGGGAAATCTCCATCCAAACCGACCGCGTGATCGGCAAGTTGTTCGACTGGCTGGATTCGACGATCGGCATGCGCAATGTGCTCGTGGTGCTTTCGGCCGACCATGGCGTGGGACCGGCGCCGGAAGTGAATGCGGAACGGAAGATGCCCGGCGAGCGCTTCGACCGGGATAAGGCTCACTTCGATCCCCTGGAGAAGGCGCTGGAGGCCAAGTACGGCCCCGGCAAGTGGATTGAAGGCACAGCCGGCAGTTCCCCGTACCTGAACTACAAACTGATTGCCGAGAAGAAATTGGACCCGGCGGAAGTGCGCGCCTGGCTGGCGGCGCAGGCCATGGCATTGCCTGGAGTGGCTCGCGTCTTCACGCGGGACCAGTTACTGCGCGGCGATGTGCCCGGCGACGCGCTCTCCCAGCGCGTGGCCCGTAGCTTTAACGCGCAGCGCTCCGGCGACCTCGAGATCGTCATGATCCCCTACTGGATCAGCGGCGGCTCTCGCGCCACGCACGGCAGCCCTTATCACTACGACACGCACATCCCGATCGTGTTTATGGGTCCGGGCGTGCGCCCGGGTTACTATGACGCCAGCGTGAAGATGCAGGATATTGCGCCGACGCTCGCGACGATGCTTGAAGTGGAAGCGCCCAGCGGCGCGGAAGGACGTGTTCTAAGCGAGATGTTCTCCACCGCCGGCGCCGGGCCGGTGCGCCGCGCCGCCGTCTCCGTTGCTCCTGCTTCCCCACGGCCTTAACGGAACCGGCGCGGAAGGTGGTTGGCTCATTCCATGTGAAAAGGCCCGCGACGCTCACGCGCAGCGGGCCTTTCGCCGTAGGTAGTCTAGCTTGTATAACCGCGGTTGGTGTCCGTTCCACAGGAGCAACGGTCTCCTCACTGGTGGAAACCAACGACAATGCGCACGGTAGCCCTAACTCCCGGCCACCTCCTGCGGTCTTCGTTTACTACCAGAATTCATATTGTTGGACCACCTCCTTCCTCAGTGATGCCTCGATGCTAAATCGAAAGCGGCTATCCGTCAAG
>JADLCF010000018.1 GCA_020847315.1 Bryobacterales bacterium | reverse complement strand
CTCGCCGTCAGCTATACTGGTACCGAAGTCTGTTGCTCTACGCATCGAAACATTTTTCGAGTGTCTGGGTTCGCGTGATTGGGTTTACAGTTGTGGTGGGAGCGCTTTCGAGAGCACTTTTGCAGCAGTCGGCGCGGTTGATCGGGAATCGCGGAGTAAGCCCTGTGTTGGTAATGGCGCTGAAAACAGTTCTTCATGGAAGGCCACCGTCCAGCAGACCGGTAAGTAGTACCCTTGGAAACCGGCACGAAACTTAGAAGGACGCGCTTCGCTTCTATGGCTCAATCCAACTCAAATCGAGACTTCGTCTCCTCCCCAATGAATTTTGTTTCGATAACGATCGTTACCTACAATAGCGGGCGCTTTATCAAGCGCTGCCTGGAATCAGTGCTCGAGCAGCGCTACGAAGCAAAAGAAATCATCGTCATTGATAACGCTTCCACGGATGGAACCATCGACATCCTTGAGCAGTTCGCGGATCGATGCACCATCATTTTGAACGAGGAAAACACGGGCTTTGCCGCGGCCCAGAATCAAGCAATCCGTCTCAGCCGCGGCGCCTGGATCCTCACCCTGAACCCGGATGTACTCCTTCTGCCCGGCTTCATTGAGTCGCTTGTCGTCGCGGGCGGTTTGGACCCCGAAGTAGGCACGGTCTGCGGCAAGCTGCTCGCAATCCGCGCCACTTTTGACTTTCATGAGAAGCCGCTGGTCGATTCCACCGGAATCTACTTCACTCCGATGCTTCGGCATCTGGACCGGGGTAGCCAGGAAGTGGATAACGGCCACTTCACCACGATCGAGTACGTCTTTGGCGCCACTGCCGCGGCAGCACTCTATCGAGCCGAAATGATTCGGGATATCGCGGTGGATGGGGAGTTCTTCGATCATGATTTCTTCGTGTATCGGGAAGACGCCGATGTCGCCTGGCGCTCTCAATTGGCCGGCTGGAAGTGCTTGTATACGCCGATGGCTCGGGGCTATCACGTCAGAAATGTGCTGCCCGGAAACCGTCGCGCGCTACCGGCCGAGATTAACATGCACTCGGTCAAGAATCGCTACCTGATGCGGATCAAGAACATCTCGCTTCCCATGTACCGGCGGTTCTTCTGGTCGATCTTGTGGCGAGACCTGATTGTCATCGGCTGTTGTTTGCTCTGGGAACATTCCTCCCTAAAGGCCTTTTGGTTCCTGGCGCGGAATTGGTCGAGCACCATGCGGAAGCGCAAGCAGGTGATGAGCCGAAAGCGGGCATCGGACCGCTACATGGAAAGCTGGTTCTCCTACGAGCCCGTGTCGAAGGAGGCGCCGGCGGAGTTTCATCGGCCGGCGAACATGACTGAGTCCGAAGCGGCGCATTTTTAGAGCCGCCGACATGCGTATCGCACTACTGGGAACGCGAGGGATTCCCGCGGCCTACGGAGGTTATGAGACCTTCGCGGAAGAACTCTGCACTCGCCTTGTGGAGCGGGGACACTCCGTTACTGTCTACTGCCGCCAGAAACCGGTTTCCGATCGGTACCGCGGCGTGAACCTGCAATGGCTTCCCACCATTCGCAACAAGTATCTGGATACCCTGGCCCATTCCGCCCTCAGCACCGGACATCTATTGCTCCATCGCTATGATGCGGTGCTTTACTGCAACGCGGCCAACGCGATCTTTACGCTTTTGCCTCGCCTCGCTTGGATGCCGGTCGCGCTCAACGTGGATGGCATTGAGCGCTTCCGCAAGAAATGGAATCGGGCGGCGCGTGGCTGGTATCGCCTGTCGGAATTTCTCGCTACCCGTTTCCCCACGGTGATGGTTACGGATGCGCGGCGCATCGCCGCCTACTACCGGGAGGAGTACGCAGCCGAATCGGTATGCATCCCCTACGGCGCTCCTCTTGAAAGACTCGATTCGACCGTTGCCCTCAATCACATCGGCATCGAGCCGGATAATTACTGGCTCTATGTCACGCGCTTTGAGCCGGAGAACAACCCGCTCCTGGTAAGGCAGGTGTTTGAAACCGTGGATACGCCGCGGCATCTCGTTCTGGTGGGCGACGCCCCTTACGCGGCGGAGTATATCGCCGCGATCAAAAACACCCGAAATCCGCGCATTCACCTGCCCGGTGGAATTTACGGCCAGGGTTATCACGAGTTACAGTCTCATTGTTACGGGTATATTCATGCTACCGAGGTGGGCGGGACCCACCCCGCGCTGATTGAGGCAATGGGGAAGGGCAATCTGGTGCTGTACCTGAACACGCCGGAGAACGCCGAAGTGGCTGGGGACGCGGCAATCCCGTTCGAGAAAGACACCCTCGCGGAAACCATTCTGCGCGCCTCACGCATGGGAGAACGCGAACGCAACCAGTTTCGCGGCGCCGCCCGCCTGCGTGTGCAGCGTCTTTATAGTTGGGAAGCGATTACGGCGCTATACGAGGAACTGTTCGATAAGCTGCGACGCCGGGAGAATCCGCTGACAGTACAATGGAATTCCCACTAAACCAGTCCAGGAACTCCCCGGCCGGGCAGGCCCACCGTTCCTTTGTCGAAATCTCATATTCTCGACTGGCTGCCAACTACCGTAGTATCGAATCCACGCTTCCACGGGGAACGCGCATGATGCCCGTGGTAAAGGCGAATGCCTATGGTCATGGGGCCATCCCGGTTGCGCGCAAACTCGTGGAATGCGGTACGGAATGGCTGGCGGTCAGCAACCCCGTAGAGGGAGTGGAGTTGCGGGAAGCCGGAATCCCGTTGCCGACGAGAATCGTCGTCACGGCTGGTATCCTTCCTTTTGAATGGGACGCCATAGTGGAGCACTCCCTCACTCCGGTGCTTCACAGCCTCGCCGATGTACAGTCGTTCGACAGCCTCTGTGCTCGCCTTGGACGATCCCTTCCGTTTCATTTCAAGTTGGATACCGGCCTGTCCCGGCTGGGAAGCATCGATTCTCCGGACGCGATCGCCGCGGTATTCAAGTCGCTCGTAGGAGCAGTTCCTGAAGGGTTGATGACCCATTTTGCATCGGCTTCAGACCCGTTCGGCAGCCAGACTCGCAGCCAGATCGATCGCTTTCGGGAGATCTCGCACCGGCTGCGTGAGCTTGGCGTAAAGATACCGATTCACCATGTGGATGCCACCAACTCCTTGCACTACCCTCCGCACGAGGGGGGCTATCAATTGGCGAGGCCCGGGCATGGCATCTATGGGTACGTCACTCCTCCGCCGGGGGAACCCGTGCCCGGTAAGCTCGCGGTGAAACCCGTCCTTTCCTGGCATACCCACGTGCTTCTCACCAAGCACCTTCCTGCCGGCTCCCTTGTCGGCTATGGAGCGCTTCATCGCACCACTCGTCCCACGACGGTTGCAATCCTCGGCGTCGGGTATGCCGATGGCTATCCTCACTCCCTCTCCGGGATTGGACGCGTGTTGCTTCGTGGGTGCTTCGCACCAGTGCTCGGAGCTGTATCCATGGATCTCACTACCGTGGATATCACAGACATTCATGGCGTTGGCGCCGGTGATCTCGCCACCCTAATTGGTACGAACGGGGAAGAGAGCATCGACGCACATGAACTCGGCCGCCTGGCGGGCGCCATTTCATACGCGATCCTGACGAACATTCAACCGCGCGTGAAACGGGTCTACGTTCCATGAGCTTCGTCCGCAACGACGCGCAACCCTCAATGCTGTGTGCCGGAAGAGTGGGAAACAAAGATGCGAGAGGAAGAAGATGGAGCGGGAGACGAGACTTGAACTCGCGACATCAACCTTGGCAAGGTTGCACTCTACCAACTGAGTTACTCCCGCCCAGATGGTGCACTCCCTATTCTCCAAGACCAGGATCATGGTGTCAAGCGTGCTTCGTCCGCCAACCGATTTCGGGCGGGCCACCCGTCGCTACCCGCTGAGCATGGAAACATTCTTGGGGGTTCAGCCGCGCCACCCAAATTTCTCACGAAATTTTTCCGGTCTCTTGAGAATTCCTTAAAATCCGCTCACATCGCCGATTTCCACTCCTAAATCCACTGCCTAACTCAATGACATCGAATGGCTTATCCCGATTTCCACAATGCGTCTTTCGAAAATCCCGTGGATCGATGTTGGAAACCGCTTGAGCCGCAGTTTCCCTCCAACCATCCTCGCCAGTTTCCTCAATTTCTCAAAGCCGTAACTTACGTTGATTGAATGGGATATCGAGACTTCCACAGATCCACAGCCCCTATGAGTTCTGTTCTTATTTGAATCATTCATTCCTAACAATTGTTTTCGAAAGACGCCACCCTCGCACATTGGCTCTTCTTGCACGCTCGGGAGGAATCAGAAGGAAAGACTACCCCCAAAAGGAGGGAGAAACGCCCATCCGCCGTTCGAAGCGCCTAGATTCGAGCACCCGCTCTAACTGCTGGAAACCTCGATGGTTGTTGAAATGAAGCTACCGTCCCAGGAGGAATTTTCATGAAACAAAGATGGAGGTTTTGTTTTTGTTTCCAGTAACTTTGGGCCCACCCGGAACCGGCTTGCATACCCGGATCGCTGTGCTAGACTTGGTAACCGCGAGACCAATTTCGATGCCGCCACGCAGTGCTCGAACTAGATTCTCCGATCGGTAACATTCTCCGAAAAATCGCAGGAGATTTTCCGCCGGTTTTCCACAGGCTGTGGAAAACGTAGAGGAAATCCTCGTCCGTAGACTGGAGACGTAATGAATCATTGGGAACGTATCAAGGAAGAACTCGAGACCGAACTGCCACGTGAGGCATATCTCACCTGGGTGCAACCCACTCGCGGAACGCTCGTCAAGGATGGAGCGATTCACGTGTCCGTTCCGGATGAGCAAACCCGTGTGATGCTTCGCGAAGATCATGCCCGGTTGCTCGAAACCATGGCGGCTCGACTCGGATTCGCAGCGTATTCCTTTCATTTTGAAGTCGATACAACAAGATTCAGCGTCTCCAGGGGCAGCACTGCCGCTCTCGATTCGAACACGCATGTTGGCTCCACCGCCGCCGTTGAAGGGGCGTTTTTTCCACCGAAGCCCACCCTCATCGAGCGCTACACATTCGAAAATTTCGTCGTCGGGCCGTGCAATCAATTCGCTCACGCCGCATCCCTGGCCGTTGCCAGCCGGCCCTCCGGTAGCTATAACCCGCTCTTCATTTACGGTGGTTCCGGCATCGGCAAGACGCACCTGATGCATGCGATCGGCCTCGCCCTGGGGAATGCTTCACCGGGTACCCGGATCGTCTACACGTCCAGCGAGCGTTTCGTTAACGACATGGTGACCTGCATCAAGACGGAGCGCATGCCGTCGTTCCACTCGTACTACCGCTCCGCCGATGTGCTGCTCGTCGACGACATCCACATCATCGCGGGCAAGGAACGCACCCAGGAGGAGTTCTTCCATACGTTCAACGATCTTTACGAGCACAAGAAGCAAATCGTCATTTCGAGTGATTCGGCCCCCAATGAAATCACAGGGCTCGTTGACCGGCTCCGCTCCCGTTTCGCTTGGGGCTTGATGGTGGATATGCAGCCCCCGGATCTGGAGACGAAAATGGCGATCCTTGACAAGAAGGCGGAGGCCGAGGGGGTAACTCTGCCCGAAGACGTCCGCATTTTCATCGCCACCAAGACAAAATCAAGCGTGCGCGAGTTGGAAGGAGCCTTGGTGCGAGTCCTCGCCTGCTCCTCCATCACCGGCGCGCCCGTCTCGCTGCAAATGGCCCGGCAAACCCTAACCGGCCTGGGAGACCAGGGCGAGCGCCGCGTCACGATCGATGCGATTCAGAAGGCCGTCGCAGCCCGATTCAAATTGCAACAGCAGCAATTGCGTCAACGAAGCAATGCGCATTCCATCGCCTACCCGCGGCAGATCGCGATGTACCTGGCGAAGGAACTGACACCGTCCTCCCTCACGGAGATCGGTCGCGCGTTTGGGGGCAAACACCACACCACTGTCATGCATTCCGTGCAGAAGATTGACGGTGAGAGGCAAACCAACGCCGAGACAGCCAAAATTATCCACAACCTAATCGATTCACTAAACTAGCACTTATTCGCCAGTTAATGGCTCGGTGTGGAAATTGTGTGTTCCTCCGGATAGCCATGTCTGCGCTCAAGCGGCGGGGCGTGGGAACGAGCCAATTGGCCGATCCGGGAATTTGGCCTCAAGTACTCAAATTTTGTATAATTTAGAGTTGAGGCAGTGGTCCCCCAATACCCCCAAATTCGCTGAAGCGCGAAGCATTCGCTACTGGGTCCCGGCTAGGAACG
>JADLCF010000017.1 GCA_020847315.1 Bryobacterales bacterium | reverse complement strand
TGCGGATCGTTTGATTGAACTCTTCGAGGTTCTGCCGGATCGAATAGAAGCTCGGCCGGTCGTCGGGATCAAGCTCGGTAAACCGCTCTTCGCACACGTCGTCGAGCCGCTTGAGCGCGGCGAAGACGGTTTCCAGAACCTTGAAGTTATTGGCGTAAAACGCTTTCGGCGTGGCCTCGAACTCCCGCTCGAAATCCTCGGGAAGCAATTTCTTCTCGCGTTCCGCGGCTGTTCGGATCTTCGCTTTGTCGTCGCTGTTGTAGGCTTCGTCCTTAGTGGGGATTTTCTTTGCGAGATCGTAATTGAACCAGGAGATGCCGCTCGCCGTGACAGGCTGCATCTTGATGGGGGTGTTCAGCTTATTGCCGATGAAATCGAGCTTTGAGGCAAGATCGATCGGGTCGAACTCTTCCTCGTCAAAACGAGGGTAGAGCTTGTCCCAGTAAGTCTCGATGAGTCCGGAAACCAGATCCAGACCGGCGGCAAGCCCCGTGAAACCCTCGCGGTTCAGCAGTGCCTCCACCACCCAGGTGGCTACTTCGAGGTCCTTGCTTTGTTCGGCGAGCACCTTCTGCCCGGTCTTCAGAATCAGCCCGTAGTCGGCAACCTTGCGCTCGTGCTTCCACTCGCCCTGGTTGAGGTCGTCTTCTTCCCGGCGGGCTTCCTTGAGCTGATCGTAGACGGGCTTCGCGCGGATCGATTCTCCGCAGGGCCGGTCCGCGGAGATCGGTTCGAGTAGATTTTCCTTGAGCGGCATGGCCGTGACTGTCCCCGGCTATGCCGCCTGCTCCGGCTGCGGCTCGTGGAAGACGATTTCGCGCGCGTCGAGCAGTGGGATTTCCTCGCCATCGGCCAGCAGCATCTTTTGGCCCACCGGAATCTCGTTGCCTTCCTCATCCAGCGCAAAGTACGTCTCGCGCCCCAGCTTCACGAGTTCACTCTCGTCGGTGGTGGCCTCCGGAGTCAGAACCGGCAGCAGCACGTCGCCGAGATCCGTTTCGCGGAAACTCGGGCCCGTGATCAGCCGCGCCGGCAGCCATAGCAGTTCACGCAGGCGCCGCGGTTTTTCGGTTTCGATGCGTTCGATGTGCTGGAAGGGGATCCACATGAAGCCGCCGCCGGCATACACTTCGAGGCGCGCGCCCACGCGAGGGTCGCAATCGCTCACCGACGTATATTGCTTGCCATTGATCCGGGCGGAAACCGCGGGCGCCGTCTCCGCCGCGGAATTCTTGTATTCCCCGTTGGCGAAAAACGAAGCGCGGGTCTTTTGCGCGTGGATGGCGGCCTTATACAGAATGGCCCCGTGGATGGTCTCCGTCTTATTCTCGATCAAGGCGTCGAGATGCTTCTCGGCGCGATCGTACTCGCCCGAAAAGCAAAGCAATTCGAAAAGAAAAGTGCGCGCCTTATCGTCGGTGGGGTGCTCTTTGATCACCGCGATCACCGCCTGGATGGCTTCGCTGAGTTTGCCCGCCTTCAGCAGGTCTGTTGCTTGCTTCATCGTTCTTCCTGGGTAAACGAACTCTCATTCCGTGCCGCACCGCGGCAGTTTCCGCTAGCCTTGCGCCCTGACGGAAGCTAGCTCTGGAACATGCGGGAGCTGTGCATGATGCCGCCGCGCGTGATGCCCGTATTCGGATCCTGCGCGTCGTACTCCATCTCGATTTCCTGATAGCTGAAGGAGACTTCCTCCTCGGAAATCTCACCGCCAAATTGCAGATTGCCCTGTTTAATCTGAACAACGAGCGCGCTCTTGAGGGTAATCTTCATGTAGTTTTCCAACTGGCCGCCGGTGCCGGTCTTGCGAAGCTGAAGGGTCACCTCGCACAATTCGTTGTTGTCGAGCGCCTTAAACAGGAGGGGCGACGCTGCATCCGCGCGCTTCCGCAGAACCAGGTTGGCATAGGTCACGCGCCCCTGGCGCCCGGCGCCGGCGTGTGACACCTGGCCGCGTTCCCCGCCCCAATCGTATGCCAGGACCTCGATCCAGTTATCGAAGGAGACTTCCATGCATTCGCCTTGCACGTGCTGGCCGTTGGCGATCACTTTCGCGACAAAATTTACCATTGCCCGGTTCCTCTAACTCACCCGTGGAATAAGGCGCGCGGGGGAGGGGCCGTGAACCCATCCCCCGCGATCGTCCGCACTGCGATTGAGGTTCGGAGCAGCCTAGTCGGGGGTCGCCGTCTGCTGGTTCCACTTGCCGACGCCGGCCGACGTCGTGACGCCCTTGTCGTCCTGGACGAAGTACTCGAACTCGATCTTCGCGAAGTTCAAGCTGACGCTCTCAATCGGCATGTCATCGCCGCTGCCGCCGCTCTGGTAGGAGCTCACCACCAGATCGGTGAGTTTGTAGGTCATGTACTTCTCCTGCTTGTCCCCGGCGGACTTCAGGCAGGTGAGCAGCGCTTCATCGATGTGCTTGCCGCCCGAGCAGTTCTGCATGAGTTTGACGCTGGCCGCGCACTGCCGGTAGCTCACCGAAAGATCCTGCAGATTGGCTTTCGCCGTTCCACCGCCGCCACCGTAGGAGAAGCCGCCCGAGTTCGAAACACCCCAGGAGAACGACAGAATCTCGATCTGATTCTCGTATTCCTTCTGCTTGGACTCGCCCTTGATCTCAGGAGTGAATTTCAGAAAATAATTCGCTGACATGTTCGTTTACCCTCGATTGAATTTGTGTTCGCTTCGGTCTTTCCAAAGTGCTTTGTGCGCCGCTTCCCGCATTCCCAGGGGCGCCGGAGCGGCGCGGTTCTTTTTTCTAGCCGTCACCCCCGTTTCCGGAGGGCGGATTCGAAGCCGGCGCAACCTCGCGACGGAGGCGCGGCCGGCTTCCGGACTGCCTAGCCCTTCGCGGGTGGCGGAAGATCCGCAACCAGCCGGAGCGAAACAGTAAGCTCATCCAATTGGAAGTGCGGGCGCAGGAACGAAACTGCCCGGTAGGCGCCCGGCTTCCCAGGCACTTCCATCACTTCCACCCGCGCCTCGCGGAGCGGTTTCGAGGCCTTCACCGAGGCCGGTGCGTTGTCGTCCAGAACCACGTAATTCGCTATCCAGCGGTTCAGGAACATTTCGCAATCGGAGCGCGACATGAAGCTGCCGATCTTGTCGCGCATCATCGATTTCAGGTAATGCGCGAAGCGGCACATCGCCAGGAGATACGGCAACTGCGTGCTGAGACGCGCATTCGCATTGGCCGCTTCCTTGTCGTAGAGCTTCGGCTTCTGCGCGCTCTGCACGCTGAAGAACGCCGCGTAATCGGTGCCCTTGCTGTGGACAAGCGGCACGAATCCGTTATCCGCCAGTTCCTTCTCGCGGCGGTCCGTGATCGCCACTTCGGTCGGGCACTTCATCGCGATGTCGCCGTCTTCGGTGCGGAAGGTGTGAATCGGCAGGCTTTCGACGAGGCCGCCGCCTTCCACGCCGCGGATCGCCGCGCACCAGCCGTACTGCGCGAACGCGTTCGTCAGGCGGGTCGCCAGAGCGTAAGCGGCGTTGCCCCACAGATACTTGTTGTGGTCCGTGCCGTCCACCTGCTCTTCATACGCGAAGTCGTCAATCTGCACGCCGTCGCGCCCATAGGGCAGCCGCATCAGCACGTGCGGACAGGTGAGCGCCACGTAGCGGGAATCCTCGGAATTGCGGAAGCTCTTCCACTTCGCATACTCGTTGGTGTCGAAGATCTTCGCCAGATCCCGGGGAGCGTCAAGAGAAGCGTAGCTGTCGAGATTGAACATGTCGGGGGAAGCCGCGGTGAGGAACGGCGCATGCGCCGAGGCGGCCACCTGGGACATCTTCTCCAATAGTTCGATATCTTCCGGATGCTTCGTGAATTCGTAATCGCCCACCAGCGCCGCGAAGGGGCTGCCGCCGAATACGCCGAATTCTTCCTCGTACACTTTCTTGAACGCCGCGCTCTGGTCGAATTCCGCCGCCCGCTGCAAGTCGCGAAGCAGTTCGCGCTTGTTCACGTTCAGCACCTTGATCTTGAGCTGCGTGCCGGTTTCGCTGCGATCCATGAGCATCTTCAACCCGCGCCAGCTCGCTTCGAGCTTCTGGAAATCGGGGTGATGCAGCACCTCGTTCAATTGGATCGACACCAGGTGATCGATCTGCGCGATACGGGCGTTGATCATCGCCTCCGTGTCGCGCGAGACGGTCATCGAACCTTCGAGGAACTGCCCGATGAACTCTTTGACGATGTCTTTGTTGCGCTGTCTGGTTGAGGCGTCCCGCCCGGCCAATCGGCCTTCATCGACGATCTGATCGATCAGACTCGCCTCTACCGTCGTTTCCTGAGCCGCCGCGGCGGCTTGTTTCTGTTTTTCACTCATTGCCGTCTCCTCCGCCGATGCCGAGTTCCTTCCTCAACTTCTCGACCTTACCGGCGTCCTTAACGGTTTCCATCAGCATCTCGTCGAGCTTGTCATTGCCCTGGAGGCTCCCGCGAAGATCGGAAAGCTTGTCGCGCAGTTCCAACAATTCCCGCAGAGGTTTCACCTGCCGGGCTACATTGGCGGGGCTGAAATCGTCCATGCTCTGGAAGTTCAAGTCCACCTTGATCTGGCCCGCGTCCGGATCTTCACTCAGTTTGTTCTCCACCGAAAAAGCCAGATGCGGCTTGAATCCGGCGAGCACGTCGTCAAAATTGTCGGGATTCACCTCGACGAATTTCCGGTCCCGCAAACGCGGAAGAGCTTCTTTCGGCTGGCCGGAAAAATCTCCAAGAACACCCATCACGAACGGGATTTCCTTGATCTCGATCGCATCCCCAATTTCCACATCGTAGGTAATGTGGACCCGGGGCGCGCGAACTCGTTCAAGCTTCTTGTGAACGCTTTGTTGCGCCATCACTCACTCCTGGTTTCAAGTTTTTGGAATAAGGGTCCCAGATTGTGGCCCAGCTTGCAGGTTGAGTTTACCAGAACCACACAAGCGCATCCAGCCAATTTGCGGCCAATTTTCGA
>JADLCF010000016.1 GCA_020847315.1 Bryobacterales bacterium | reverse complement strand
GGCTCCACGTTCGAGGATGCGGAGCATGTGGTGATTCTCATGCAGGAGAATCGCAGCTTCGATCACATTTACGGCATGCTGCGCGGGGTGCGGGGGTACAACGATCCGCGAGCGGTGACGCTGCCGGATGGGAACCCGGTTTGGAAGCAGAGCGATGGAAAGGGCTTGAGCGCGCTGCCGTTCCGGCTGGATCTCCGAGGCACCAAGGCGACCTGGCTGGGTTCGCTTCCGCACGGCTGGGACGACCAGACCGACGCGCGGGCGCAGGGGAACCATGACCAGTGGCTGGTGGCGAAACCGTCTTCCCGCAAGGAATGCGCGGGCATGCCGCTCACGATGGGCTACTACAACCGGGAGGATTTGCCGTTCTACTACGCGCTCGCCGATGCTTTCACGATCTGCGACCAGAACTTCTGCTCTTCGCTGACAGGCACAACGCCCAACCGCCTCTATCTGTGGACGGGGAAGATTCAGGATGCGGCGGGGCAAGCGAACGTCCGCAATTCGGAGGTCACCTATACGCGGACGGCGAATTGGACGACGTATCCGGAGCGGCTGGAAGACGCGGGGGTTAGCTGGCGCATTTACCAGAACGAGCTCAGCTTGGATACGGGCCTCACCGACGAAGAGGAAAGGTGGCTCGCGAACTACACGGACAACCCTATCGAATGGTTTGATCAGTTCCACGTTGGCTTTCATCCCGGCTATCAGCGCTGGATGCGGGAGGCGGAACAGCGGCTTCCGGGGGAGATTGCCGAGTTGCGGAAGAACCCCGGGGGAAGAACACCTGCCGAGGCAGAGAAGCAGCTTCGCGGAATGGAGGCCCTGCTCAAGCGGGTGCGCGCGGAGCGGGCCAAGTGGAGCCCGGAGGAGGAAGCGAAACTCTCCCCACGCGCGCGGGCCTTGCACAAGAAGGCGTTCACGACGAATCGCGGCGATGCGAAATACCGGACGCTCGAAAGCATCCGCTATCGTGACGGCGGGGAAGAGCGCGAGATGAAGGCTCCGGCGGGCGACCTCTTCTTCCAGTTCCGGAGCGATGTGCAATCGGGAAAGCTTCCCAAAGTGAGTTGGCTGGTGGCGCCGAACCAGTTTTCCGATCATCCCTCCGCTCCCTGGTATGGCGCCTGGTATCTCGCGGAAGCGATCAACATCCTGACGCAGAACCCGGAGGTTTGGAAGAAGACGATTTTCATTCTCACTTACGATGAGAATGACGGCTACTTCGACCATGTGCCGCCGTTCGTTTCGCCGGACCCCAGCCGCCCGGAAACGGGGAGCGTTTCGGCGGGAATCGACGCGCGGGCTGAATACTGGCCGATCGAGAAGGACCGGAAGCGCTCGGATCGGGACGATGCGCGGGGAGGCCCGATCGGCCTCGGCTTCCGGGTGCCAATGGTGGTCGCCTCGCCGTGGAGCCGCGGAGGCTATGCGTGCTCCCAGGTGTTTGACCACACGAGCGTCGTGCAGCTTCTCGAGCGGGTTTGCAAGGTGAAAGAGCCCAACATCAGCCCCTGGAGACGGGCGGTGTGCGGCGATATGAGCGCGGTGTTCCGGCCCTTCCGCCACGATCCGGAAACCAGGCTGCCTTACCCCGCGCGGGATGAATTTCTGGGTGGGATTCACCAGGCCCAGTTTCGCCCGATGCCCTCCGGATGGGAAGGGGCGGTGATGCCGCGCCAGGAGGAGGGAGTGCGCCCATCGCTAGCGCTTCCTTATGAGCTTTCCGTGGAGGGGAAGGTAGAGGGCGGGGCGCTCCGGCTGCGGATGAGCGCGGGCACGACGCGCTTCGGCGCGCGGTCAGCCGGATGCGGCTTCCATGCCTATACGCCGGGCACATACCGGGGTGGGACGGAACTGCGGTGCCGCGCCTATGCGGTGAAAGCGGGGGAAACTCTGGACGACGGCTGGGACCTCAAGGGCTTCCCGGATGGGCGCTACGATGTACACGTTTGCGGACCGAACGGATTCCTGCGGCGGCTTGCCGGGTCCGAGGCAGATCCGGCAGTGACGGTGGCCTGTCTGGACGTGGATTCCGGAGTGGAGATTCGCGTGAAGAACCGCGAGCGGAATCGCGATTTGACCGTTCAGATCGTGGACCGGAGCTACGGGCACGATCCGGTGGCATTGACGGTGCGCGCAGGCGAGGAACGCCGCATCGGGTTTCCTCTTGCGCGAAGCCGGCGCTGGTATGATTTCGCGGTGACTCTCGAAGGCGCTAAGGGGTATGAGCGGCGATTTGCGGGGCGGGTGGAGAACGGGGAACACGGCGTAAGCGATCCGGCGATGGCGTAGGCCCTACGCGTCTGTCCCGCGTGGTTCAGGAGGCCATGGCGCAGGGGGCGCGGGCGCGTCAGAGAATCGGGAGCGCCTTGGCGGCCACGGTGAGGAAAGCAGTTGCGGCGTTGAGGATTTTCTCGATGTTGGCCAGATCCTGACTGGCCTCGTTGAGCGACGCCGTGGCTACGCGGAGCGCCGCTTCATTCCGCACCAGTTCGTCGCGGATGGCGGCAAGTTCCAGATTCGTGAGCTTGCGCCAGGCGCGAAAGACTTCGCCCCGCGTGATGAGCGCGGCATTGCGCTTCGCTTCCGGGAGCGCATCGAGGGCGAAGACGTATTCGTCGCTATCCATGCGGTCAAGGGTATCCCGGAGGCTGCGCTTCATGGCGTCGCGCAACTTGTGGGGCGGGAGGCTTTCGGGTGCGGCGGTCGTGGGGGTGGCCATGGGTTCCAACTCCAGTGCTTAGGGCTTCCGCGATTGCGCCTGGGCAAAGTTAGCGACGAAACGGGAGAGGGCATCGACGGCGGATTGGAGCGCGGTGAGGTCTCCGGATTCGTTGCCGCCTTTGCTGAGCGCTTCGAACGCGAGGCGCAACTGGCGCGCCGCCTCCTGCGCGGATTGCGCCTTGGCGATTCCGGCTTCCGCCATGAGGTTCGCGCGGCGCGCCTTATCCCAATCCGCGGGAAGGGGCGAATCCGACCGGTAGGGGACGGTGACGGTGACGCGGCGATCCTCGTTCCGGAGGGCATTCCGGTCCGCGATCATCTCTTCGACGAGCAGGCGAAGCGCTTCCTCTTCGAGCCAGAGTTCCCGGTCAATGATGGCGGCGTTCTCCTGCAAATGGCGGGCGAGCGCCCGGTTGCGAAATGCGCCGACGGCGAACCCGGAGGCCCGGCTCAGGATGGCGCCAACCGGCGCGCCCCCGATGGATTGCGCGGCGAGGTTAGTGGAGAGCTTGCCAATTTCGGAAGCCAAACGGCTCGCCGCGCCCTCCGCGCCGGCGACCCCCTTCGCGGAGGAGAGTTGGGCGAGAGCCGCGAAATACAGACGGAGGATATCGCCATGGTGTTCAAGATCCTGGACGATCCGCATGCGTTCGAGCACGATCTTATCCTGGGCGGTGAGCAGTTGCTGGCGGCTCTCCGTGGTGAGATTGGTGGCGGCGTGCTGCTTGCGGAGTTCAAGGGAATCCCGGTCAATATACAGTTCGAGGGATTGGCGGAGGAACTCACCGCGAGCCTGGGTGTAGGTGGTGCCTGCGGCGGCGAACGCTTCAAAGCGGCCGGGCCGCGCGGCTCCGCAGCCGCTCCACAGGGCCATGCAGGAGAGGACGGCAAGGGTGACGCTGGCTCGACGAAAGTGCGACGGCATCGCAACAAACCCGTGTCAACAGACCCGCGCCAGGCACGGTGCCCTCATCGTAGACTGAAACGGCCAGATTCGCAATGGAAAAAAAGAGTGCGGGCGGACGGCGAAAGGCGGACGTATTTTCCTTCCATGGGGGCATGCCTGCGGCAGCAATCCCGGGACCCCGCCCGAGGCGATTCCACAAGGCTACTCTCTCTTCGTCTTGGCGATCCGGCGCGAAGCCGACTTCGGCACCGATGATTGCACTTTGGGATCCACGGGCGGATTCACGACATCCGGTTCTTGGTGGAGTTTCAGGAACGGCGCGGTAAGCGGAGGGTGGCCCATCCTCACGGTCATGTTCTGCAGAAACTCTCGAAAGTAAGGCCATACGTTGAAAATGGCATTCCCATTCGCGAATGCGTCAACGGAGGCATCCCCGGGCACATACTCGCCGCGAAGCCGATAGTCCACTTCAAACGATGCCTCCACGTCAAGGGAAGGAGCATCGATTGGCGCACCATCCTCTTTTCTCTGTTTGGATTTCCGCGGGGAGGTAGCCGGTGCTGATCTGGTGGGAATCGCAGTAACAAGGTAGCTAACCAGAATCCGCAGCATTCCAGGAGGCGCCATGCGGCGCTCGGCCCGGAATGCAAATTTCAGCGTGACCAATTCGGCATCGACTTCCGAAGGAGGAACCGCTTGGAGGTTGGCGTGAGCCAAGCGCACGGAAACCATCTGTGCGTTCCTATGAAGTTCGAACGCCGCTTGCGCCTCCGCGGCGGACTGCTCAATGGTCAATGAATTCACGCTATCAGCCTCGGGCTCTCCATTTCGAACTCTTCGGCGCGGCCAGCCTTCATGGACGCCCGCCAACCGGCATCAGACTCCTGAGATGCCAATCGAAACTCGATGACTCTCGGTTTCGATCCTCCGCGCCCTCGCTCCATCGTGCTCGAACCCAGCTCATGCCATTCCCCCTGATCCAGATTGGCTGCGGGGAGACTGGATTGGAGCCGAAGTTCCACATCCAGCGCAAACGCGACCTCCGCGAGGGTACGCGCCGTCATATTCCGGCTGCCACTCAGGAGTTGCGTAACCCATGCCCGGCTCTTGCCAAGGCGGCGCGCGAGCTCCGACTTACTGATTCCCTTCTCGTGCATGATCCGGGAAATGACTTCCGTACACTCCCCGACAAAGCGCTCAATTACGAACTCCCTGCGGAATTCGAGGTCCTGCATCAGGATTTCGTGTTGCGATTGCATCGCTATTCCTTCCTATCACTTCGCCGATCGCGCGGCCTGGCTCGCATCGATGGATCCTGTTCCAGTATTCGCCACGCGCGTTCGATTTCCGAAGGCGGCGTCTTCCCCTGCTTCTTGAGAAACCCGTGCGTAATCAGAACCAGCGCGCGTTCTTCCCGCGCGTATGCATACGGCATCCGGATCTGGAAGCTCTTGAACTCAAATAGCCCGCCACCCAAGTCCCCGAACTTCTCCCGGTTTCGCGTGGATTGGTGATCGGCCAAAAGCGCGAACAGGACGCTGAGCTTGGCCTGACTAGCCTTGTCCAGCGCCTTGAAAAACTCGTGGCCCGGAACAGATCCACCGCTATCGACTGCGTACGCGATCTTGAGCTTCTTTCCTGCGTATGCAACGATCCGCTCCATCTATCGACTCCATGTTAACTCAAAACTTAACGAACTTCGACTGAAAATCGACTCTTCGTGCATTTCCTGCAGATCCGGCATCATCGGACTCTGGCGAGCGACGCCGCTGGGGCCGCTTCCACGGCGGCGAGGCGAGATTTGCCCGTAAGAGCACAAGCGTTGGGCGCGGTAAGCCAAGTGGCTAAATTATTCTATCTCCGCCGGCCGGCCCCGTCGCAGCCATTCAGATATTTCTATCGTAAACTACCCTCTTTTGCCTTACACTTGATCTGGAAGCCTGTTAACGCTTCGCGCTTGCAGCCCGGGCTCTGTCTGAAGACCTCGCCCCGGAAGCCGTTTCATCTCGTCAGCGACCGCTCCCGAGTGACCGTGAGATGGAGCAGATTACATGGCGGACGAACGCCACCCGCCGTGCAGATGCTTCACTGCCACTCGCGCAGGCTGTCGCCGCGCCCGGAGAAAGCACCATGTGTACCTTGCGCCATGCGGCCATCGCGACTTTCCTTCTGATTTTCGCCGCCACCGGCTTCGCCGTGGAATGGGAACCCATCGACAGCGGGATGCTCCAGATTTCGGAACCCAAGATCGACAAGAACGCGGATGCCGAGATTTTGCTTTGGCGCACCCGCATTGAAGACCGCGACGAACGGGGACAGCTTGTGCTATTCCGTTCCCACTATGTGCGCGTCAAGGTCTTCACCGAACGCGGACGTGAATCTCAAAGCACGGTTGACCTGCACCAGGTGGGCAAGGGACAGATTCGCGATCTGAAGGCGCGGACCATCAAACGGGACGGGACGATCATCCCTCTCGAGAAGGATCAGGTCTTTGAGCGGGAGGTACTCCGGACGAGCGGACTCCGCATCCGCAAACACTCCTTCTCCCTGCCGTCAGTGGAGGTTGGGGACATCATCGAATACCAATGGACGCAATACCACGACAATGAGCTGGCCGACTACCTGGAACTGGAAATAGAGCGCGATCTGCCCACGTGGAAGCTCATCTATCAGGTGAAACCGATCGACTGGGGCAAGTATGGCCTGCGCTACATCATGAAGAACCGCGCGTTCCAGTGTGAAGCCAAACCATGGACCCGGTTTGGCGCCGGCCTCTATCAAACCGTTTATGAAAATATTCCTGCCTTCAAGGAGGAAGCGTGGGCGCCATCGGATGCGCAGCTCCGGGCTTGGCTGTTGATTTACTACGAGGAGCCGGAGAACCCCACGCCCGCCAAATTCTGGAAAGACTACGGCAAGAAGCTCTATAGCGAATACAAGCGCGATACCAAGGTGGATGGGAAGGTGAAAGCCATCGCGCAGCAGCTCACCGCCGGAAAGCAGGATGCCGGCGAAAGGCTGGGCGCGATTGCGGCTTACTGCAAGACTCAAATAAAGAACATCTATCACCCGCTCTTCGGCATCTCTACCGCGGATCTGGCGAAATTCAAGGCGGCGACGAAACCCTCCCAGACGATTGAACGCGGGCTCGGGACGGGCGGAGACATCAACCAGCTCTTCGTCGCTCTCGCCGAGGCTTCCGGATTTGACGCGCGGATCGCGCGCATGGTGGGGCGGGATCGATACTTTTTCGACCCTTCGTTCACGAGCGCGTATTTCATGCAGCGCGACAGCGTCGCCGTGAACGTGGGCGGGGCGTGGAAGTTTTTCGATCTCGCCAATCCCTTCATCGAGGATGGGATGCTCGCCTGGCAGGAGGAGGGCGTGCAAGCTCTCATTGGCGATCCCGACGAACCGAAGTTCGTTCAGACTCCGATTTCGCCGGCAAGCCGGACGCGCAGGAAGCGGAGCGGACAATTCGAACTGCTTGAGGACGGCACCTTAAAGGGCACGTTCGAGGTAGTTCTGACAGGCCACGAAGGCGCCGGCCGGAAGTATGCGCTGGCCCGCAAGACGGAGGCCGAGTGGGAGGAGGAGATCAAGGATCAAATCAAAGCGCGCTTCGACCTTGCCGAGGTCTCCGAGGTGAAGGTGTTGAACGTGAAAGATGTGGAGAAGCCATTCACCTATCGCTGCGCGATTTCGATCCCAGGGTATGCGCAGCGAACAGGACGGCGTATCTTCATTGCCCCGTCTTTCTTCGAACATAACTCACAGCCGCTATTCCGGACGAGCGAACGGAAGTACCCGATCGTGTTCAACTATGCGTGGAGCGAAGTGGACAGTGTGAGGATTCTACTTCCCGCAGGCTACGACTTTGACAACGCCGACGCCCCGAATCCAATCGCGATGGGCACGGTCGGCGGCCAGTTGACCAAGATATCGGTGGAAACGGACGGCGACCGGAATGCCCTGGTGGTAGAGCGGACGCTCACTTTCGGCGATGGCGGCGCGCTACTCTTCCCGGTTGAAGCCTATCCGAACCTCAAGCGTGTTTTTGAGCTGATCAGCAAGAACGATGACCACGTTATCACGCTGAAGTCCGTGGGGGCTTCGAGCGGGGGCGTTCAATGAGGCATGTTCTTCTGCTTGTGATTGCGGCGGCTTCCCTGGTGGGCGCGCCGAAAGCCCCGGACTGGCTGACATCGCTGGCGAGCAGCCCGGCGGCGAAATTCGATGGAAAGGTCGGCGCGCACGTCCTGCTGCGAGAGCATCGGGTAACGATAGACGGCCAGGGCAAAACCTTCCTCCGCGTGAGGCATGCCACGCGCATCCTCAACAATAGCGGACGCACGAGCGCGAGCGCGCGCATGCTCTACCGCAAGGAATCCGGAAAGGTGAAGGAACTGAACGCCTGGCTGATTACTCCCTCCGGCACGGTGAAGGAATACGGCAGGAAGGAAACGATCGATGTAGCCCTCGCCGAGAACGATGTCTACAACGAGGGCCGCGCGCGCGTGATCTCCGCGAATTCCGAGGCGATCGCCGGTTCCCTTTTCGCCTTCGAAGGAGAGAGCGAAGAAACCTCCATCTTTACCCAACGGGAATGGAGCTTTCAGTACGATGAGCCGGCGCAGCGCTCCCGCTTCGTTTTGGATCTACCCCAAGGATGGCGCGCGGAAAGCAGGACTTACAATCATCCACCGGTTGAGCCGAAAGTATCGGGATCCAGCTTCACGTGGGAGCTTGAGAATCTGCCTCCCATCGAATTGGAAGGCTCCGGACCGGGCATCGAAGGCCTGGCTCCGCGCATCGCGATCAGCTACTATCCGCCGGCCGGGGCGCAAGCGGATGCCGTTACCTTCTCCACCTGGCCTGAAGTGAGCGCCTGGTTGAGCGCCCTGAACGATCCACAGGCCGCCGCGGATGCCGCGATTACCGCGAAGGTCAAGGAACTCACGGAGACCGCGAAGAGCAAACAGGAGAAGATCGAGGCGCTAGGGCGATTCGCCCAAAGCATCAAGTATGTATCCATCCAGATGGGAATCAGCCGTGGCGGCGGCTATCGCCCGCACATGGCATCTGAAGTGCTCGAGAAGCTCTATGGCGATTGCAAGGACAAGAGCAATCTGCTGAGAACGATGCTTCGTGAAGCGGGCATCGAAGCGTTTCCGGTGGCGATTTTCGCGGGGGACCCCACGTACGTCCGAAAGGACTGGCCGTCGCCCCACCAGTTCAACCACGCCATCGTGGCCATTCGCGTTTCCGAGAGTTACCAAGCCCCCGCCGTGGCCGAGCATCCGGAGATCGGGCGCGTTCTCTATTTCGACCCCACGGACGAATACACTCCGGTGGGTTTCCTGCCTGCCCATGAGCAGGGCAGCTTCGCATTGCTGGTTCATCCCACGAAAGGCGATCTGGTTTCCGTGCCACGCGCGCAGCCAGAGGCAAATCACCTCGAGCGCACGATCAAAGCATCGTTGAACGGAGATGGCAGTCTTTCGGCCATGCTCACAGAAAAATGCACCGGAGAAAGCGCGGCGGCCAATCGCCGGATTCAGCGCGGCGCCAACGAAGCCGAGTACCGGAAGGTGATTGAACGCTGGATTGCCCATGGAGTGCCAGGCTCCCGCGTGGAGAAGATCGAGACTGCCGATGCCGCCGGTGAGTTCCAACTGGATGTGGAGCTTACCGCGCCCAGTTTTGGGCAGATCATGAACCAACGCCTCTGGATGTTCAAGCCGGCGCTTGTCGAGCGTCGCGGGTTGCACGGATTGCGGGAAGAGAAGCGCACGCAGCCGTTCCTTCTCGATCCTGATTCGTATTCGGAATCCGTCGAAATTGCGCTCCCCAAGGGGTTTCGTGTGGACGAGATTCCCGAACCGGTAAAATTGGAGAGCGAGCATGGCGTCTTCGAGGCGAGTTGGGAACATTCGAACGGCGCGTTGCTGTTCAAGCGCAGTTTCCGGACCAATGGCGGCGCGATTGAGCCGGAACGCTATGCCGGGTTGCGCAAGTTCCTGCGCACCGTGGAATCCGCCGCCGAGGCGGCAGTCGTGTTGCAGAAGCAGTAACGATGGCGGGTGGGCGCAGGGCTCTCCCCATCGCCGATGGAGGAGTACCCGATGAAGGAAGCCGCACGAAGCACCAAGGGCAGTACGTGGACCTTAGCGCCGAAACAGCGGGAGGAACTCCTCCGTACGTTGAAGGCCCGCTTCGAGGAACACCGGAATCGTCATGCCGGTCTTGAATGGACTCAGGTGCAGGCGAGACTGGATGAGAACGCGGAGAAACTCTGGTCTCTGAATGAGCTGGAGCGAACCGGGGGCGAACCGGACGTCGTCGCATACGTGAAAGAGACCGGCGAATTCGTATTCTTCGATTGTTCGGCGGAAAGTCCGAAGGGCCGCAGAAGTCTCTGCTATGACCGGGAGGCGCTGGACGCTCGAAAACTGCACAAGCCCGAAAACAGCGCGCTCGATGTGGCGGCAGCAATGGGCGCGGAGATCCTGACGGAGGAACAATACCGGGAATTGCAGACGCTCGGCGCATTCGATACGAAAACGTCTAGTTGGATTCGAACACCCGCAAAGATCCGGAAACTCGGTGGCGCTCTGTTTTGCGACCGCCGGTACGACACGGTTTTCACGTATCACAATGGTGCGGATTCCTACTACGCCGCGCGGGCATTCCGTTGTTCCCTCCGCGTCTAATCGGCGCGCAAGCCGCTGATTCCGGAGAGCTACCCAGGCGCGCAGCCGCTTGGAATCAGAGACGGCAACGGAGCCACGCGAGCATCTAGCACGCTCTCGATATTAACGTCGATAAACAGGCCTTATTTCCCGCTATACTCAATCCGGACGAGAAGCTATACAATCAAATCCGCGAAAATCCCACCAACGCGGATTCGCGACCGAAGATGAATCAGCACGAGTTTCTCTAACGCGCTCGAAAGAGGAGTTCAAATGCGCACAAAATCGTCATTGCGCCGAGTCAGTTGGACGCTGACCGGCTTGTTCGCCCTGTTCGGAAGCCTGCTGCTCTATGCGCAGGTTGGGGGCGAGACGCCGGGCCAGATTCCCGGCAACGCACCGGCATTCCATTATTTTTCGTTCATGGACGACCCGGTGTTCACTACCGGGGAACGGACGGCGTTGTGGTTCGCGCTGGGCATCGCCTTCCTGGCGCTGCTGTATGCGGCGATGCTGGTGAGGCAGGTGCTTCATGCCGATAAGGGCACGGCGAAGATGCAGGCGATTGCCGCGGCGGTGCGGGAAGGGGCGGACGCTTACCTGCGCCGCCAATTGAAAGTGGTCGCGTTCATGATTCTGGGGCTGGTCGCGGTGCTTTTCTATAGCAAGTACGCGGCGGGCGGGCACAACGCGATTCATTATGCGTTCGGACGCTCCTTTGCGTTTCTGATGGGCGCGATCTTCAGCGGCCTGGTGGGGTTGGTGGGGATGCGGATGGCGACAACCGGGAATCTCCGGGTGGCGGCTGCGGCCGCGAAGGTGGGTTTTGGCAGGGCGCTGATGCTGGGCTACCGCTCCGGCACGATCACGGGGATGCTAACGGACGGCCTTGGACTGATGGGAGGCACCATTATCTTCATGGCGTATGGCGAACACGCCTACGAAGCGCTGCTGGGTTTCGGGTTCGGGGGAACGCTGCTGGCCCTCTTCATGCGCGTGGGCGGCGGCATTTACACGAAGGCGGCCGACGTGGGCGCAGACCTGGTGGGCAAGGTGGAGAAGGATATCCCCGAGGACGACCCGCGTAACGCGGCGACGATTGCCGACAACGTCGGCGACAACGTGGGCGATTGTGCGGGCATGGCCGCGGACATTTTCGAGAGCTACGAAGTGACGATTGTCGCCGCGATGATTCTCGGCTGGGCGAGCTTCGGCCACAAGGGCGTCATCTTCCCGATCCTGGTGAGAGCGATCGGCGTGATCGGCTCCATCATCAGCACGTATACCGTCCGGGCCGGCGACAAGGGCGATGTGGGCGAGGCGATGAAGCAGATCAATAAGGGCTTCCTGATCGGCTCTTTCCTCAGCGTGATCGGGTTCATTAGTCTTGGATTCTTCTATCTGCGCTTCGACACCACGAACGCCAGCGCGTACGTGCTTTCGAGCGTCAACTCGCTGCCTGCGTGGGCGAACTTCGGCATCGAGGGCCTCGACATGCGGCCGGCGATCACCTGCTTTATCGGCATCCTGTTGTGCATCGCGCTGAACCGCATCACGGAGTATTTCACGGGAACGGAGTTCGCGCCGGTTCGCGGCATCAAGCGAAACTGCGAAACGGGGCACGGCACCACGATTATCGAGGGCTTCGCGGTGGGCTACGAATCCGCCACGTGGACCGCCGTCGCGCTGTGCGCCGCCATCTTTGGATCCGTGCTGGTCTATTCCACGACGATGGCCGAGGTGAACCCGATTTTCATCGCTTATGGCGTAGCCATGTGCGGAATCGGAATGCTCACGCTCACGGGCAACACGGTTTCGATGGACGTCTTCGGGCCGATTGCGGACAACGCGAACGGCATCGCGGAGATGGGCTTTGAAGAGAAGGATTTTGCGAGCCCAGAAAAGATGAAGGAAGCGCGACAGACGCTGGCCGATCTCGACGCCGTGGGGAACACGACGAAGGCGGTGACGAAGGGCGTCGCGATCGGCAGCGCGGTGATCGCGGCCGTTTCGCTTTACGCTTCGTTCGTTACCGTGATCGGCTCCGGCGGAGGAGGGGAAGACCAGGCCTTGCCGCTTGCGGTCTATGAACGCGTTTCGGCGCTGCTCACCATTGCGAACCCGAACCTGCTGATCGGCATGCTGATCGGCGGTTCGATTCCCTTCCTGTTCAGTTCCATGCTGATTCGGGCCGTAGGCCGCGCGGCGTTTCTGATTGTCAACGAGTGCCGCGTTCAATTCCGCGATAAGGAGATCTGGGCCGGGACGAAGAAACCCGACTATGCCAGGGTCGTGGACATCTGCACCGGGGAAGCCCAGAAGGAACTGGTGGGCCCCGCGGTGCTGGGAGTCGTGTCTCCCGTGCTCGTAGGCTATTTCCTGGGTCCGATTGGATTGGCCGGCTTCCTCGGTGGCGCCATCGTTGCGGGCCAGTTGCTAGCCTCGTTCATGTGCAACGCGGGCGGAGCTTGGGACAACGCCAAGAAGATGGTGGAAGATGAGCCTCGCGACCTCGAAGCAAACACCGGCAAAGGCAGCGAAAAACACAAGGCCAGCGTCACCGGCGATACGGTGGGCGACCCGTTGAAGGATACGGCCGGCCCGGCGGTCAACCCGCTACTGAAGGTAATGAACATGGTTGCGGTGCTCGCCGTGCCGCTGATGCTCTCCTACGACCCGGCAATCGTCTCGACGGTGAACCAGGCGGCGGTGGACAACCACTTTCCGCTGGCGGCTCCCCTCGTATACGTGGGCTGGGATCTCGGCCGCATCGCCATCGTCGCCATCTGCGCCGCGATCATCGGCTGGGCGCTGTGGCAGAGCAAGCGAACCGTGTCGTACTAGGCCCGTTCCTCACGCGCCGGGAAAGCGGCAGGTTTAGCGCTTTCCCGGCGCTTACGAAATTCGGGCCGAGGCTGGGCGTGAAGGCTGGCGCGGCTCGCTCCCGCGAACCGCTTTCCTATCCTGTCTCGCCAACCGCATGGAACAGGTTGTGCAGGAAGGCCATGTTGTCGCACTGGACATAGTGCATCGTGCCGCCCATGCGGGAGAAGCTCTTGCAGAAGCGCAGGTAGTAGGCGGGGTTCGATTTCGGAGGGTCTCCGTGAGTCCAATCCCAGCCGCCGCTATCCTGGAGATCCACGACGTAGATGGTGAGACCGGAGACGGTCGGCTTTCCGTCAAGGATGCGGAGATTGTTCACGGCGCTGAGGCTTTTCTCGAAGACTTGCGGGGCCATGATGGCGGAGCCGATCGAGAGAACGACGCCGTTATCGAGGGTGTTGACGGAATCGCCGATCAGACGGAAGTCCACCGCGGCCGCCCTGCCGACGACGGCGCCGTCATAGATGGGGTGATTCGCGATGATGTCGTAGCCGATGCCGGGATGCACCGTGATTGGCACTTCGTGGAGAAAAGCCTGGGCGAGGATGGATGCATACTTGCGGGAGTGCTCAACGGCAATCCGTCCGGAAGGAAGGGGGGCTTGCCGCATCATCCGCAGAAGATCGGCACGGGCCGCGGTAAGCGGGTGCCCCGGCGCTTCCCGGATCTCGCGCTCCAACTCTTCCTGGGTGGGGAACTTGGTTCCATCCTCCGCGATGAAGCGGCCGAGAGCGGTTCCGTAGCCTTCTCCCCGGAGCCCGCCCGCGAGGAGCGCGATGTGCGTATACAGGCTGGTTTCGTTCCAGGTACCGAAGGTGCCGGTGGCGACATTCTGCTGCACGCTTTCCGTGGAGCGGCCAAACCAGGCGTATTCCCAATCATGGATTGTGCCGGCGCCGTTGGTGGCGAGATGGGTGAGAGATCCGTTCTTCATCATCTCCGTGAGGATGAGCGCCGCGCCGTTGCGCAAGAGGTGAGCGCCGTACATGAGGATGACGCCTGCACCCTGCCGGCGGGCGGAACGGATGGCGGATGCGCAGGCGTTGATCTGCCGTTCCTGCTCCGGTGTGCAAGCCGGAGGCGTGGACGAGGGCAGACGGAGAATATCGTCCGCGGCGGTGAGGCTCTTGCGTTCCGCGAGCGGGAACGTCCGCAGCCGCGACCAATCGAGGTGGGTAACTTTCATGTTTCCGGTATGGAGCGACCCCGATTGACTTCACCAGGATCCCCTCTCATAATCGCATCCAAAGGAGAGGATTGGCCATGATTGCTTTTCGCCTTCTGCTCCTGGGCGCGATGTTCGCGGCGGCTTCCGTCGCGGGATCCGCGCAGGCAATTCAACCAACCCGGTCATTCCGCCTCTTTCCGGCCGGAAGTGGAATCCACATCCAATCGATCAGCCAGGGTGACGATACGGTGTGGGCGTTGGCGCGGGACTACCGGCGCCGCACGAATGACGTGATCCGGATTTCGTGGAATGGATCGGTCTACCCCGTCGCCTTCAATCTATCCGGGGATTACCTTTCCATTTGCGCGAACCCAGGTGGCGGTTACTGGCTGACGAAGATGGACGGCACGCTGGAAGAATGGGATGAGGACGGGCTTAAGAAACGGCAATGGCACACGGCCGCGAACGCCACGCATCAGGTACGCGCGGGCCGGTATATCGTGAGCGCGAATCCGGATAGTCTACTGCTGACGGATGTGGAGAGCGGCCGCGGCAGGGCGGTCTCCTTCCCCGAGGGGTGGCAAGGGGGAAACATCAGCGCATTCGACCGGCTGAGGGGGAACGAGATCGCGGCATACTCCGGGACGCGGGGAGGGTTCTTGAAACTGGACACCGATTCCGCTTCACCGGAAGCCATTACCTTCACGGCGGAGGCTCTCGATGCGGGCCGGGCGATGTACCGGAAGCAGGAGCAGACAGCGCGGGCGAATTTTCACCCGGGCGGAACCACGGCGCAGGCATCTTCGGCTGTCCTCCTGCCCGGAATTTCGTCCGATGGGCGGGGGAAGGTGTTCGCGATCGCAACTCCACTGAAGAAGGCTGCGGCGAACATCCTCCAATTCACGGCGGATGGGGTGCAGGAGCGGGTATACGCACTAGACCTGAGAGCCGCGCCGGGGCAGGATGCCATGATGCCCGTGCGGCTTCTCGTGAAGGGCCGATCATTGATGCTCTTTTCCGCGAACGGGCTTGCGCAGGTGTTTGAGCTACCGCAGTAGACAGAAGGGCGGGAATTCCGAATCCCCCGGAGCAGCGCTCCGGGGGATTCGATGGCGGGGTTAGGACTTGACGCCGGGCATTTCCCAGCCCTTGCGGTATTGGGGTTTGAGGAGTGCGTTGGCTTCCTTGTTGTTCGTGATCTGCATTTTCGCGGGGTCGTAGGTGAGCTTGCCCTTGTGACGGAGGGCAATGACGCCCAGCAACATCCACTCGACGAAAGGCGCGGCGATTTCGAAATTGGAGCAGGCCGGATCTCCCCCCTTGGCGGCGCGGATGAAATCGCGCATGTGGCCGGGGGAGCGGGTGAGCGTCGGCGGCGGCATGCGGAAATCCTCCATTTTCGACGTGGGAATAAGGCGCGTTTCCTCACCGTAGGTGCCGGTCGTGAGCATCCCTTTATCGCCGATGAACAGGCTGCCGTCGGGCGTCGGGAAACGCAGCGGCTGCGTGGACGCCTTCATCTCCTTCCAGAGGTTCAGGTCGAAGACGTCACCGGGCGAGTGGAACGTAAAATCGCCCGGCTGCCGGCCGAACGGCCTACGCGCCTCTCCCGCCGGACGGGGCAGGCTTGGAAGGTCGCCGATCCATTCCCCCTCGGGGACGCCCGCGATCTTGGGGCTTTCCTTGAGGCCGTCGTGCCAATAGACCTTGAGCGCCGGCATGTCCTGATACGGAGCGAAGTCGAAACGGATGACGGAGGCTTTGGGAAACATGAAGGAACTGGGGCCTTCGATCTTCTCGCACTCCACCCCGACTACCTCGCGGTGCGAAAGATGCAGCGCCATGTTGGGCGCGCCCAGAATGTGGCAGGCCATATCGCCGAGCGCGCCGCATCCGAAGTCATAGAAGCCGCGCCAGTTGAAGGGCTGATAGAAGTACCCTCCGAAACGGTCCGGCTCTGTCTTGCCACCGGCCGTAAAGGGACGGCTGGCGGCGACGCCCAGCCACAGATCCCAATCGAGGGTAGGCGGCACGGGGTCCGGTTTCGGAATCTCGGTGAGACCCTGCGGCCAGAGTGGGCGATCGCTCCAGGCATGAACCTCGGTGACGTTGCCGATGTCGCCGCGCCAGACCATTTCCGCGCACTGCCGCGTGCCTTCATTTGAATAGCCCTGGTTGCCCATTTGGCTAGCCACTTTGTACTTGGCCGCGGCGGCGCGCAATTGCCGGGCTTCCCAGATGGTGCGCACGAGCGGCTTCTGCACGTAGACGTGCTTGCCGCGCTCCATCGACCACATGGCGGCGAGGGCATGCATGTGGTCCGGAGTGGCGACGATGACGGCGTCGATGTTCTTGCCTTCCTTGTCGAGCATCTTGCGGAAGTCTCTAAACCGGGGCGCGTTCGGGAAGCGTTCAAACGTGCGGGCCGCGCGCGCATCGTCCACGTCGCACAAGGCCACGATATTTTCCGTGGGTGCGGCGGCCGAAATGTTCGAGGCGCCCTGGCCGCCGGAGCCGATCGCGGCGAAATTCAGTTTTTCATTCGGGGATTTGTATCCCATCGCCTTCAGGGAGACGGCACTCCCGAAGCCTCCCGTGGGAATCGCGCCCGCGAGCAGAGTTCCATAGAAGAAATATCGTCTTGAAAAAGCCATGTTCGATCTCCAGGAATCGATCTGCCGGATGGGATCCGGCGCGTTGCAGCGAAACGGAGCCGCGGCCTAAGCGAGGCAGCTCTTGACGTAGGCGAAACATTTCTTCGCCTCCGCAATAATATCAGAGCCTTCCGGTATGGGATACTCCAGTTCCAGGTTGGCGGGAAAGGGGTATTTTTCCGCCTTCATCAGTTGCAGCACCTGCCGGATGGGAGTGTCTCCGGTACCCCAGACGGCGACGTTGGGGCCGTGGTTCTTCTTACGGTCCTTCACATGAAGGTTGGTAATCTTGGCGTGGTATTTGCGAATGAAGGGAACGGCGTCATACCCGGCAGCGGTGAAGTGGCCGATATCGAGGTTCACGCCGTTGTACTTGCCGTAGGCCATCAACGTCTCATAGCTTTCGAGGGTGGCGGTCTGGTTGGGGTCGTTAGTGGCGTCGTGGCCGTGATAGCCCACGAGCAGCTTGTGCTTATCGGCGATGGGGGCGATGCGCTTGGCCATCGTCATGGTGGTGCTGGTGGTGATGCCCTTGACGCCCAGGGCGCGAGCCATCTCGAATCCATACTCGATGTCGGCATCGCTCATGGAATCCCGCATGTTATAGCAGAGCAGGGAGACCGCGACGCCGGCGCCGTTAAACTTCTTCGTGACAGCTTTCCAGGTGGCCGGGCCGGTGGACTTGCGCCACTCGGCGAGCTTCGCTTCGGCGGCCTTGCGCTCCGCAATTTGCTCAGGCTTGAGTTGTGGGCGGGGGCGCGGCGCATTGGAAGCGGCAGAACCGGCGGCAGCGGCGGGCGGACGAGCGGGCGGACGAAACGTGGGCATGGCGGGCGCACCGGCCAGCGCCTCGCAATGGTTCGACATCAGTTCCGCCTCGCCAAGGCCGATCTCGACGTAAGCCCGGACGATCGCCTCCGGGTCCGGCGCGGCGATGCGGTTGAAGCTGTAGGTGATGGCGCCGATGCGGACGCCGTGAATCGTGGAATTGATCTTAGCGGCGCCCAGCGCGCCGGCGACGGGCAAGGTGGCGAACGCAAGCCTGCCCAAATCCCGCCTGTTGATGTGCATGTGGAGCCTTTCCGCACGAAGGGACCCTCGTACCGGAGCGGCAAATGGAAGTTGTCGCACAGCTATCGCGGAGTCCGCTCAACACTGAGATGGCGCACGCGCAAAGGGGATCGTTACGGAGAGATTCCGCGAAACTGGATTTTCGGCAAGGAGGGGCAGGCGGAGCTAGAGTCCGGCGGATCCGGCAGGCCCTTCCCCTCCCCGCGCTTCGAGGATAAAGACACGGGCGGAATGGGGCTGTAATTCGAGCAAAAGATGGCCGCCGTAAAGGCCTGCGGGCGCATCCGTCCAGAAATCGAAGGCCTTCGCCGCGCCGCGGACATCCACGGAGAGCGACTCCACCGACTCCCCCCAATTGAAGAGAAACAGGAGATCCCGGCCGCCGTGGCGCAGGCGGCCTTCCTGAAAGTAGGGGTCAAATGCGGCCGCGCGAGCGGTTGGCGGGCTCAGCTTACGAAGCATCGCGAGGCGCTGCTGAGACAGCCGGGGCAGATCGTCCCCGGAGAGCAGCATGCCGCCGCTCGCGAGGATGGACGCCGCGTGGAACTGGACTTCGGTTTCGGCGAGGGAATCCCGCAGCAGCGCCACATCGGGATCATTCCACCAGAGCCGGCCGTTTTGCCAGGCGCGGCACAGGTTCTCCCGCGCCACGCGGCGGATGCGGAATTGATTCGCCGCGATATCGCCCGAGGAACGGGATCCGTGAATGAGCCCGAGGGAGGGCCATAAGGGGTGATTGCAACCGAGCAGAAAGGCGTCGCCGGCGCCGCGCCGGATGGCTTCCATGCCGCGGCGGTAGGCTTCGATGTGGGTGGCTTTCGGATCGTGCATACGGCCTTGCGGCATCGCGCCCCAAAAATTCGCGTCGAGTTTGAAATAGCTGACGCCCCACTCTTCGCGCATCACACGGAAGACGCTTTCGAGGTGGCGCTGCACCGCGGGTTGCGTGCCATCGAGCGCATACCAGGGGCCATGCCGCCAGCCGCCGAAGGTGACCTCGCTCGATGCCAGCGGCCGGCCATCCGCGCCGGACATGAACCAATCGGGATGCTCCCGGAAGACCTTGCTTGCGGCCTCGGCGATAAAAGGCGCCACCCAGATGGCGGGTTCGAAACCACGCTCGCGGATCTGCCGGAGTACGGCCTGGATATCCCCACCGAAGGCCGCGCCGGTTTCGAGCCAATCCCCCATGGCCGACTGGTAGCCATCGTCGATCTGGATGTAGCGGAGACTGGGAATGTGCTGGGCGATGAAATCGAGGTTCGACATCACTTCCGCCGCCTCCACTCCGGGGCCGAAGCAATACCAACTGCACCAGCCTTGAGGAGGCTCCCTCGGGAGGATGGGTGGATGGTTGACGCCGATCGCGGCGGCCAAGTCCGCGAAAGCTTCCCCGGCAGGGAGCCCCTCGAAGAGCTGGAAGCGCTCGAGGTCCACGGACTCACCCGGCGCGAGTTCGAGGCCATCGAGATCGAGCGCAATCTCGAGGCGGCCCGGATAGAGGTGGAACATCCCGCTGAAGCGATGGCAGGAAGTGAACGCCAGCAATGGATTGCCCGCCGCGGGGGATTGGAGATGCAGCAAGTTGTATCCGGTGAAAGCTCCCGGGGGAGAGGGAAGGCGGTAGTGTTTCGCGTCGGCGTAGCCGCCGATGGGCACGGGTTTCGAGAGCGTGCCGCCCGTTTGAGAGAGCATCTGGTAGCCCTCGGTGTAGATGGGCGTATCTTCCG
>JADLCF010000015.1 GCA_020847315.1 Bryobacterales bacterium | reverse complement strand
GCGGTACGGGCAAGTACCAAGGGCAGACGCTGAACGCCACGCATGCGCTGGCGTGGTGGGCACAAACGGAAAATCAGGTGCGGGTCGAGTTTTTCGATCATCCACCGAGCGCGGGCATGCTGGCCGCGGCCCGGAAGGGGGAGTATGGCGAGGAAGCACCGGTGACGACTCTCTACGTGGGCTTCAAAGGGCCTGGCCGCGAGTTAGCCTCCGCCACCTATTGCTTTGTGAACGTGACGTTCCCGAAGGGAGGACCGATGGGGACGAATACGACGCCGGCGGAATGCGGGTTGACCACACTCGTGACGAACGGGAAGCCAGGGGGAACGGTGCAAGGCGTCTTGAAGGGGGGCATGGCTGGGCCGAATGGCCCGATTGCCTGGGACATTCAGTTTCACGTTCCGATCGCGAAATGAGGGCGGTGGACTTCCGGCGGAGCGGGGGCGGCCTCCCGCGTCCCGCGCCGGGAGGGGTAAGTGGGGCGATTCGCCATCTTTCGCCGCGCGCTTGAATTCGGCTACGATGGTGGCATTGAGTGGCCGGGTGGTTTTTTGGCCGTGCGGAGTTGAGGTGAATTGGTGGGGGTCTCCAAGAAAGTTCTAGTGGGCGCGGCGATTGGCGCACCTTTGCTGGCGCTGGCGTATGCGCGCTGGATTCGCCCGTGGCATCTGAGCTGGGGCGTGCGGGACGACGAGGCCGAGCGCTGGCTGCCGGGGGATGAGTTGATTCCTCGCCCGAAAATGCAATCGACGCACGCCATCAGCATTGCGGCCACGCCGCAGCTTGTCTGGCCGTGGCTGGTGCAAATGGGGCAGGGGCGAGGCGGCTTTTACAGCTACGCCTGGCTTGAGAATCTGGTGGGTGGGCAATCCCGCAATGTGGGGGAACTGACACCGGAACTGCAAACGCTTCGTGTGGGAGATCCCGTTTGGCTGCATCCGAACGCGGCTCCGATGTTTGTCCAAGCCCTGGAACCGGACGAGGCGCTGGTTTACTTCGGGGGGCGCGATGCGTTTCCGGAATCCGGGGAGCCGGGCAGCCCGCGGCGCGACCCTACGTTCGCATCCTCCTGGGCGTTTGTCCTGGAAGATGAAGGCCCGGACGGAACGCGATTGATCGTCCGCAACCGGACCACGCACGGTGTGGGACTGCAACACGAACTCGCCTGCCGCCTGCTTCTGGAGCCGATCCATTTCATCATGGAGCGCAAGCTGCTCTATACGGTGCGGGATCTGGTGGAAGGGCGCAAGCGGCAGCGGCTTCCCGATCCGGACGAGGAAGATTACGAACCGATGTTCGTCTGACGATGTTGGGCCGTGCGTGCGCGGCCGCGAACTCCGGCCTATTGTTTGAGCGCAAAGGCCACGTAGCTGCCGCCTGACGGATTGCGCCACTTGCCGCCGCCTGCGGCAATCACGAGGTATTGCTTGCCGTTCACCATGTAGGTGGCGGGGGTTGCGTTCCCCGCGGCGGGAAGCGCGTGCTCCCACAGCAGTGTGCCGTCGAGCTTGTCGAAGGCGCGGATCTTCTTGTCGTAGTTCGTGGCTGCGATGAACAGGACGCCGCCCTTGGTGACCACCGGCCCGCCATAGTTCTCGCTGCCCGTGTTTTTCATTCCCTTTTCCGCCAGAGCGGGAATCTCGCCCAGGGGAACCTTCCAGGCGTATTCGCCGGTGTTGAGGTTGATGGCATTCAAGGTGCCCCAAGGCGGGGTGATGACGGGGTAGCCATCGGCATCCTCGAAGCGGATATAGCCGTCGAGGGTGTACTTGACGAAGTAGGGCGAGGTCTGGTCTCCGCTATTGGGAAGAGCCACGCTCTCGCCCGTCATCAGATAGCGGAGGATGGCCGAAATGCGCTGGTTGCCGAGGTGTCCGAAGCCCGGCATTCTGCCGCGGCCGGAACGGATGACGTGTTCGACGGCGGCTTTCTCCGCGCGCTTTGCGAGATTGGTCAATGCCGGGAACTCGGGAGGCTCCCCGCTCAGGTCGTCCTTGTGGCAGCTTGCGCAGTTCGCGGAGTAGAGGCTCTTGCCCGTGGGGGAAGCGCCCGACGGCTTGCGTTCGACGAGTTTTACCACCCAGGCCATCTCATTCGCGTTCACGTAATACAGGCCCGTATCCGGGTCGAACGCCTGGCCGCCCCATTCCGCGCCTCCGTCGAACCCCGGCAGCAGGATGGTGCCTTGCAGACTGGAAGGGGTGAATTGCGGCCCGTTGCGGTAGCCCTTGTAGCGGGCGAGCACGTCCGCGTGAACTTCGGGCGTCCGGTTCGAGATCATGTCTTCCGTGAATTGCTGCCGGGCGAAGGGCGCGGGCTTGAGAGGCAGCACCTGCTTCTTCGCGAGCACCTCGCCGGGAACATCCGAAGGGGGCACGGCCACTTCCTCAAAGGGGAACAGGCTTTCGCCGGTCTCCCGGTCAAAGACCCAGACGAAGCCGGATTTTGTCGCTTGCGCCACGGCGGCGATTCTCTTTCCGTCACGCTCCACGGTAACCAGGGCGGGCGCCGATGGCAGATCCCGATCCCAGGTGTCGTGCTTCACGAATTGGAAATGCCATTTGCGCTGGCCGGTGTTTGCGTCGAGGGCAAGCAGCGTGTCGGCGAAGAGGTTGTCGCCAACCCGGTTCGCCCCGTAGAAATCGGAGGCGGCGGAGCCTGTGGGAGCGAAGACGATGCCGCGCTCTGCATCGAGAGTGAGCCCGCTCCAACTGTTAGCGCCTCCCAGCGTCTTCCAGGCATCGGGCGGCCAGGTATCGTAACCGAATTCTCCCGGATGAGGGATGGTGTGGAACTGCCAGGCAAGCTTGCCGGTGCGGACGTCGAAGGCGCGGATATCGCCGGGAGCGGAGGGGAGCCCTTCGCTGACGATGCTGCCGAGAATCAACCGGTCCCGGTAAATCACTCCGGGGGTGGAAACGGATACGGTGATGAAGTCGATATCTCGCCCCAGGCCCTCGCGCAGATCGACGCGGCCGTTCGTGCCGAAGCCCTCCACCGGTTTGCCGGTAGTTGCGTTCAACGCGTAAAGCCATTGCTCTACCGCGATGAAGAGCCGCTTGTCATCGCCGCTCTCCCAATACTGAAGACCGCGGCTCCGCTTCTTGCCGAGTACGGGCCGGCCATTATTGGGGTCAAAGCTCCAGATTTCTTTGCCGGTTGCCGCGTCGAGAGCGAAGACGCGCATTTTCGGGGAAAGGCCGTAGAGGACCCCATTGATGATGAGGGGGTTGCACTGCATCTCCGAGTTCTCATAGGCGTCGCCTGTATCGTAGGTCCACGCGACATCCAGATTCTTCACGTTCTCGCGATTGATCTGGTCGAGGGAGGAATAGCGGGAATTGGTTTCATTCCCCCCGTATAATCGCCAGTCCACGTTCCGGGGTTCGGATGCGCAGCCAACCAACATCAAGAGCAGCGGCAGAGCCGCCGGCAGGAAAGACGAGTTCTTGACCATGTGGGGGATATCTCGCGAAAAACGACTCCCATTCTATGCGAAAGCGGAGAGGTGGGAGCGCCCCTCCCGGCCGGAGCGCCTACCCGCGCAACCGATCGACGGTGGAGTAGAACTCCGGGAACGAAATGGAGGCGGCTTCGGCTTCCTCGATCAACGAATCGCCGCCGGCGGCGAGGGCGGCAACCGCGAACGACATTGCGATGCGATGGTCGCCGTGCGAGTGGAAGGTTCCGGCCCGGAACTTCGCCACGGGTTTGACGGCGAAGCCATCGGGGAACTCTTCCACTTCGGCCCCCAGAATGCGGAGGTTGGCGGCCACGGTGGCGATCCGGTCCGTTTCCTTCACGCGAAGTTCGCCCGCATTCCGCACGACCAGGCCGTCGCGGCTGGCGGCGCCGAGGACGGCGAGAATCGGGATCTCATCGATCAGCAGCGCGGGTAGATCTCCCTCAATGACGCCGCCCTTGAGCGGCCCATACCGCACCTGGAGATCCCCCACCATTTCGCCGTTCCCCTGCGAGAGGTTCACGATGCGGATGTTCGCGCCGATCGACACGAGGAAATCGAGGAGCGCGGTTCGGCTTGGGTTGAGGCCGACACCCTGGATTTGCAGGCTGCTCTCTGGAATAAGCAGGGCAATGGCGAGGAAGAACGCCGCCGAGGAGAGATCGCTGGGCACGATGAGATCGCGGCCCTTCAGGGTGCTTCCACCCCGGACGGTGACGCGCGTGCCGCGGACGTCGATATCGGCCCCGAACTCGCGGAGCGCCAGTTCCGTATGGTCGCGCGTTTGGATACGCTCCGTGACCGTGGTTTCTCCCTTGGCGAAGAGGCCGGCCAGGAGGACACAGGACTTCACTTGCGCGCTCGCCACCGGAGTGGCGTATTCAATGCCGCTCAGCGCGCTCCCGGAGATGCGGAGAGGCGGGAACTTGCCGTCTCGGCCTTCGATCCGTGCGCCCATCAGACGCAACGGATTCATGATGCGCTCCATGGGCCGTTGGTTGAGCGAGGCGTCGCCGAAGATCTCGCTATCGAAGCGCTGGCCGGCGAGGATGCCCGAAAGCAAGCGCATGGTGGTGCCGGAGTTCCCCGCGTCGACGCTCGAGGCGGGCGCGCGCAGGCCGTGCATGCCGAGGCCTTCCACGGTTACGGATGCGCCTTCGACTGTGATGGAAGCGCCGAGGGTGCGCATCGCATCCAGGGTGCTGTGGCAATCGGCGCCGCTCGAATAATTACCGATCCTGGAGGTACCCTCGGCCAGCGCGGTGAGCATGCCATAACGATGAGAGATCGATTTGTCACCCGGCAAGCGGATAGCGGCTTGGAAGGGGGTGAGAGGAGAGATTTTCTGAATCATGAAGCGTCCTCCCATTCTAGCCGACCGGGCGCGGAGCGCTCCTGAAGAGCGGCATCGCGTAGCCAAGAAGGAAACGGGGCGCGGCCGCCGGAAGGCAACCGCGCCCCGTTGGAACTTGTCTAGGCCGCGAATCAGATCGACATATAGACCGGAGTCTGGAAGTGGGTGTTGAGCGGCTTCTGGAGGCGGTATTCCTGGAAGCGGTAACCGACGCTGAAGACCGTCTCAATATAGGTGTCGCCGAAAGGTGCGAGCTTCTTGCGAAGCCGCCGGATATGGACGTCGAGGGTGCGTGTTCGCACATCGCGGCCGTAGCCCCAGACGCGGAACAGGAGAATGTCGCGAGGGACGATTTCGCCCTGGTTCTGAACCATGAGCGCCAGCAGATTGAACTCCTTGCGGGTGAGGGATACCTCGATGCCATCGAGGAAGACTTCGGCCCGGTTGTAGTCAATGGTCAGGTGCTTATCCTGGTAAGGCGCCAAATACGTTGAATTTAAATACCCAGCCAACATTGTTTTTGTCTCATCTTGTTTTTTTGATTTCACAATAAGTACCAGAGGACCTAGTACTTTTGTAGCTTCAGTTTACGAATTTGTGGTCCAGCATTCAAGAGTTGTGACAGAATTTCATCACTTTTCCCGTACCGAGAGGATTTCTTCGCGAAGAAAGAGGAAAGCCTTTGTTAACGAATCGTAGACCTCCAAAGGGGCAATTCGCATCGGGGGATCGATTTGCGAAGCGCTTCTAAGGTTTTCATGCGCACTCCGGTTGCCGCGCCGGCGAGAGCAGGCAGGCTGCGATGGCTCCTTGATTCGTGCCGCGTTAAACAAGTTGGATTGAATGGCATAAGATGAGGAAATCGCGATCCGGCAGGTCCGGAGAGGCGGCGATTGGTCCGGAGAGCGAAGGAAGGGGCGGCGTATGATTCGACGAAGAGAATGGTTGCTTTCCTCGGTTGCGAGCGGCGCGCTGCCGGCAGCGGCGCTGGCCCAGGCCGGAGCGCGACCCAAGCCGACTGTGGTGTCCAGCGCGAATGGATTGATCGCCTGCGCGCGAGCCATGCAAATCCTTAAGGCGAACGGCGACACGCTCGATGCGGTAGTGGCCGGAGTGAATATGGTGGAAGCCGATCCGAACGACAGTTCGGTGGGCTATGGCGGGCTTCCGAATGAGGATGGCGTGGTGGAACTTGATGCATCGCTGATGCACGGGCCGACCCGCCGAGCGGGCGCCGTGGGCGCATTGCGCAACATCAAGTACGCTTCGCGGGTGGCCAAGCTCGTGATGGAGCAGACGGACCACGTGATGCTGGTGGGCGAGGGCGCGCTCCGCTTCGCGCGGATGCACGGCTTTCCGGAAGAGGAACTGCTGACGGAGAAGTCTCGGCTCGCCTGGATGGTTTGGAAGCAATCGCTGCGGGATGGCCGCGGCCATAACAACTGGCGCGAAGGGATTGATTCCCCCAACTGGACACCGGAAAACATCGGCGATCTTCGGAAGCGCTTTCCCCATGCCGATGAGGCGACACTGGCATGGGCCCTCGACAAAGCGCTGCATCCACCCACCGGGACGATCAATTGTCTCGCGCTCAACGCGAAGGGCGAGATGTCCGGCGTCACCACGACGAGCGGCCTTGCGTGGAAGATTCCCGGACGCGTGGGGGATTCGCCGATCATCGGCGCGGGCGTTTACGTGGACCAGGAAGTGGGCGGCGCGGGTTCGACGGGCCGGGGCGAGGAGAACATCCGGATCTGTGGCGCGCACACCGTGGTGGAGAACATGCGCCAGGGGATGGAACCCAAAGACGCGGTACTGGATGCGCTCAAGAGAATCAGCCGCAACTTCAACCATGACAAGAAACGGCTGATGCTGTTCGATATCAATTTCTACGCGCTGCGAAAGGATGGCGCATTCGCGGCGGGCGCGCTTTGGAATGGGCGGCGGTGGGCAAGCGACGGGAGTTTTGTGTCGACCAAGTTCGCCGTGAACGACGGCGGAGAGAGCCGCCTGGAAGAGTGTGTATATCTCTACGAACGGCATTGATGCGGGATGCGTTCGAAGGTGGATTTCGGGCGCAGCGGGCGAATCGGCCAGATCGAGGCGTTCGCCCGCCGTGCCTTCCATTCTTTTTTTGATTCTTGCTCCAGCGCTGCGCTACAATCGGACTGCGGGGTGGAGCAGTCAGGTAGCTCGTTGGGCTCATAACCCAAAGGTCGTAGGTTCAAATCCTACCCCCGCAACCAACCT
>JADLCF010000014.1 GCA_020847315.1 Bryobacterales bacterium | reverse complement strand
GGCAGTTAAGCCCCTCAGCCCCGATGGTACTGCATGCGCAAGTGTGTGGGAGAGTAGGACGTCGCCCAATTAACATCGCAGCCTAACGGCACACCAAGAAGCCCGTTCCCTAACAGGGAACGGGCTTTTTTGCGTTTGTGGGCTAGGGCACAGGGGCGACCCTACCCTGTTGACGTTTTATCGCTTTGGATGCCGGTTACTGTAACTCGATCACGCCTTTGTACCAGATTGGCCTTGCTGCCGGGTCCAACGGTGAAGGCGCGGATGGGGCTGGAAGTGCTGGCTGCGTACTGCTTTCCGCTTGCGACGGCTTCCTGCTCATGGGGCATCTTCGGCCAACGCGCATGATTCCTATCGGGTCGGCTTTGGAAAAGTTCGATCTCGGACTAAAAAAGACTTGGATCCCGTTGACAGATTTCCGCGCTCTCTCATATATTGAAAAATGACACTCAGTAGCAGTAGTAGGCTGCTGGGATGTTTCGGCTCTGCAGTGGGATTCCGCGAGCCGGAATGGATAGGCCGATAGGCGTTCCACGATGGCGGGCTCTTTCTTGTGAATCCGCTTGGGTCTGGCAAGTGGTGGAGCTGCAAGCGGTTGGCAACTGGTACGGCTGATGTGGAATAGGGAATTCTACAGGCAGCGCTACGCGTTTAAATAGGACCTCTATGGTCCTATATAAGAAGTGATGCCGTGAAAGTGAGGCCGACGCGGCACTAGGGAGTTTGCATTTATGTTTTCTTCATATACGAGGTTCGTGGGGTCGATTCGCAGGTGCCACGCCGCCGGCTGTGGCTTGTGTGGGATGGCGCACGCGTTGGTTGGCATCGCAATTTCGCTGGCTGCGCCGGGCGAGGCACTGGCACAGCAGAATGGTGCGTGCAGCGGGCCAACGGCAGGAGCCGCAGCGAGCGTCGCGGGCATGGTGTTGGACGCCAGCGCGGGAGTCGTGGTCGGGGCGTCGGTCACGATCGAGTGCGGATCCACCAGGAAGACGGCGAAGACGGGCCGCGATGGGCGATTTCAGATCGAGTTGCCGCCGGGTTCCTATGAATTGCGGATCGATAAGGATGGATTCGTCCACCAGACGGAGTTGATCGCATTGGCTGCGGGCGCCCGTGTGGATCATCGCGCCACGCTCGAAGTTGCGGGCGGCGTGGATTCAATCACCGTCACTGCGGGCGGCTTCGAGCAATTGCTGCGGGAAGCCCCGGCGAGTGTTTCCATCGTCTCCTCGGAAGAGCTGCAAACGCGCAGGGTTTCGGACCTTGCTCAAGCGCTGACGGACGTCGAGGGTGTGGACACCGGGCAGAACGTGGGTAAGACGGGCGGGGTCTCGATCAGCATGCGCGGGATGCCGAGCGATTACACCCTGATGCTCATTGATGGGAAGCGGCAGAACGTGGCGGGAAACGTGACCCCGAATGGGTTCGGGGAAACCGCGACGAGCTTTATGCCACCGGTTGGGGCGATCGATCGTATCGAAGTGGTGCGCGGCCCGATGTCCACGCTCTACGGCTCCGATGCGATGGGTGGGGTGGTGAATGTGATCACGCGGAGGGTGGGCGAGCGCTGGACCGGATCACTGACCGTGGATGGAACGCTCCAGACGAATCGGGAGTACGGCGATACGGGGAAGGGCAGCGCGTATCTGGCCGGACCGGTGATTGCGAACCGAATGGGGCTGGCTCTCTGGGGCAGCGCACTGCGGCGCGAACCCGCATCGCTCAAGTATGAGAACGTCAACGGACATGCCGTGCCGATCTCGTCGTTCGGGCTCAGCCCGACGCAAGCCGATATCCAGAATGCCGGGACGCGCGTGAATTATCAACTGAACGCGACGAACGAGATCTCCTTCGACTACGACGGCATGTTTCAGCAGTACGACAACGGCGACCGCCAGCTTGGAACGCTTGGTATTCAGGGTGGGTATCAGGACCGGTTGCGGTTCAACCGCCAGCAGTACCTTGTATCGCACGTGGCCCGCTTTGAGTTCGGCCAACTCGACAGCAGCTACTCGCGCAATCTAACTGAAACCAGAGGGCGCACCATCCCACCCGGTACGCCGGGGCGCGTTCCAGGCGATGCGCGGACTCTTGAGAACACGAACAATCTGTTCGATACGAAGCTGGTGGCGGCGGTGGGAGGCAAGCACATCCTCTCAACTGGGGGGCAATGGTGGAAAGCCGGCATGGTGGATGCGGTGGCGCCCGCCCCCTACAACCACCGTCAGTCAGCAGTTTTTGCGGAAGACGAATGGCGCATGACCCGCGAACTCGCGCTCACCATGGGATTACGCTACGACCACCACAATGCCTTCGGGGGGAATACGAGCCCGCGCGCCTATCTGGTCTATACTCCGGCTGGCGTCGTAACACTGAAGGGCGGCGTGAGCCGCGGCTTTAAGACCCCACAGCTCAACCAGCTTGCCACGGGTATCGTTGGTTTCGGCCGCCAAGGCACGATGCCTCTGATCGGCAGCCCCGGGCTGAAACCGGAAACGAGCACCAGCACGGAAGTGGGCGCTTCCTTCAACCTGAGCCGCCTCAGCTTCGGGGTGACGCTGTTCAACAACGAATTCCAGAACAAGATTGCCGAAGGCCCCGGTCTCGAGAATTGCAGCTTTGCGGGTTCTCCAAACCGGCCGGGCTGCGTGGATTTCGGCAACTGGCCGAGCGTCGATCTCTTTGGGCAACAGATCAACGTGGATGAGGCAGTCACGCGTGGGGTGGAAGCTTCGATGCGCTTTTCCTTCCTGAGCCGGTTCAATCTCCAACACAACTATACGTTTACGCAGAGCAAGCAACTGAGCGGCGCTGCGATTGGCCAGCCCCTCGTGAACACGCCGAAGCACATGTATAACGCCACGCTGCGCCACCGGACGACATCGAAACTGAACACGTGGCTGCGCATTGAGGCGAGGAGCAACCGGACCCGCGGCACCTCCGCCACTGCACTCGCCATTGCGGATCAGCTTGGGCCGTACAAGGGATATGGCTTGGCGCATCTGGGCGCGGGCTACGAAGTTTCAAAGCATATTCTGGTGAGTGCGACGGTGTATAACCTGTTCAACACGAACTTCCTTACCTATCAACCGTACGTCTATAACAACGTCGCGAGCTACGCGAGCGACTACAACAACCTGCAGGAGCCGAGGCGGGTCTGGGTATCGGTGGCCTACAACTTCTGATCGTCCCGCCTCGAATTCGGACCGGGTTGTTGACTGCCAGGTGGCCGCCCGGCGCCGCAAGCGGCTTTCTCAAGGGCGATCGCTCGTGGAAACAAGAGATCGTCCTCCGCGCGGATGTGCTCCCGCATATCGCGCTCGAACGCGCTAAACGCATCGAAGAGAGCTGTGAGATCCGCAGATTCTTCCGAATCGCCGCCTGGCAGCGCGAAACCGCTGCTCAGGCGGCGAATCATTTGAAGCATTCCGCCGGTATGGTCGTGATCTTCGACGAGCAGGCGGATGGGGTTCTCGACGCTGCCGAAGCGCGGCCATGTGACGGGGATGCCCTGGCGCAAGCGAACTTCCAGTTCGGCGATGTAAGGGAATAGCGTTTCCTCTTCCTTGAGCAGGTGCATCAGCAGATCTTTGCTAACCCTCGCGAAGAACGCCTGCATCTGCTTCAATTCCGGGCGGCCCCGTCCATACTTCTCTACCGCGGACTTGAGAAGGGCATCGAGCTTCGGTAATTCATTCCGGCAGAAGGCATGGTGGGACTCGACGATGTGATCCATTAACTCCGTGAGAGAGACGTTATCCCAATTCGCCGGAGTGCCGGGAGAATTCTGATTCATTGTATGTTTTGCCTACTTCCACTCGCGGCGCCCTACCGCAGCCAAATGGCCCGCGGCGTAGAGAACCGGAAACTGCATGCGGCGTGGATTCATCCGAGCCGATGATCCCAGTATAAAGGCGACACCGGCGGAACACGATCTGGCCTTGCCGGGCAGCGCATGGCGCCGCCCAGGACGGCTGGTTCCGTGAGAGGGGGATGGCGTGCGTGAAAGACGCAGGCTAACTGCTCTCTCCGCGATACCGCGCGCAGCTACTGGAACCCGGCAAGAGCGGCCAGGTCCGTCTCCGCCCTGCGTTCCTGGACGCTGAGGATGGATTGCTTCGTGGGCGAAAGGGTGCAGCGGCCGTTGAGGATGGGCAGGTTGCCGAGTTGTGCGAACTTTCGCGAGGCGCCGCTCTTAAAATCGTGCCGCATCAGCCAGAAGCCCCAATTTGAGGGGTGATCGCCTTCCCGCAACAGGTAATAGATGCCGTCGCGGGTGACGGTCCAGTTCCGCGAATTCTCCCATTGCAGGTCCTTGATGACGAGAGATTCCTTGCCGCCGCCGGATGGGATGCTCCACAGTCCGGGAACGGAGCGCCTGCTGTAGTACAGGGTCTCGCCGCCGGGAGATTCTATCGCTTCCGACCCGCCGTTGTGCGTGATCTGGCGCGCGGATCCGCCTTCCGCCGGTACCTTCCAGATTTGCTGGGTCCCGGAACGGTCCGACGCAAAATAAATGAAGCGCCCATCGGAGGACCACGCGGGACGCGTGTTTTGCAGTGGGCCGGAGGTGAGCCTGCGGGGTGTGCCGCCCGTTGCGCTAATGACGAAGACGTCATAAATGCCGAAGTTGTTCGCAGCCCGCGCATCGAAAGCGATGAAGCGTCCATCGGGGGACCAGCGGGGGCTGGCGGCATAGCCATCGGCTGTGGTCAGCCGCACGGCGTCGCGGCCATCAGCATCGCTCACCCAAATTTCGTTTGCATTGCCCACCGCCATTGAGAAAACGACTTTCGAGCCATCCGGAGAGTATTCGGGATTGCTTGAGTTCTCGAAAAGACGCGTGACTGTGGCCGGATCCACCGCGGCGCCGACGGCAATGTTGAGCGGGATACGCACGAGGTCCTCACGGCCGGACCAGCGCACATAGGCAAGGGTGTTTCCGGCACGGGAGATCGAGGGCAACGCGGCCGCTTCGCGCACTTGCCTCACGGGTTCGAGCGCCGATGTGGCGACATCAATCCTCCAAAGCGCGGGCAGCCCTGAACGCTCCGTGGAAAAGACGATGGACTTTCCATCCTCAGCCCAGGCGATACCGGCGATGCGACGCCCGTCGCGAGTGAGCCGCTGCAAGGCGCCGTCATTCAGCGAAGCCACGTACAGGTCCCCGGCGGCATCGTCCAGGCTGCGCACAAAGGCAAGCCGCCGGCCGTCGGGGGAGAATGCCGGCGAACCATCGCCTCGAATTCCGGATGGAGGGGCCGTGAATCTCTCACCCCGCCAATCGGAAACCGGAGAAAGGAAGATGCTGTACGGTTCCCCTGGGCTGCTCTTGTCGATGTAGGCCAGTTCACTTCCATCGGGTGACCAGGAAAGCGCCGCCAGATCCGGAGAGGGCGCCATGGGGGAGTGGGCTGGGAACTGCAACGGAGGCCCGACGTTTAACCCGAAGCCGGCGGCCCGGACCAAATTCTGGGATTCGGCGGAGACGATATGGACGTAGGCGCTGTCACCGGCGCGGCGATAGAAGGCGATCCGGCGGCCGTCCGGGGAATAGCTCGGGCTGAAGGCATTCCCGATGGTGTTCGTCACGCGGCGAAGCGCCGATGATCCGATGGCGCGCACGTGGATATCGAGTTTTGCTTCGGAACCTCCGTTCCAGGAGAAGGCAGCCTGACGCCCATCCGGGGACAACGAAGGGGTGGTCTCCGTACCGGGGAATTGCGTGAGCGCCGCTACTCTTGATGGGAGGGGCGCATCCGCATTGTTCCAGATCCGCCAGACGAAGGCGGCAGCCAGGGCGAGTATCCCGATTCCAATGAAGGAATAAATGCCAAGAATGGGCCACGAGGGCGGTCTCCAGCGAACGGCGGGCTGGAGCGCGGATACCGGCGGAAGAGGGGCTTCGACGCGGCGCGCGATCCGCTCGACGGGAGAGACGAAGCGGTATCCCTTCCGCGGCAACGTTTCGATGTAGCGCGCGCTGCCCGCAACGTCGCCGAGCACACAACGGAGCCGGTTCACAGCCGTGTTTAGAGATCGGTCCGAATCGGCGGGGAGGTCCTGAGGCCAGAGCGACCGCTGGAGTTCCTCGCGCGTAACCGCCTCGCCCGTGCGATCGAGAAGGATCGCCAGGATCTGAAACGGCTGTCCAGGGAGGTGGAGGCGGATCCCGTGCTTGCGAAGTTCCCCGGACACGGTATCGACTTCGAAGCTGCCAAAACGCAACAGGGGAGGGTGAGCCGAAGCGGGGCCGGCATTCGTGGTAGACGAGTCCGATGGGGAGTCAGTCTTCATGGGCGGCTTGACGGGATTATAGCACCGGGCGACGAGGAGACCTATGAGAATCCGGGTGATATTTGCGGGAAAGGTCAATATCTCAAATGAGATAGGCGTTGACATAGAGATGAGCACGAATTGATTTGACCGGCCTCCAGGGCGCGAATAGGATCACCCCATGAGGTGTTGTATGTTACTCGGTTCTGTCGGCAACAAGGTATGGACACGAGGCCCCAGGCTGGCTTGGTGGCGCCGGGTTGGAATTGGGATGCTGCTTTCCATCGCGGTTCTGATCGGAGGGTTGAACGTTCGCACCGTGAAAGCGCAGACGAGCACGGGAACCATTTCAGGAACGGTATCTGACCAGAACGAAGGAGTGATGCCGAATGCGACCGTCACCATTATGAACACGCTGACGGGGAACCAGCGGAGAATCCCGACCAATGAATCCGGGATCTTCGTCTTTAACAGTCTGCCGGTAGGCAACTACCGGCTGGTAGTGGAGGCGCCTGGTTTCAAGACTTACAACACGGAAGGAATCCGGCTGGACGTAAGCGACCGGCTCCACCTGATGGTCCACATGGAGATCGGTGAGACCACGCAGAGCGTGACCGTGCAAAGCGAATTGGGAGGGCTGCAAACGGAGAGCGCGGACCTTTCGAATCTCATCGCTCCAGCCCAGATCCAGAATCTTCCGCTCAGTGGACGGGTGTATTCCCAAGTGCTGGACCTCTTCCCCGGCATCTCCCCGGAAGGTGGACGAATGGGAGCAGGCACGGGGCTGAGCGCGGACACCGCGGTCTCGATCAACGGAGGCCAATCGAACTCGAACGTTTGGATGATGGACGGCGTCTCGAATATGGGCCTCGGCTCGAACAATGGGAACGCGGTTACTCCCTCGGCGGATGCGATCGAGGAGTTCCGGGTGTTGCGAGGAGACTATAGCGCCGAGTCCGGTGGCGGCACCGGGGGCATTGTGAACGTGGTCACGAAGGCGGGCACGCAGCAATTCCATGGGAGTGCTTTCGAGTATCTCCGCAACGACAAACTGGACGCAGCCGACTTCTTTCTTAATTCCTCCGGCGGCAGCAAGAGCAAATTGCGGCAGCACGATTTCGGCTTTACCCTGGGCGGACCCTTTTGGATTCCAGGCGGCTACAACCGGGATAAGACGAAGGACTTCTTCTTCTTCTCCTTTGAAGGCCGCCGTGAAAGCCGCGGAGTGGTTCAAGTTGGAACGGTTCCGACGGCGCGGCAGCGCGCCGGGATTCTGGACCCCACATGCTCCATGTCAACCGGCCCATGCACCCCGCAGGCTTTCGATCCGATGGAGCAACCAGTGGACGGGGAGAATGTGCCCCAGAGCATGATCGACCCCAACTCCACGGCGATGCTTGCCCGCTACCCGCTGCCGAACACGACCTTCGCCGACCACGGATTCAACTGGATTGACAGCCCCAATAACTATGTGACCAACAACCAGGAGATGGGGCGCTGGGATCACAATTTCACGGATAACGCCCGGCTCATGTTCCGCTATGTACAGGAGGATCAGGGCGCGACCAACTACCAGGATGGTTGGACCGACGACCAGTTTCCTTCGGTGAACAGCGATCTCTATTTCGCCAGCAAGAACCTGGTGGCGAACCTCACCAACATTCTGAGTCCGCGGATGCTGAATGTCGCCCAGTTTGGCTATAGCGCGAGGCCCTTCGGACTGGTGGATGGCAAGACGTCGGACCCGAAGCTTCTCTCGCGAGAAGGATACACCTACACGGAACTGTTTCCGGAGACGAGCGGATCCTGGCCCCGGAACCGCGGCTTCGACGGTTTCGACAGTCTCAAGCACCGTTCGAACTACCGGAACGATATGGAGATCTTCCAGGTGCGCGACAACTTCTCTTACACGGTGGGCGCGCACAACTTCAAAGCCGGATTCGACTGGAGTTCCGGCCGGCTCGGGGAACCCGCGAACGGCTCCGGTGATTTCACGGCGGGGTACTTCAAGTTTCGCGATACGTACAGCATGCTGCTCGGCAAGGTTCGTTCGTATTCCGAAGAACAAACGAAGAACGTGGTGCCGAGCCGCCTGACCGATGTGGGGATCTATGTGGCGGACACCTGGAAGGTGACGCGCGGCCTGACGCTGGATATGGGGCTGCGCTGGCAATACCTCGGCCCTGCCCGCTCAGCGAAGGACAACATCTCCAATTTTTACGCGGGCGTCTATGACCGCTCGCGATGCTCCGTTGCGGCCTTCGACGAGGATGGGCTGGTGGATCCGGAACGCTGCGACACGATGAACGGCATCGTTACTCCCGGTTCACCGAATGCGGTGGGGGCGGCGCTGGTGGAGCGCCACTTCCAGGATTGGGAACCTCGCCTGGGCATCGCATGGACCCCGTTCGCCAGCCGCCGGTTCGTGATCCGCACCGGGGGCGGGATCTTCCATGGCCGCGATGCCGGTTCTCTGACGAGCGCGCTCGGGCTGCCGCCACCCTTCAACCGTACTGTCGAGTTGACCAGCCTTTCGTTCGCGGCGCTTTCGTCCGGCAGGCTATCTCCCTTCAATCCGGAGACGCCCCAGGCTCCGACGTTCCTGCAGACACTCGACCCGGTGTACAAGACACCAGCCAGCTACCAGTACAGTTTTGGGGCGCAGTATGAACTGGCCCCGGGCTCCACGATCGACGTGAGCTACGTCGGAAGCCGCCAGATCCATCAAGGGCGCAACCGGGATATCAACCAGGTTCCGGCCCAGTACCGGAAAGGGGTGTTCGACGGAGACATTCTTCCGGACCTCGTCCGGCCGTATCTCGGCTACACGAGCATCTATGTGAATGAACGCGTCGGGACCACGCGCTACAATTCGCTGCAAGGCCTCTTCAGCCATCGCATGGGCAAAGGTCTCACTTTCCAGGCCGCGTATGCCTGGGGGACGACCATATCGACGGCGGGCAACCGCGATTCGGAAGCCATTGATTCCGCCGTCTACGATGCTTACAACCCCGACCTGGAGAAGGGCTTTGCGTCCGTCGATCAGCGGCATTCCCTGACGTTCAACTACAACTGGGAGCTGCCGTTCTTCGAAAGCGCCGGCGGCCTTGCTCGCTCGCTGTTGGGGGGCTGGCAACTCTCCGGCGTAACGGCACTCCGCAGCGGACTTCCCGCGAGCGTTTGCTCTTCGGGTGGATATGCCGGACTTTTCGGTTCCGAGTGCGAACGGACGGACCTTATCGCAAAGCCCAATCTTGCCCGAGGCGAGCGTTCGCTGCTTCATTACTTCAACACGGACGCCTTCGTCCTCCAGGAGCCGGGCACGATCGGCAACGCATCCAAGGGCGTTGTGCGCATGCCGGGAGTGAGCAACTGGGATATCTCCGCCTTCAAGGAGTTCCGCTTGCCGCTGTTCCCAGCCAGGGCTACGGGCGAGGAGGCACGGCTGCAACTCCGCGCCGACTTCTTCAACGCCTTCAACCACACCCAATTCTGCGGAGTGAATACGGACTTCGTTCCGCTTCGGGATGCCGCCGGATCCAAGGCTGATCCCGATAGTGGGTTCGGGGCGGTGAATTGTGCGCGAGCGCCGAGGGAGGTGCAGTTGGGGTTGCGGTTGGTGTGGTGATTCCGTGCGCGTCCTTGTGACGGCAAGGAATTAAATCGAACGGCTTGAAAGCCCAATTAGGCCGCGGACGGGGGAGACTTCCCCTGTCCGCGGTATTTCTGGTTTCAGGGCGCAGTATTCGGCCTGAGGGGAGAACCTCCTGCCGCCACTCGATGGCTGCCGGTTGGGAATGATCTCGAAAAGCGGAAGAGATGTTCTGCCGGACGAACGGCAGATGTGCAGTTTTGTCCGGATTGTGAAAAAAACACAGCGTGCCGCCGCCCCGTTTTATCCCCCTAAGTGATTCTGATGGAAGCAGTTAGGTCTGGAAGAGTTTCTTCCGGTTTTTCCGGATTTTCCGGATCGGATCCGGACAAGAGTCCTTCGTACCTGGACAGGGTTTGAGAAGGTTGACGGGGAAGCGATGCTCTGTCGAGCTGGAGATTCGAGCCCTCCAAGAGCAAAGGAGGCGCGGGAGCAATTCGATTGTCAAAGAGCTTGGCGATGCGCTGGGCAGCTTAGGACTTGAAGACGGAAATCTCCCCCGCACAACGATTATGCCGATCTCGAGTGGGAAATCGAACCTTGGCACGGGTTGCGAAGGCTTCCGGTGTCGTAACACATGGAAACCAAGGAGGTTGCGGGAGCGGAGAATCTTTTCGAGACCGGTGATCGCGCGGCTGGCGCGAGTGAATTGTGTCTCGAGACTGAGCGGAGCGGGTTCCGCAGAGTGGCGGAACGAGGGTGCGGCGAAGCCATCGTGTGGCATACGAACCGGGAAGGCCTCGCTCCGTAGTTCTTTGGATTTGCGAAATGCGTCCAATTTGCGGATCGAAGCCAAGGAGGCGCAGGCACTGGGCTGAGCATCGGGATTTGGAGGGCGTGGCCGCAGGGGAGTCGCACCGCCGGGGCGAGTGCTCCGTGGACTCGACAGCGCGAGGCGGACTTGGTTTGGGCGTGGGGGCGGTGGGGAACGTGCGTCCTTAGCCTATTCACGAGAACGATTGGCCAGTTTGTGCGTCCGTTTGAGGATAGCGGCGAAGGTGGTGGAATCGTTCGGTGCAATAGGTTTGGAGTGCAATCGGCGGGCGGTGTGTGGAGCATAACTGGGTGTACAGGCGGGAGTTGGCGGCTTGCGCTGGGCAGAGAGTTTTCACTCTTGAAAATAGTCGCAGCCTATTGATTCTTACGGTGGTCCATTGATCGGCTAATTTTCATGATCGGGGGTGAACCCACGGTTCATGGGCCAGTGCTGTCCCTCCAATTGCTCCGCTTGCTTGACGAGTGATGTCAAAACTGACAACATTGCAGGTACAGCGCGCCCCAAACCATGGCGAAAGCCCGCACAACACGACCTATCTCCTGGCTAAAGGCGGCGCTGAAGGACTTCGGGAAGTTTCCCGCAGACGCGCAAGCGATTTGCCTCACCGCGCTGACCATCGCGGCCGAAGGTGGCAAGGCCGATATCGCGAAGCCACTGCAGGGATTCGGTTCCGGCGTAATGGAAATTGCGCTCTCGTTCGACGGTAGCGCCTATCGAGTTGTCTATGCCTTGCAGATCGAGGATGACGTTTGGGTGGTACATGCCTTTCAGAAGAAGTCGACCCAGGGCATTAAGACGCCTCAACGGGAGTTAGAACGGATCAAGGAACGCCTTAAAAGGTTGAAGGAGGTACTGAAATGAAAAGCCAGGAAGCTCCGGAAGTTGTACGTGGCAGTGGAAACGTATTTCGCGATCTTCACCACGCAAATGCGGATGTGCTCCAGTTTAAGGCCATCCTCGCCGCGGAGATCATCAAAGTACTTGACCAGGAGGGCCTCTCGCTTCGAGCGGCGCATGCGCGCACAGGCTATGCGGCCGCCGATTTTTCGCGAATCCGGAACGCGGATCTGGGGCGATTCACCGTAGACCGTCTGATGACAATTCTGAACGGACTAGGCACGCGAATCGAGGTCAAGATTCGCGTCCGGCAGCAGCCGGAAGCGGCTTGACGGCCGGGAGTTGCGGGTTTGTCTAAAGCTCTACGCCGAGATGGGCCGCGCCTGCCGTCACTCACGTTCGTGGTTTCGGAAAGTAAGCCCTTGCCACTTCTTAATCCGAACTGAGCGCCGTTGCGTGGCGCGCCTTGCGCGGGCAGGGAAATGCTTTGCGCCTAGCGAATTCCGGAGCCCGCCGGCCGGCTTTTGCAGGGCCGAAAGGCAACCTCGTTTCGCTGAGGTAGCGATCATCGTCATTCCGAAACGCGGATCGACTGCCGCGGAACGCGCATCGGACATCCCCCAGGCATCTGCTACATCCTCGACGGTATTCTGACAATTCGCGCGTCCTTAGCCATCGCTTTCTCTTTCCCCGCCTTAATCCCATACGCTCAACCCTCGCGGAGAAATCTTAGCGTTTACATTGCACCCAATCGTCCAAGCACGTTTGCATCCGCGCGCATAGCATATCCCCAAAAATCACCTCCCTCAGTGATTTAGTATATTTTCGCCCTTTAGCATACTCGATGTATCCCTCCCCACACTGCAATCACATTCCTTATGCTTCTATGCATTCTACCGCTTATACAATACCTTCAGTATCCCCCCCCAAAAAAACACCTCCCTCAGTGATTTAATGTATTTTCATCATTTAGCATACCCGATGTATCCCTCTCCCCACACTGCAATTACATTACTCATACTCTTATGCATTCTACCGCTATGCAAACCCCTCGGTATTCTACGCGGTGTAGCTTCCTGTAACGTATTGATAATAAAGGAGATTCATAAAAGTTAAACGATTAGCGAAGAATGGTTCTAGAACTCTATTGAATTGCTTTTAGTGATCGGCTAGATTGGGTAAAGGAGGAAAACGGATGACCATTCAGCTTCAGTATATGACCCGGAACAGAGGATGCCGCCGTGGGGCAAGGTTCATTGCAATTACGGCTTCACCGATCTCTCCGGAGGCATTCGTGGACATGTTCCATGGCCGAGCCTCAGTTTGCCGGGAGCTCTGGAAAGTCTATATCGATCAGCGGACGCCGTCCCTCGTCGCGATTCTGCCAGGAACCCGCCACGAGGTCCGTGTCCGCATAAAGTGCAAGGCTCGATTCAGCCAAGCCTATGGCGTCATTGAGGTCTATCTCTTTGACCGGCTCCAGCGAAAACGACTTTCGCATAGCCGAGTTCGGGTCTACAGCGCTTCCCCAAAGTGGCGCCAGCACTTGGCGGATGCCGTTAACCGGTTGGTCTCAAAGCTCATCATGGAGAGATAGCCATGCCAACATCAGAGCCAACCTTTTGGTATACGCGTCATGCGCTTGTTCGCAAGGCCCAGCGCAACATTTCGGACTGGACGATTGATGCGATTCTCCGTTACGGCACCCCAGTCCGCGACGGGATTCTCATGCGGGATAAAGACGTGGCCGAAGCTATTCGCATCCGCAAGGATGAGATTCGCCAATTGCGCCGGCATCAGGCCCGCCTACGCGAGAATCAGCACCCCGGTGCGAAATCCAATCAAGCCCGCATCGCTAAGTTACGACACGAGATCGATGAAATCCGCAAGACGGCGGGCATGCTGATTTGTGTGGAAGGCGGTGTCGTGCTGACTGTTCAATGTCTCTACCCGCGCAAATTTCGTCGCGCGCTCCGTGGCCCCTTCCGGAGAGGGACGCGGGATCGGGCACAGGAACAAACTGGACAAACTCAGCCTAGCCGGTAATGCAGCGTGGCGATCTCTTCGCAGCGCTTGCACCGGAGAAAGCGCCGCGCCGTGCCCGCTTAGCCGATGCCCAGCACCAGGCGGCCGAGGAGGTAGACCATGGCGGGGATGATGGCGAGGGCCATGACGTCGAGGGCGAGGCCGGCGCGGAACATGCGGGGGATGGTGATCCAGCCGCTGGAAAAGACGATGGCGTTGGGCGGGGTGGCTACCGGGAGCATGAAGGCGAACGAGGCGATGATGGTGGAGGGGATCATCAGCAGATAGGGGTGCACGCCAAGTTGGACGCTGGCTTCGGCAAGGATGGGGGCGATCATCAGGACGGTGGCGACGTTCGAGGTGACCTCCGTAATCGCGACGGCGAAGAAGCAGCCGGCGGGCAGGAGGACCCAGAGGGGGAGCCCGCGAAGGGCGCCGAAGCCGGAGCCGATCCAGGTGGCGAGGCCGGACACTTCGAGGCCCTGAGCGAGCGCGAATCCGCCGCCGAAGAGGAAAACGACGCCCCAGGGGATGCCTTTCTGAATCGTGTTCCAATCGATGAGGAAGCGGGGATCCCGCGAGACGGAGGGTGCGCCCGCCGCTTGGCTGGGACGGCTTTTCCCCGCGGGAAGCACGCAGAGCAGGATGGCGAGGGCCATGGCGACGGTGGCGTCGTGGATGAAGGTGGGGTACGGGGTGAGCCCGCTCCATCCGGGAATGACGAAGGTGCCCAGTTGGATATTCTCGCGAAAGATCCAGAGCAGAGCGGTGGCGCAGCCCACGATGAGCACCTTCTTTTCCTGCGGCTTCATGGGGCCGAGGGCAGCGAGTTCGTCGTCGATGATGGAGGTGCTGGTGAGGAAGCGGATTTTGGAGACGGAGAAGTCCCCGCCGAACCGGCAGAGATAGACCCAGGCCAGGGGAAGGAAGACGACCACGAGCGGAACGCCGATGGCGGCCCATTCGAGGAAAGAGATGGGCTTGAGGTCCGGGAAACGCTGGCTGGCGAAACCGAGGAAGGCGACATTGGTGGGGGTGCCGATAATCGTGCCGACGCCGCCGATGCTGGCGGCATAAGCGACGCCGAGGAGCAGGACGGATCCGAAATTTTCCCGGATCTTCGCGGGGGCGTCTTCGGCGGAGATCCCCTCGACCTCGGCTGCGATGGCGAGTTGGTTCACGACGGCGATGGTGACCGGGAGCAGCATCATGGTGACGGCGGTGTTCGACATCCACAGGGAAAGGAAGCCGGTGGTGACGATGAAGCCGAGGACGATGCGGTCCGGCTTTGTGCCGACGCGGCGGATGGTGAGGAGGGCGATCCGTTTATGCAGATCCCAGCGCTCCATGGCGAGGGCGATGATAAAGCCGCCAATGTAGAGAAAAACCAGGTGATTGGCGTAGTTGAGGGTGACTTCCTGGCTCTTCATGATGCCGAGCAGCGGGAAGAGCGCGATGGGGAGAAGCGAGGTAACCGCGATGTGGGTGGCCTCACTGAGCCACCAGACGGCCATCAGGACGGCGACGGCGGCCATGCGCATCCCGATGGGAGTGAGGCCGTCGGGAGCGGGGAGGACGAGGAGGAGCAGGAAGAGGAAAAGACCGGCGAAGAAGCCGAATGATTCTCTGGTAAGGTCGAGCGTGAACATAGGAGGGACTGAGGGTAAGGCTACGCAACGGGCGGGGGATGTGTCAATAGAGAGGGGGCGGAAAAGCGGGAGGGTTACCTTGTGGACTTTCCCATGTTTTCGGAGAGCAGCCGCTTCATTACGAGACATTCCGGGTAGCCGTTGGCGAACACGTATCCTCCACGAAATTGCGTGGGGATTTCGGAAGGGGGGGGCGCCTGTGGACGCGCCCTGCTCGCAGATTGAATCGGCGAGTTTCGACGCGCTGCGCCAGCCGGAGAGATTGTGCGCAAGAAACACGCATTGACTACCTACAATTCCGAGCAGACAGAGTTTGGCAAGGGTACCACGAGTGGGCAGACAGGCCGCCAGCAGAATGCAAAACGCCACGCTCGGGAAGTAGAGTACCCGGGAGCCAAGCAGGCTTTCGCCGATCAAGGCGAGGTGCAGGGCGGGAAGCACCAGCAGGACCACGCCGGAAGCGAGCAGCAGCAGGTTGCGCTTCGATAGCTGTGCGGACCGTCCACCGATCAGGAGGAGCGAACCAACGTAGACGAGCAACGCCGCGGCGGCGAACCAGCTCTCGCCGGCATCCCAGTTGAGCGGCAGAAACAGGATCTCCCAGACTCTGGCGCTGAGCGCCTTGACGGTCGAGATTGGGTTGAGCGACAGAATTTGAGGGCGGCCGGAACCTGCGTCCACGTAGCCGCCCGGGCCGCGGAACAATAGCAGGCGGTGGACGGCGAATAGGGCGGTGAGACCGATCGATAGCGCCGCGAAGGCCCAAACTTTCTTGTTTGCCGCTTTTTCGGAAGTCACCAGCATAACGATGCCGATTAGCGGAGCAGCATAGGCGCTTTCCTTGCTGAGAAGCGCGAGGGATAAAAACGCCGCGGTGCCGAGCCAGCGGAGCGCGGTGGGAAGGCTCAAGGTCGCAAGCCACCAGAGAATTGCCAGCAACGAAAAACCACAGGCCAAGAGATCGAAGCTACCGGCGGTCCAGTACACAACTTCCGGCCTCGTTCCATGGAGCAAGAACAAAGCGGAGCCCAGGCATGCGATGGCGTAGCGGCTGGGCCAGAGCTTCCGGCAAAGCGCGAAAAGGCAAACGGCGTTGAGGATATGGATCGCGAGCGACGCAAACCGCCAAGCGTGAGAGGAGAATCGCGCAAATGCGGAAACCCAGTGGAAGTAGTACGCACCGATTGGGCGGTATGCTCCATCCCCGCCGGCTTCGCTCCATACTCGATTCAGCGAAGTATTTTCTGCCGCCGCGCGAACGAGCAGCACATAGTCGTCGCTTAGAAACGCATCGCCCGAGGCGAGTACAAACAAAGCGACGCAAGACGCGGCCGCCAAGGCGACAAGGCCGCGCAGCCAGATCCTGGGTTCAGAGCCAACCGTTTCGGGGCTATTCGTTGAGATCCGGAGGGCCATCAACGCGAAGACGCAATAAAACAGCGTCGTTGCGAGGCCGAGAGGGGAACGAACCCACCCAAGCGGCGTTGAATATGGGCCGACACCGGCGCGGATGGTCAGCGCGATCGCGAGCGAAATCGCAAGAGCACAGCCGAGGACGAATGCGAAAGGGCGCATGTGCGGAACTCCCGGCGGGCCGGCCGGTTCGCGGAGTTTGTTGACGATGGAGGCGGCAGCCGGTTCC
>JADLCF010000013.1 GCA_020847315.1 Bryobacterales bacterium | reverse complement strand
GTAATCAGATCTTCCAGCAGTTTGACGAACTGGCTGTATTCCGTTTCCTCAATGTCGGGCTTCACGATGAACAGTTCTTCGTAAATCCTCATATTTCCTCTTCGTTTGATCCTCGGGCGCGACGATTAAACTTCGTCATGGCCTTTTCGGCGCCTTCGGAAACTATGGCGAGAATCGCGTCGGACGTGTAATCCAGCAATTCCGCCAAGTCCGCCAGATCCGCCTTGCGAAACTTCGAAAGGACGAACCGGGCCGCATCCCCGAAGGGATGCTCGGGTTGGATGCCCGCGCGCACGCGAATGAATTCGCCCGTGCCCAGGCTTCCGACAATCGATTTCATGCCGTTATGCGTGCCGGCCGAACCTCGTAAACGGATTCGAAGCCCGGTCCAGGGAAGATCGAGGTCGTCATAGACCACGATCAACTGATCCGGCCCGAGGCCCTGGTTGGCCAGCAGCGGCTTCACGGCAGTGCCGCTCAAATTCATGTACGTTTGCGGCTTGGCGAGGATGAGAGCCTTCCCCCCCTCGCGGCCGAACCCGATCAACGCATTCGACGAACGCTGGGAAAGGCGTATTCGCAGCCTTTCCGCCAGCCGGTCAACCACATGAAATCCAATGTTGTGCGGGGTAAGTTCGTACTGGTTTCCCGGATTCCCCAGCCCCACAATTAAGAAAGTCTTCGCTTCTTCGACGCTCACCGAAGCACTCCCCGAAGAAGCTCAAGCTTCCATGGCATCGAAAGTTACTTCTTGGGCTTGGCCGCGGGCGCTTTCGCCGCCGGGGCCGCGGCCTTGGCGGCAGGCGCACCGGCCGCCGGAGTTGCCGCCGCGGTTTCCTCGGCCGCCAGCGTGGAAGCCCGCGTCCCGGCGACCAGTGCAAGCACAAGCACCGGAGGGCTCAGAAGTCGCATGCCTTCGGGCAGCGGCAGTTCGCCCGCGCGAATCGTATCGCCGAGTTTCATCGATGCGATCTCCGCCGGCACCGCATCCGGAATCGCTTCGGGAAGGCACTCGAGGACCAGGTGACGGTTGATGACATCGAGCGTGCCGCCCTGGTTCTTCACGCCGAAGGGCACGCCGTTGAACTCGACGGGCACCTTCACAATGACGGGTTTCGCGAGATCGATTCGCTTGAAATCGACGTGGATGATGTTGTCGCGAACGGGGTCAAGTTGCCAATCCACCATCATCGACGGCTCTTTTGCCTCGCCCTGGATGTCGAGCTCGATGATCGTGTTGTAGGTGTACTTGCTGCGAAAAATCTTCGCGATGTCGCCCGGATCGACACTGATGGCCAGCGGCTCTTTCTTCGATCCATAAAGCACGGCCGGCAACCGCTTGGCGGCGCGCAGACGATTGTTCTGGTTCTTGCCGCGCCCGGCACGGCGGTCGGCGGCTACGGGGACTGTAACACTCACAGGATCTCCTCCATCCAGGCCGCAAGTCCGATTTCACGTGGGTTGCGTATCCCGGAACAACGTTCTAAGTCTCACCAGGCGCTCTGGGCGCGTTCGCCCGGCGCAAAACCCAAACCAAATCCGTCACACGAACAAGATGCTGACGCTCGTTTCTTCGTGGATCGACTGCACGGCTCTTGCGAGCAGCGGCGCCACGGACAGCGTCCGGATCTTTCCACACTTGGCGGCTTTCGCCGAAAGCGGGATCGAATTGCAAAACACCACTTCCGTCAATTGCGAACTTTCGATCCGGTCCACCGCCGGCCCCGAGAGGACCGGATGGGTAGCACAGGCTCGAACGCTCGCGGCGCCGTAGTTCATCAGCGCTTCGGCGCCCTTCACCAGAGTGCCCGCAGTATCGATCAGATCGTCGAACAGCAGGCAGTTCCGGCCGCGAACGTCGCCGATGACGTTCATTACTTCCGCGACGTTGGCTTCTTCGCGGCGCTTATCGATGATGGCTAGAGGCGCATTCAGCCGCTTCGCGAATGCCCTCGCCCGCTCCACGCCACCGGCATCCGGAGAGACGACGGTGAGATCGGTAATCGAAGGGCCTCGGAAGTACTCGATAAAAACCGGTGTGGCGAACAGGTGATCCACGGGAACATCGAAGAACCCCTGGATCTGCGCGGCGTGCAGGTCGAGTGTAAGCACCCGGTCCGCCCCCGCGCTTTCGAGAAGCTTCGCCACCAGCTTCGCGGAAATGGGTACGCGCGGCTGATCTTTCCGATCCTGCCGGGCATACCCATAATAGGGTAGCACGGCGGTGATGCGATCCGCCGACGCCCGGCGCAACGCATCGATCATCAACAGGATCTCAACCAGATGCTGATCGACCGGCGTGCAGGTGGGCTGCACCAGGAACACATCCGCGCCGCGGACGTTTTCATGGATCTGCACGTAGTTCTCCCCGTCGGAGAACTTCTTGACTGAGGCGAGGCCCAGCGGCACGCTCAGTTCATCGCAGATTTCCTGTGCAAGCGGCAAATTCGCGTTCCCTGAAAAGATCTTCAACCGGGGGAACTTGCAACTGTGAGAAGGCGTTGACTTCATGCGTTGTGTGGATGGGGAGGCCATAGCTGATTCGAGTATGGATACAGGCTGCGCCACCATGCCAGCCGGTACTGGCGCCGCGGGAGCAGTCGGAAGCGCCGGACTTCTCCTGCTGAAAGTTCCGCCGCCGCCCGCTTCGCCGCTTCCGCGGTTGCGTACAAAGCGAAAAGGGATGAACCACTACCGGACATCATCGCGTGCAAAGCACCGGTTTGAGCGAGTTTCGACTTCCAGCGGCGCAATTGCGGATGCGCCCGGAAGACGGGGGTTTCGAAGTCGTTCACGCCAAGACCGGAACCAAGCGGGAACACCCAGGGAGAGCCGCTTCCGAAATCTCGCGGCATCGCCGGAAGCAGCGAAACGAACTGCGAGGAAAACTCCCTCACGATTTTAACAGAAGCGGCGTCGGCCACACCGCGCGCGAGGCTTCGATATGCGTCCGGCGTGGAGACGGCAATGCCGGGGCTCACCAGCAACCCGTGCAGGGCGGGGAAGTCGGGGGCGGGATACAACTCTTCGCCACGGCCCAGGGCAACGGCGGCGCCACCCAGGAGGAAGAAGGGGACATCGCTCCCCAGTGCGCTCGCGAGCGCCGCCATCTCGCTCGTGGGGAGGCTCTTGCCGGTAAGAACGGGGAGCGCAAGCAGGATCGCGGCCGCGTTGCTCGAACCGCCGCCCAGCCCGCCGCCAATAGGGATCGACTTCCTGATCGCGATGGTAACCGCGCCACGCGTCTTTGAGCGATCGAGGAACGCTACGGCGGCGCGATGCGCGAGGTTCTCCTCTTGCGGGGATTCCACACCAAGGCAAACGGTGGCGACCTTCGCGCGGCCGCCAGGGCTGAACTCCAGGTCGATGCGATCCGCGAGCGAAATGGTGTGGAACAGCGAACGGATCTCGTGAAAGCCGTCCGGGCGCCGGTGAAGCACGCGCAAGTCGAGATTGACCTTGGCGAACGAACGAAGCTGGACGCGGCGGGGCGTGCTCATGGGAGACCTTCAGGCTGTCGCGCGCCTAGTAGTGGACGAGGGAAAAGATCTCTGCGTCGACACCGTCAAGCTTGTCGCGTCCGTGCAGAAAATCGAGTTCAATCACGAAGGCGAGGCCAATGAGATCCCCGCCCAGCCGTTTGATGAGAGAGGCCACTGCCGCGGCGGTTCCGCCCGTGGCGAGGACGTCGTCGACGATCAGCACCTGCTGTCCGGGCTGGATCGCGTCGCGATGAATCTCCAGGCGGTCCGTGCCGTATTCGAGCGCGTATTCGACGGACTCCACGGCGGCGGGCAGTTTGTTCGGTTTCCGCACCGGAACGAAGCCGGCGCCCAGGGCGTAGGCGAGGGCGGGAGCGAAGATAAAGCCTCTGGCCTCGATGCCGACGACAAGGTCGATGTGCTGGCCGAGGTACTTCTGGCGCAACTCGTCGATCACCGCAGCCAGGCCCTTGCTGTCCTTCAGCAGAGTAGTGATGTCGTAAAAATTGATGCCGGGCTTCGGAAAATCCGGGACTTCACGAATGAGGGAGTTGAGTGCAAGCATGGATTACCCCCGCTATTGTCGCGCAGGCGGCCACGGAAATGCCACGTTACGAGGAAGATGCGCGATTTTGCGGAACGAAGCCCCCCGGCGCGCGCGTGCGGCTAGCGACGGACGATGACTTCGCGCAGATTATCGCGGCTCAGAAAGAACTTCACGCTCTGGCAACGTTCAAAAAGCTTCTCGACGCTTCGGTTGGTGAAGAGCCGGTGCGGACGGTCAGAGCCGGTATCGGCGACGGAGAGAGTCTCCGGATCGAGCAGCTTGAAATAGTGGACGGGAACTTCGGGGGCAGCGTTCTCCGCATGGAACACCGCGAAGAGGACTCCATTGGGCCGCAGGACTTCGAGGATCCGGCCGACGACGGCGCGTTGCGCGTCGGGTTCCAGCCATTCCAGGCCGTCCCAAAGTAGAATTGCATCAACGCTTTGCGCTTCAAAATTCAAGGAGTACTGTAGAAGACTACTGATCTTCTCCGGGCTCCTCATGTCGGCGGGGGATGGGTCTGTTCCAAAAACGGCTTCGACCGCGTGAGGAAAGCTCTCGGCAAAGAGGCGATGCCCCAGACCCGTGAGGAACGTGACATTTTGCTGGCCGGCGCCCGAAAAATCCAAGATGTTGAGTCCTAACTGGTCGCGGATGCTTTCGAAGAACTCGCGCAGAGCGGAACTGGACCGGATGGTGGAGGTAGGGGGCCTTTGGGCCGTGCGGCGGTGGCGTTGCGGGGATCGCCCTTCGTCTTCGCCGCCCGAGCGGAAGCGGTCGATCCAATCTTTGAGGCCATCAAGCATGGTTTGCCAATCCAACTCTGGCTAGGATGCAGCAGAAACGAGGGTGCGGCGCGGCGAACATCCTCTTCGCCGCGCCGGGAACGGTTGAGACGAATGCCCCGCCTACGGTTTGCCGGAACGAACCGGTTCCGCCGCGCGCGCACTGGATGGGTCCCCATTGGTCGCGGGCTTCGCCGATGAGCTTGCGCCCGCGTCGGGCGTAGCCGGCGTGGGAGCCGTTTGGGGCGTGGTCACCGGCTTCGGCGCGGGCTTCGGCTCCGGTTTCAGTATATCGATGCTTCCCTTGAAGTAAGCGCCGTCTTCGATCACGATGCGGGCAGTCCGGATATCTCCCACGAGGCGGGCATCCTTGCGGATGTCGATCTTTTCGAGAGCTTCCACATTGCCCTGAACGTTGCCGAACACGACCACTTCGCGGGCCCGCACGGAGGCTTGGATGCGGCCGTTGGGGCCGATGGTCAACTTGCTTTCCATCAACTCGACGGTTCCCTGAATTTCTCCGTCGATATAAAGATCTTCACGGCTGTGAATTTCGCCTTTCACCACAACGGCCTTGCCGACCATTGCCGGGCCGTTCGATGCATAGACGGTATTCGGAGATGGAGCGGGCGTTGCGGCCACCGGACGCTCCCGCAAAGGTTCCGCCACCGGTGGCGTATAGGGGGGGGCTGGCTCCTCGTCTCTTCCTCTCTGTCTGTTGGACCACATGGACACGTTCATTACCTCCTGGAAATTCGGCTGCCTGCTGGGAAGTCTGATGGAATAGCTACTGGCGCGAGGCTGCTTTGCGGTTGCCCGAAGATGTCCGAAACGCAGCGCGCCGGAGATGCCGACTCTTGCGAACGACCCTCGTCTGGTTTTTATGGTACTGGCCAAATGGCGGGAACGCAAACCAGCGCCCGCGAAGTTACGAAAGTAAATTCGAAGCGCCGGCCCCGGCGGCGATCCCTGCGGCCGGAACCGGGGATTTCACCGGGCATCCGGGAATGCGATGGCTGGGATCATCGACCGCTGTTTGAGATAATTGATTCGTGTCGCGTAACAAAGGTCATGCCGCCGCTCAGCAGCGGGCGGAAAAGCAACTACTCGCGTTCCAGCAGATCTCGCGCTTCATGGCGAAAGACATGGGGGTACACGAGGTAGTGGAGGGGATCGTCCGGCTGGTGATGCAATACCTGCATTGCGATTCCTGTTTTCTCTACATCAAGGACGGCGATGAACTGGCGTTGTGCGCCACTCACGATCGTCCGGTGAGCGAGATCGGCACCATCCGATTGCGCCTTGATGAGGGGCTCACCGGATGGGTCGCCCGGGAGCGGCGATTGCTGGCGCTTCCTCGCGAAGCGTTCAAGGACCCCCGGTTCAAGACCTTCACGAATCTGCCGGAGGATGCGTTCGAGGCGTTTCTTTCCGCGCCGGTCATCAGCCTGAACCAGGTGATCGGAGTTTTAAATGTGCAATACCGGCAGATTCACGACCATTCCGGGGATGACATGGAGTTCCTCACCACGGTGGGGGAACTGATTGGGACCTATCTGCGGATGACGGCGAGCCGGGGGGCGCCCATTCCGGGAAGCGCGCTGGTGGCGGCTGTGCTGGGAGGGCCCGGCGGAGGCTCTGATTCCGCGGCGAAGCCGTCAGCGCCCGGCATCACAGCGCATGCAAGCACCGCGGTTCCGGGGGTGGCTTGATGCGGATTGCCGGGTTCGCGCTGGTGCTCGTCTGGGCTCTTTCATCCTTCGCGTCCGCCGCGAGCAAGTGGGAGTTGCAGTATCAGCATGTGGATTCCGAGTATGACTTGCGCCTCTTCGATATCGCGTTTGTCGATGCGAATCGTGGAGTAGCGTCGGGCGTGCTGAACTCGCGCAAGCGGGACAAGGTAGATCCCGTGAATCTGGTAACCACCGATGGGAAAACCTGGACAGTGGTGAAGACGAAGAAGGCTTGCCAGGATCTGTTCGCGCTTCCGGAAGGGGTTCTCTTCGCCGCCTGCGAGGATGGCATCTACCGTTCGGACGAAATGGGCAAGGATTGGAAGCGCCAGGCAAAGCTATCGAACATACTGCAGGTCTGGTTCGTGAACGCGCAGCGGGGTTTCGCCGTGGGTACGGAGCGTTCCTTTTATGAAACCAGCGACGGGGGCCGGAAGTGGGCTCCGGTGGAGACCACGCCCACGCTGAGCACGTCGAAGGATTACACCATTCTGAAGTATATCGATTTCGCCAACGCCTCAAACGGAATTATCACTGGGTGGAGCCGAGTGCCCAAGAACCGGGAGTTCCTGCCGGATTGGATGATGCCGGAACGCGCGATGCGGCAGCGCGATACGCCGCATGTGAACTTCATCATCGATACCCGTGACGGCGGCGCCAATTGGAACGCGCAGGAAGTTTCCATGTTCGGCGAGATTGTGGCGGCTAAGATCTCCGCGGATGGCGCGGGGCTGGGTTTGGTGAACTTTTCGAATGGCTTTGAGTATCCGGCGGAAGTCTTCTATTTCGGCTGGCCCAAGGGCATGACGTCGCGCGTGTTTCGCGAGAAGCACC
>JADLCF010000012.1 GCA_020847315.1 Bryobacterales bacterium | reverse complement strand
TGCTGGATGCGCGCCCGGGTGCTATCGGGATATCGCGCCAGAACGAAGAGGTCCAGTCTCTGCTTCGCTCCGGCGGCATCCACCGAAAAGTGATCCATCTTCAAATTCCGCTCAGGCGCGAGCGCCGGTCCGCGGCCTAGCGCTTGTAGCTGATGCGCCAGATCGTGTTATTCGCGTCTTCGCTGAACAGCATGCTGCCATCGCTCAACTGCAGCAGGCCCACCGGGCGGCCCCACACTTCTTTCTGTCCTTCCCCCATCATAAATCCGCTCAAAAACACCTCGGGCGCGCCGGAGGGGCGGCCATTCCGGAACGGAAGGAAATCGATGCGGTAACCAATGCGTTTCGCGCTGTTCGAGGATCCGCGGTAGGCGAGGAACGCGCCGTTGCGATACTTCGCGGGAAGCTGTCTGCCCGTGTAGAAGAGAAAATCCATCACAGCGGCATGTGGCGGCAGCAGCACATCGGGTTCGATGGATTGCCGCACGGCCTCTGCATTCTCACCCTTGCGCCGCGGCTCTTCGTTGCCGCCGATATAGGCGTAGGGCCAGCCGTAGAATGCTCCCGGCTTCACTTCCGTGAAGAAGTCGGGCACCAGTTCATCCCCCAGGCCGTCCCGTTCCTGCACCGTCGTCCAGAGCTTGCCGCTCTGCGGGTGAAAGTGAATGCTCACGGGGTTACGCAGCCCGCGCGCCACTATGCTCCGGTTGCTGCCGTCCGGATTCGCGGTCAGGACGGCCGCGCGATCCTCCGGATCTCCCGCGTTCACGTTGCTGCCGGAACCCACGGAAACATACATCCTGCCCTTCTTATCGAAAGCGATGGAGCGCGTCCAGTGGCCGAGCGTGTAGCCCTTGAGCGCCATCACTTCTTCGCCGGGGCCAACCTGGAGCGATTTCGTATCCAGCTTGTAGCGCTTGATTGATTGCACCTCGCAAACGTAGAGCCAGCCGTCATGAAGGGCCATGCCGAAGGGCCGTTCCAGGCCGGTAATCAAGGCTTTCGGCGCGCCGCTCCTGTTGACTACCCAGACGTTTCCATCCGCGATCGCGTCCGTCACGAGCACCGTGCCGCCGGGCAATTCGAGCAGATAGCGCGGTTTCTGGAAGCCGTTTGCATACGCTTCCACCTGGAACCCTTCGGGCACATGGAACGCCGCGCCCGCGGGGCGGGGAACCACTTTTGGGGGATTGGCGACGTTGCCTTCCGGATGGGGAGGAGGCAGGGAGAAGCGCTTTCCGGAATCCGCGCAAAGAGCGGGAATGCTGAGCACCAGGCAGAGCAGAAGTGTCTTAATCATGGCGAGTGGGTGAATGCGCCAGTTTACCACTGCCGGCGGGCGCCGCGCCGGTTGTATGTGCAAGTTGTATGTGCAAGCGGCGATCATTCCCGGTCAAGGTAGTGCACCGCCGGGAGTTCACGCAGCCGGGCGGCTGCCGCCTCCGCGGTGATATCGCGCTGAGGCATCCCAAGAAGTTCATAGCCCACCATGAACTTGCGCACCGTCGCCGAGCGGAGCAGGGGCGGATAAAAATGAGCATGAAAATGCCACTCGGGGTGGGGCGCCCCATCGGTGGGCGCCTGGTGGAAGCCCATCGAATAGGGGAAGGAGACTTCGAAAAGATTGTCGTAGCGCGTCACCGTCTGCAACAGGATATCGCCGAGAGCCGCGCATTCTGCCGGAGTCAGTTCCGGCATCCGCGCCAATGCTCTTCGCGGAATCACCATCGTTTCAAACGGCCAGACGGCCCAGAACGGCACGACGGTAACGAAGTGCTCATTGCTGCAGACGATCCGCTCGCCGCGTTTGAGTTCCAGGGCGAGATAGTCGCCAAGCAGTGTCCGCCGATGGGCCGCGAACCATTCGGTTTGCGTGGCAAGCTCTCTTGCAATCTCATTGGGCAGCGTGGAACTGGCCCAAATCTGCCCATGGGGGTGAGGGTTGCTCGCGCCCATCATCTCGCCCCGGTTCTCGAAGAGCTGCACGTAGCCGATGTCCGGCCGGGCTCCCAGCTCCAGCGTCTGGCCGATCCACGTAGCCACCACGCCTTCGAGCGCGTCCTGCCCCAAACGGGCAAGCGTCAGATCGTGCCGCGGGGAGAAGCAGATCACGCGGCAGATGCCGGTTTCTCCTCGGGCGCGAAGCAGGGGAGAATCCTCGATGGTTTCCCGCGATGACGCCGGGAGTAGCGCCGCGAAGTCGTTGTCGAAGACGAACGTTCCGGTGTAGCCGGGATTCCGATGCCCGCCCGCGCGCGGGTTGCCGGGGCAGAGATAGCACGTTGGATCATGCGGAACGGCCGCGGGGCGAGCGGGCTTTTCCATCTGGCCCTGCCAGGGGCGCTTCGTCCGGTGCGGCGAGACGAGCACCCATTCCCCCGTGAGCGGGTTGAAGCGGCGGTGAGGGTCTTCGGTGAGATCCAGCATTGGGCCGTGCATCCTCCGCGTTACATCCACGGTGTTTCGAAGGGGATGTTGCGCTGGCACTGGTCACAGCTTTCGGCATCCACGTCGTAGCGGGCGTTGATCTTGGCGAGATAGTAGTGAGGTACGCCGTCCATGGACAGGGTTTCCGGGCTCGGCTGGTAAATCAACGTGGCCACGGCCAGTACTTCGGCGCCGTTCTTTGCACACAACTCGCGCAGCTCGGCGATGCGCACACCGGAGCGGTAAACATCGTCGACGATCACCACCTTCTCGCCTTTTTCCTGATCCAGATAGGGCCGGAAGCGAATGGGCTGGCCGCCCTCTTTCTCCGCCCAGTAGACTTCCCGCGCATGAACCGCCTCGGAGATTCCGAACGCCACGGGCAGCCCGCCGATGGTGGCGGAGAGCAGGGAAAGTTGGGTGAGATGCGCCCGGATCTCCGTATTCGCTCGCAGCATCCGGCTCAAGCCCACGC
>JADLCF010000011.1 GCA_020847315.1 Bryobacterales bacterium | reverse complement strand
TGCCCTTTTTCTCGGTGGGAGGTTCGCGATCGCTTTTCCTCAATTGAGAGACGGCGATCGAAGTAACGAACGTCTTTTCGCCATGGTCGTCGTAACGAATCGTCATCCGCTCTTCGGTAATCGTGACTACCGAACCGAGACCAAAACGCTCGTGCTCAACCTGCGAACCTTGCTGAAATGGAAGTCTTGGGGGCATACGGATATCCTCAGTAGAGTATACCGAATTTCCCTAACTCCTGTCTACTCAATCTTTTATCTCTGGCAAAGGATCTCCCTCGCCAGAGCTATGGAATCTCGTCAATGGAACTCTGGATGCAATCTATGTGGAAACGTCTTCTCCTCTCGTTGGTGATTCTTGCCTTCGCGGCCGCGGGGTTCGCGGAAGGAGCAACTCGCGGCAGCCGCTGGGCCGTGATGCTCGAAGGGCAACCGCTTGCCCGCGCGATGAAGACCAGGGAAGGGCTCCGCAGCGCGGAGGCAGCCAAGTATGGCGCACGCCTCGACGCAAGCCGCAGCCAACTGCGGACAAGATTGCTGGAGCGAGGCATCCACATTACAGGGGAAGCGCGCGTCCTCTCGAACGCGATCTTCATCGCCGCCAGCCGGGACGAGGCGGCTAGTTTGCGGAATCTGCCGGGGGTGGCGGGGGTGGTTGAACTGCCGTATATCCGTCGGCAACTCGAGAAGGCGAAAGAATCGGCCCACGTTGGCGAAGTATGGCCGATGGTGGGCGGCAGGGATAATGCCGGAGATGGGGTTCGCGTGGCGATTCTGGATACGGGGATCGACGTCACTCATCCCGCATTCGCGAACAGCCCGCTGCCGATGCCCAGCGGCTTCCCCCGGACGCGCTTCCCAAGCGATGCCCAATTCACGAACAACAAAGTGATTGTGGCGCGCAGCTATGTGAAGGAACTCGCGGACGACGGCATCGCCGGCGGAGACCCGGGCAGCAACGACCAGATCAAGTTGACCCGGCCCGACGATACGAGCGCGCGGGACCGCGTGGGCCATGGAACGGCAATGGCGATGATCGTCGCCGGCCAGCAGGTGGATACGCCGAACGGCGCGATGTCGGGCGTTGCTCCGGGAGCTTACCTGGGCAACTACAAGGTGTTCGGTTCTCCTCAGATCAACGACGGCACGTTCGCCGATGTGGTGATTTTAGCCCTCGAAGACGCATTCAACGATGGGATGAAGATCGCGGTGCTCTCCATCGGCGCGCCGGCAGTCTGGGGCCCGCTGGATGACAGGGCGTGCGGGAACAACGCCGGAGTCGCCTGTGACGCCCTTGCTGACGCTGCGGGCGCTGCCGCCGAGCGCGGCATGCTGGTGGTGGTTTCGGCCGGCAATGCGGGGGATAGCGCGGGAAGGGAGCCGGGGTTTGCCACGATTGCCACGCCCGGCACGCACCCGGACGTGTTGACTGTGGGCGCGGTCCAGAACCGGCACGAATTCTTCCGCGCTCTCGAAGTTCCCGGTGGCCCCAATGGCACGGCTGGCAGTGGGGTTTATAAGGGCGCGCTCGGCGGCCCGGTGATTCCGCGGACTCCATTGAACGCGCCGCTCAAGGATGTGCGGAAAGCGGGTAACGACGGCCTGGCCTGCGCCGCGCTGCCGGCCGGATCTCTGAATGGGAGTATCGCGTTCATCGCCCGAGGTTCCGGCGAATGTACATTCGCCGTGAAGCTCCAAAACGCGCGCAACGCGGGCGCGGTGGGCGTAGTGTTTTACCGCACGGACGGCAGCCAGGAAGTGTTTGGCCCGGGCGGACTCAGCTATGCCGAGATCCCGGCGATCCTGATTGGGGATTCCGACGGCGCGGCGCTACGCAGCTACCTCGATAGCCAATCGAACCCGCCCGGCGCCGTTATCAACGGCGCCTACCGGGAACGCGACACCACCCAGGACCTCAACGGCGACGGCATCATTGATTCGGTGATCACCAAGTTTTCTTCACGGGGGCCGAATATTGGATTTCCGCTGATCAAACCGGAAGTGGTGGCGGTGGGCGAGAACATCTATACTGCCACGCAGAGCTATGACCGGAATGGCGATATGTACGACCCCTCCGGCTATATCGCCGTGGATGGCACCAGCTTCTCCGCGCCGCTCGTGGCGGGAGTGGCTGCGCTGGTTCTCGATCAAACCGAAGGCTTCCGCAATTACGATTCCGAGCAGGTGAAGTCTGCCATCGTCAACGCGGCTCGCGATGTGGCGGTGGTTAACGGGCAGGTTCACGCGACTGTATTCGATCGCAATATCAACACGGGCAATCTCGAACAGGCCTACAACGTCGCCATGGGCGGCGGGGAAGTGCAGGCCCGCTGGGCCTTCGATTCCTTCGTGACGATGTCTCCGCAGACACTCAATTTCGGGGACGTGGACAACGCCCGGCTCGCCGCGGGCATTGAGAGCACGATCACGATCACCAACGCCTTTGAAAGAACGCTCCGCTTCACGTTCAGCAGAGATCCTTACGATGATGAGACCGACCAGGCATCGCCCGTTACCTGGACCCTGCCTGGCGCGATTGACGTGCCTAGCGGCCAATCGCGAACGGTCACCTTCCGAATTGGGGGATCGACGCCGATCACGAAGGATTTTTACGATGGCGTGATTCTTGTCAAAGGCAGCGGCGATTCCACCACGGGTATCCCCGATGTGAAGATTCCCTATCTGTATCTCGCCGGGAACGTTACGCCCTGCAACATCATGCCGCTGGTGGGCAATGGCCGCCTCGGCATTGCCAACAGCGAGGGGCCATCCGCGCTTCTCGTGAAGGTCACCGATTGCCGGGGCCTGCCCATCC
>JADLCF010000010.1 GCA_020847315.1 Bryobacterales bacterium | reverse complement strand
TTCCGGAATTCAGGCTCACGTCCACTTGCCCGTAAGAAATGAGATTCACTACCGTAGCCTGAATGGTTCCCGCATTCGCAGTAAGCGTTCCCACGGTGAGCAGCGCCCCCAGTAGGATCGCAATGACGATACTTTTCTTATTGTTCACGACAGCCTTCCTTCTCTCGATTCCCGGCCGGGCTTCTTGCAATACTCAGAATCCCTTCCGGCTTGCCCCCATCTTGGGGTAGCAAAAGGCCTAAGTCAATGAAACTAAATACCTTAGTACCGAGTACGTAGGAGAGCATCGTCTAGCACTTTCGGCAAGGAATTTAGTTACTAATATAAAAAGTGGACCAGATTGAAAGATCCCTCATGAGCGCCTCGACCCCCAATGGGGCGACCCGGATGGAAGCGGCCCATTCGGGGACGGCTTTTTGGGGGGTGGCCTGTTCGGGGGTGGCCCTTTTGGGGGAGGAGAAACCATCGTCCGGCGATTCTAGTAAGTTCTCCTAGTACCAAAGCAGTACAAACCCGCATTCAGCGAAATCGCGAAGCAGGCATTTGAGTGGTCCTCGAAAAGAGGCGGGACTAGTACGAAACCGGCGGAAACCACACGACGGTTGAGCAGGTGGCGGCCAGCGAGTGTCGTTGGAGGGAGATGGACCGATTGGAACCAACGGATCACGGCAGGCGGGATTGAAGCCTTAGCGCCGCAGAGTGCTTTCGAAGTGGTCGAAGCCCAAGGTATTGACGACGAGCGTTTCTTCGAGCAAGCGCTCCCGCGAATCCAGCAGGATGCGCAAACGGAAGCGCGGGTAGGGTTCCGGCGCCAGGACGAGATCCTGCATTACTGCTTCACGGGCGCCCGTGGGGAAGTCCGCGGGGAACACCGTCCAATAGGGCATTCGCAGCCGGTTCGAAAGCTGCTGGTACCAGGCGCTCTGAAATTGGGCCACTTGCCAGACGGGCTGGTTTTGGCGCTTCAACAATTGCGCTTCCGTGGCGTCGAAGTTCTCGCCGACGAAGTAATCGATGTTGGCGAAATGAGAATCCGTCTCAACGACACACCGAACCCGCACCAGGCTGTAGACATCCGGGAAGCAAGCTTCGCGCAGCGGAACGTTCCCCGCATAGCTGAAGTTGGCAATCACGCTGATCGCTTCGGCGTGGTTGGCGGCGCGGTAGCCCACATAACCGGCCGCGAGCAGGATAACCACGAATGCAATCCCCTTTCCGGTGGCTTGGCGGATCCCCATCTCGAGATTCACGAGGTGGCTGATCCAGGGCCAGAAGGCATAACCGAGCAGCAGCAGGAAGAGCCAGGGGTCGAACCACGGCAGAATATCGAGATGAAACCATGCCCGGTCAAACGGGTAGAGAAGCTGGACGCCATCGACTCCCAAGAGATCCAGCGCCAGGCGTAAGGCGATGCCCGCGAGGCTGAGCAGCCACATGCGCGCAAAGGCAATGGGCCTGCGCGAATTCAGCCTTATTAGGGCCGCCAGCCCGGCGGCCAGCAGAGGCGCGGCCAACAGAGCATGGAACGGCCCGCCCACGAAGGAGAAAAGATTGACCGGGGAGAAGAGCGCGCTCAGATAATCCAGATCCGGCAGACTCGCGCCAAGAATCAGTGCCGCTTCCCCTCGTCTCGATAGCCGGCCTAACCCGGTACGGCTCAGGGCGAAAGCGGCGAGGGAGTTCGTGATGGGGTCCATGGAGAGGGTTCAAGCGGCCCGGCCGCGCGTGTCCTGAAGGTATCCGGGCGGAGTCAGCAGGTTCAGCGCATCCGGTTCCACGGCCACAGTGGCCGGCAGCAGACCGACGTACTCTCCATCCACGTGCAGATGCACCGGTTCCCCGGACGCGGAGCGCATCTCGATCCGACGGCTGCGCAGCACGGTGATGCGATCCGCGGCTTCGACCCGGCCGGAGAGGATCGAAAACAGGTGGGCCAGATAGGTGGCCGTGAATTTACCCTCAAAAAGGATGACTTCGAGATCATCGTCCGTGATCCGGATACTTGGGGCGATGTTGAGATCGCCCCCGTAATTCCGTACCCGGCTCGCCAGGCATAAGGATGCCTGATAGGTGGAACCGTTCGCCACCACTTGTAACTGCTCCAGGTTGCGCCCGAGTTGCGAGAGCCCGGCCACCCAGTAAGCCACCTTGCCCAGCCTGCGCTTGAGACCATGGTTCACCGTATGCACCATTCGCGCATCGAAACCCGCTCCGGCCATCATCAGGAAATAGCGCTCCCCCTGCGATTCGGTGACCACCTTGCCGACCGGGATCCGTACGGCGCGCGACTGGGGAAGCGCAGCGAGAGCCTTTCGCCAGGAGCCGATCTGCATTTCGTTAGCCAGCACGTTGGCCGTTCCCGCCGGTAGCACGCCGAACGCGACGTCCGTATGCACAAGACCGTTCATTACCTCGTTGATGGTGCCATCGCCACCCGCGACGATCACCGTATCGACCCTTTGGCGTTGCACTAGTTCCCTGGCGATCGCTCCCCCGGTTCCGGGTCCTGTCGTGGCGACCAGTTCCACGGGGATCCCCGTCTGGCGCAATTGCTCCACGGCCTTATCGAGCATTCCCCTGCCGTGCCGCCGCAGCGTGCCCGCTTCCGGGTTGTAGATCAGCCTCGCGTTTCGAGCCAACTTACCCTCTCACCAATGCGACACTCAAATTAGAAACTGTCTATCACAAAAGCAATGAAGCCGGATGCCGAACTTCAGGAAATCGAGCGCCTTCGCGGCGAACTGCGCAAGCATGAACACCAATACTATGTGCTCGATCAACCGTTGATTTCCGACGCGGAATACGACCGGATGATGCGCCGCTTACAGGAATTGGAGGGCGCCCATCCAGAGACGGTCACCCCCGATTCTCCCACGCAGCGGGTAGGCGGCGCGCCGCGCTCGGGAACGGAGACCGCTCCGCATAGTTCTCCGATGATGAGCCTGGATAACGCGCTCAACGAAGAGGAACTGGCGGCCTTCGACCGCCGCGTGCATGAATTGCTGCAAGCGGCGCCGGAAAGGCAGCGGCCCTTCCGTTATGTAGCGGAGTTAAAGCTCGATGGCCTCTCCATGGCCGTCCGCTACCGGGCCGGCCAACTGGCCATTGCCATCACGCGTGGGGACGGCCGGGAGGGCGAGGTGGTGACGGAGAATGCCCGCACGATTCGCTCGCTACCCTTGAGCGTGCGTGGGGCGTTTTCGGAGTTCGAGGCGCGCGGCGAAGTGGTGATGCCGCGTCCCGCATTCGAGGCGGTGAACCACCAGAGGGAGACCGAGGGGTTAAGCCTCTTCGCTAACCCCCGCAATGCCGCTGCCGGAACTCTGCGGATGCTCGATTCGCGCGTCACGGCGTCGCGCCGCCTGGATTACTACGCCTACTATTTGCTCCAGGACGGCCAGCCCGCGCTCGACAGCCAGTGGGAGAGTCTTAACACGCTCGAACAACTTGGCTTCAAGGTTAACCCGCATCGCAGGCTGTGCAGCGATGTGGGGGAACTTCTTGCAGTCATTCGGGAGTGGGGGGCGTTGCGAGAGCAGTTGCCCTATGAAATCGACGGCGTGGTGGTGAAAGTCGATTCGCGCCGGCAGCAGGAAGCCATGGGCTCCACGGCAAAAGCGCCGCGATGGGCGATTGCGTTCAAGTACGCGGCCGCCCAGGTGGAAACGGAACTCGAGCGCATCACGGTGCAGGTGGGCCGGACGGGAGCGCTCACGCCCGTGGCGAATCTGCGCCCGGTGGAGGTGAGCGGGGTCACCGTGTCTCGCGCCACGCTGCACAACATGGATGAGATCGAGCGCCTAGGCGTGGCCGAGGGCGATACGGTGCTCATCGAGCGAAGTGGCGACGTCATCCCGAAAGTTCTGCGTGTCGTTCAGCAGGGGCGGCATCGGCGGTTTTTTTCGATGCCCGCCGAGTGTCCCGTTTGCGGTGGGAACGTCGTCCGTGAACCGGGCGAGGTTGCCTATCGCTGCGTAAACGCAAACTGCCCGGCGAAGATCCGGGAAACATTGCTGCATTTCGCCTCGCGCTCCGTGATGGATATCGACGGCTTGGGAGATGTCATCGTGGATCAACTGCTCTCCCGCGAACTCGTCCGCAACCCGGCGGATTTGTACCGGCTCACCGTGGAGCAAATTGAGGGACTGGACCGCTTGGGGCGCAAGTCCGCCGAAAACCTCGTGGCCGCGATCAATGGCTCGCGGCAGCAGCCTTTGCCGCGCGTCATCAGCGCCCTCGGTATCCGTTTCGTGGGTGAACGGACGGCCCAACTGCTCGCATCGGCCTTCCCCGGCATGGATGAGTTGATGGCGGCTTCCGAGGAGGAATTGCAGCGCGCCGACGAGATCGGTCCCAAGGTGGCCCGCTGCATTCGCGATTTTTTCGCGGACGCGCACAATCGCGCGTTCGTGGAGGAACTGCGAGGAGCCGGCCTTCAGTTCCGGTTTCACTCGTCCGCGCCCATCGCCACGGTGGAAGGCGTCGCCGGCAAGACCTTCGTACTCACGGGTACGCTGCCTTCGCTCTCTCGGGAGGAAGCGAAAGCCCGCATTGAAGCGGCGGGCGGCAAGGTCACCGGTTCCGTGAGCGGAAAAACGGACTTCGTTCTGGCCGGAGCGGACCCTGGCTCCAAGCTTGAGAAGGCGCAAGCGTTCGGCGTGCGCGTGATTGACGAAGTCGAATTCCTCTCGATGCTCGGTTCGGCTTCGTCCGGCGCTTAAGCGCCAACTGGTTCCGGCCGCACCCAGGGCCTACGATATTCACGGCGCAACAAGGCCTTCGCCGGTTGGCTGTTCGCGACCTCCCGCCGCGCTGGATCGTAGCGGAGCGTCTCTCCGGTCTGCATCGCGATGTTTGCCAGGATACAGCTTGCCGTGGAAATGTGGCCTTCCTCGATATCGGCCACGGGCCGCCCGCGCCGTTGGATCGCCGCGAGAAAATCCAGCATGTGCAGGCGCGTGGCGGGCGCGGCATTCAGTTCGATCGCCTCTTCCGTCAGGTCCTCGGGAAATTTATCCCGCTCAAACACGCAGTCGAAATGGATCTTCTTGCCTTTCGGGTCGAGCGGCACGAAGTCGGCCCGCATGGTGCTTGCCTTGAGGACGCCCTTCTCTCCATGCAGGAATAGCGCCCAGGGGTAGTCTGGATCGGGCGGCACACCCCAACTCCGGTGCTGCCAGACTGCATGGAACTCCGGGTATTCAAAGACGGCGGTCTGCGTGTCCGGGATGTTTGACTTCCCCTCTTTCTGAACATAAATGCCACCCGTCGAGCTCACGCGCTCCGGCCAGCCCAAGTGCAGCATCCACCGGACGGTATCCAGCATGTGAACGCACATGTCGCCCATGATGCCGTTGCCGTACTCGGTGAAGGTGCGCCACCAGCGAACGTGCGGGAGCCCATCGTAAGGGCGCAGGGGAGCCGGACCGGTCCACATCTCGTAGTCGAGAAAATCGGGCACGGGTTCCACCGGTGGGTTGCCGTTCGCTCGCATGGGGAAGTAACAGCACATATCGACGTGGCCCACCTTGCCGAGCAGGCCGGCATCCACAATCTGTTTCTTCGCCGCAATCAGATGGGGCGTGCTTTTCCGTTGCGTCCCAACCTGCACCACACGCCCATGCTTGCGAGCCGCCGCAAGAATCGCTTCGCCTTCCATCACATCCCGGCTGATCGGCTTTTGCAAATATACGTCCGCGCCGGATTCAATGGTGGCAATCGCATGGAGCGCGTGCCAATGGTCCGGGCTGCCGACAAGCACGATGTCGAGATCTCTCTCCTTGAGCATCTCGCGATAATCGCCGTAGGTGCGAGGTGTCTTACGCGACGCCTGCCGTTCTTTCGCCATCGCGGCAGCTCCGGCAAGCATTCTCCGGTCTGGATCGCAGAGGGAGACAATCTCAATCGGGGCGACCTGAGCCAGGCGCCACAGATCGCTCTTGCCATACCAGCCCGTGCCGATCAACCCGATGCGGCGCTTCTTCGCGTTCACGATGTCGGGGCCATCCTGGCCCAGGGCGGATAGTGAAAGCATCCCTGCGGCCGACTGCAAAAAGCGGCGGCGGGCAATCGAGAACGAAGGCTTCACGGATGCGGGCATGTACAAGCGGTTCCTCTCTGCGATCTGATCGTCCATCCTATCCCAGTTTGAGTTACTCACGGATCCCTCCGACGTGATAGCTTCTATCGTGGAGATCCATCATGGAGATCCTTCGTGGCGCGATCAATTGGAGGCGTTTCCGCCGGGAGCGTTTCGCCCTGCGGCGATGGCCTACCCCTGTTCGAAGTGAACTACGGGGCCGAGAGAGAAGGGAAGCGACTGGACGGGGTGGGTATGCGTGTGTCCTGGATTCCGCCGAGCAGGTTTTCACCTCGGCCACAGTTGAGGTAGCCGATCCGTGAAGGAACTCTTTGAAATCCGTATAAACTCGAAAGCCTTGCTCGTGGATTCCCAAACCACGGTGGCAGTGGCTGTCGTCCGGGCTGGAGTTCTCAGTTTCCGCCGGTCGGCGAGTGGGGAGTGCCGAGGGCCATTGTGCGGCGTGGGTATCTGTGCTGAGTGCCGCGCCACTATCGATGGCGTGCCCGACCTTTACACCTGTCAACATTGGTGCCGGCCGGGCATGGTGGTTGAGACGGAAAAATGCCCTTGCGGAGAAGGAGCGTGAGATGAGCGCGTCTTTGCAGCACCGGGCCGGCTTGCCACCCGCCGTGAGCCCCGCAAGTGTTGTCGTCGTAGGCGCGGGTCCAGCCGGAATGCAGGCGGCGTGGGCCGCGGCGAGCTCCGGCACGAAGGTCACGCTCATTGACGCCAACCCCTCTCTCGGCGGGCAGATCTGGCGGGGCGAGCAATCCAATTCCAGCGTAGGAGCAAGACTGTTCGAGAAGATTCGGAAATCGAACATCCGCTTCCTTTCCGGTTGCCAGGTGGTGGATGCGCCGCGGCCTGGAACGCTGCTGTGCAGCGCCAACGGGGAGCCTGAGTGGATTTCCTACGATCGCATGGTAATCGCTACGGGAGCGCGAGAACGCTTTCTACCCTTTCCCGGCTGGACGCTGCCCAACGTGTATGGCGCCGGCGGTCTGCAGGCGATGGTGAGAGGCGGTCTTGACCTCAGGGCGAAGCGCGTCGTTGTGTGCGGTTCCGGCCCGCTGCTTCTGAGCGCCGCGGCGACGCTGCGCGAGCATGGCGCGGAGATCCCGCTGATCGCGGAGCAGGCGCCCTTCGTCCACGTGCTCCGCTTCGCCTGGGCGTTCCGTCACCTGCCGTCACGAGTCCTCGAAGCCATCGGCTTGGGGAAACGGCTGTTTGGCGCGGGGTACCGCAGCGGCTGCTATCCCGTTCGCGCGCAGGGCGTTGACCGTGTACAATCCGTCACCCTTCGCAATAGCACGCAGGAGTGGAGCGTCCGCTGCGATTACCTTGCTTGCAGTTTCGGTCTTGTGCCCAATCTGGAACTGCCGCTGCTTCTTGGCTGCCGTATCGACGCCGGTTTCGTAGCCGTCGATGACTGGCAGGAGACTTCCGTTCCGGGCGTGTATTGCGCCGGAGAAGTGGCGGGCATCGGCGGAATGGACCAGGCCTTAGCGGAAGGCGAGATTGCGGGGCTCGCCGCCAGCCATGCAAAGGCCGATCCGGGATTGCGGGAGCGGGCATCCCCCCGGTTTCAGGAACGCGAACGATGCCGGCGCTTCGCCTCCGCTCTGGCCGCTTGCTTCGCTCTACGTCCAGAGCTGCGCTCCATCGCGGCCCCGGAAACCATCGTCTGCCGATGTGAAGACATTCGTATGAATCAGATCGACGGCCACACATCCTGGCGCGAGGCACAACTTCAGACTTACCTCGGCATGGGGCATTGCCAAGGGCGGGTGTGCGGCGCGGCCACGGGCTTTCTGCTAGGCTGGCCCGCGGAGCCCACGGGCCCTCCTCTCTTTTCGGTTACGGAGAACTTCATGGCGTGCGCCAAAGGCACGGGGGAAGCCGCGCCTGCCCCCGCCGGAAATCCGTCGAAACAATAGGCGAAGCGCGGGCATCCAATTTGGCGTGTCAGCGCGAGGCTATAGGAAGAGCGTGAGCACGAGACAAAAGGAATAACAATATGAAGAAATTTCTTGGAATGGCGATCCTGGTCCTACTTGCGGCCGGGAGCCTCTTCGGCCAATCGGAAGAGCAGAAGCGGCTGACTGAGGCAACCGATGTGCTGAATATCCTCCTGCAAGGCGGAGATCAGGCGATCCCGCAGGAGCTTCTCGACAAGGGGGAATGCGTTGTGGTGATCCCCGGCATGATCAAGGGGGCCTTTATCGTGGGTGGCCAGTATGGCCGCGGCTTCGTCTCCTGCCGCAAGAAATCCGGCCAGGGTTGGTCGGCGCCAGGCGCGGTGCGCCTGGAGGGGGGCAGTATCGGGTTTCAGATCGGCGGGCAGGCGACGGACATCATTCTCCTCGTCATGAATCGGAAAGGCGCTGAGAAGATGATGACCAGCAAGTTCACTCTCGGTGGAGACGTCTCCGTTGCGGCCGGCCCGGTGGGTAGAACCTCCACCGCGGAAACCGATGCGCTGCTGCGCGCGGAGATCCTTTCCTGGTCCCGTTCCCGCGGCGTTTTCGCGGGCATTTCACTGAAGGGCTCCACGCTTCGCGAAGACAACACCGCGATCGAGGCCCTCTATGGCAAGAAGTATCGGAACCGGGACATCGTCGCGAGCGGCCTTGCCGTTCCGGATGCGGCCAAGCCCTTGATTGCGGCGCTCAACAAGTATTCCTCCCGGAAGAGCAAGTAGCCTCCTCGATCCTATTCCCGGCGGAATGGCCACGTGGAAAGCGGCCATTCCGCCGTTTCGGTTTTCACCCGCTATCCTGCCGCCACGCTCCACTCCGCTGCGTCGAGAAGCCGTCCGGCATCGCCGACATAGGTAATGTGATCGTCAACCAGGAATTCCTCCCATCCGAGCGTGGGCGCCGAAGCAACGGCGTTGTCATGCTCCCAGAGCGAGACCTGGAAGCGAAGCACCTCTCCCAGCCGCATCCCCAGCCCCCGCAGGGGCAGCCGAAGGTCGGCAACATCCTCCACGACCGCGAGCGCTTGCGCCTCTTCGCCGGGGGAAGGGGGCACCGCCAGCCTCGACTCCAGCCGCGTTTTTCCGTCGGCGGATACGGCAATGCGGAACCACGAAATCATCTGCTCTCCTTCCCTGGCGTGGAGCACCCCCTGCAACTCAAAATGGCGCAACATCTCCTTGGCCGGCGCCGGCAGAGCGACCCGGAAGTATGCATTCACACTATCCGCGCCGAAGTAGACACCGCTCAATCGCCGGAGGATATCCCGGGAGCAACCACCCTCCTCGCGATTCCGAAAAAAGCCGGAACCGCTCCAGGAATGATAGGAACTCGTCTTGCCGTCGAGCGCGGGTGAGATCTCCAGGCTAGGGCCGATCGAGGTGACCCTCACCTCGCAGGGAAGCAGCGCCTCCTGAAACCAGGGTGGCCGGGGAACATCCAAGCTGCGGTACACACTGTCGAGGTGCGCGCGGAACAGGCTTTCGGTCTTGCGTTGCGTGAATGCGTCGAGACCGTTCTCCATGGCCGCTATCCATTCCACGCTTTCGAGCACCAGAATCGAGGCTCTCGCATCGGTAAGCCGTTCGGGAGGCAGCGTCTTCCACGCACGGACGTTCTGAAACTGCTCGCGAGCGTGCGTCAGCGCCTTCCAGTAAAGTGGTCTTGCCTCCGCGCTCCAGGAAGCAAGGCCCCGGGAGCGACGGGAAAACGCGCGAATGGAATCGAGTGCGCGGCGAGGCATTGTCTCCATTGCGGACTTTAATGTGGAGCCCCGCACTCGAGCGAAGGTTCCCTCCTCTTGCAGCCCCGCCAGCCGGGAAAGCACCCCGCGCCAGAACGCCATTCGTTCCGCATGGTCGTTGGGCCCATACAGAGATAGATCCATTTCGAGAGTCAGAGCGGCGCCCTCATCCTGGCAATCCCGCGCCACGGCGTCCACCCGCCCCCAGAGATCGTCGAGCGCCTTTGTGGCGTTGAGGCGCGGGTAGAGGAAGCGCATCTGCCCCTCAATCTCCGCGTGGGTGAATACCAGTTCGCTCCCGCGATACGTCCAGCACGAGCCTAACTCCTGCCCGGATGGAAGGTGGCCCAGGGATTCCCGAAGCACGCGGGAACTTGCAACCGCCGCGCGAAGGCACACCTCCGGCAAGAGCGCGGCCGTCTGCTTACAGCACCCGCCCTCCGGCAGATAGAGAATCGACGGCCAAGCCCCAAAGTTCAGATACTGTACGCGCGGTCCCCGCACTAACTGCGCGCGCGCGTCTTCCGGGTAAGAATACGCGGAGGACTCTCCCCGCAGTAGCGGAAGCACCACCCGGTGCAGCGGCGCACCCAGAAACTCAATCTCACCTGCCCGGCAGCGTTTCCGTAGCAATTGCAAGCACTCGCGCATCGCTTCCAATTGGAGGTCAACCAGGATGGCTGCGTCTTCCGGTTGAAACGATTCGCCCGCCCGAGCCTTCCGGCTCAATTCCGGTACCCGCGCTTGCAGCGATTCATCCATCCAGCCCAGTTGCACGAGAGCCTGGAGATCCTGCAATTCGCTCTTGCTCAGGGTTTCAATAAATCGGGAATCGATGCCGCGGTGCGCCCGCCAGCGCAGCCATAGGGAGTGCCAGCAAGGGAAGGCGCTTGTGATTGCCTCCGGAGTGGCGCTAAATGCCAAGCCCACCAAATCTTCGATCTCAGTGGGCTGTAAATCCACCGCCGGTTTGCGGTGAATGCCGAGCATGGATTCTCGCGTCGCCTTGAGCGTGCTCTGCTCCAGGCGCCGCAACAAATCCGGTGAAGCGGCGATCGTGAGCGGCGCCGTGGGGAACTCTTCCGTTAGGCGCAGGAACGGGAGGTAATACCGCAACGTGTGAATTCGGTTCCACGGAAGCACGAACTGCCGCTGCGTGGGATGCCAGCCATTCGGCCGATGCATATTCCAGATGACGCACAGCTTCATGGGAGGTTCTTCCCCGCTGGAATTGTCGGACCCGCAGGCGCTTCCACCCGCGTGTAGGGACGCGCATCCGGTTGCGCCTCGAACGCCGTCCACATGGGGAACGACCCCGCATCGAACTGCGTCATCGGACGCATTCCCAAAATCAGTTCCATTGTCCGCAGGGCGGAGGTGGTGTTGTAGAAATTCGAGTCCACCGCGCCGCGCCGCGAATAAGGTGAAATCACGAAGACCGGGGCGCGATGGCCATTGACGTGATCTTGTCCATCCTGGCCGCTGGCTTCCAGCACAAAAATCGCGGTGTCTTTCCAGAAACGGCTTCTTGAAATCGCCTCCACCAGCATCCCCAATGCCAGGTCGTTATCGGTAACCAGTTCCGCCCGCGCCTGCGTTTCTCCGGCCGGGTTATCAAACCGGTCGTTGCCCAGACGTATCAACAGCAGTTGTGGCATGGAGCCTGTCTTCTCAAACCCGGCCAAGTCTTCAAGAACAGTCTTCACGCGATCCGTATCGGGGTAGCGCAAATCAACGGCACGGTACTTGCGATTCGTGAACTTCTCCAAAACCGGATCCTGCACGCGGGCAATCTGTGTTCCGTCGGGAAGAGGTTTCGGATGATTCTCGCTCCACCAGCCGTAATTACGCAGGGTGACGCCGGCCAGCGACGCGTTCGTCCACAAATAGCCTCCCGGTGGCGTGGCCGCCGCTTCCCCGCCTTCGCCGGTACCGTGCATCCGACGGCCACCGCCGTGGCTCAGGGCCATGCGCCTCACAAAGTCCGATGCAATGGCGGCGCCGGACCAGCTTGCGCCATCCGCGATGCCATCCCCATTCGCGTAGAAGTTATCGAAGAGCACAAATTCGCGCGCGAGTTTGTGATGGTTCGGCGTGATGTTCTCGCCGAACACCGTGAGCGAACGAGACCCTCTGCCTTGTGGAAGATCGCCCAGGACCTGGTCATACGTAAGATTCCCCTTGAGCACGTAGACGACGTGCTTGATGGGCGAAGCTTGTCCCGGCGCATTCGGGATCGGGTTCCCCGCCGGAACCCTCGCGTCGATCAGCCGCTCATCGCGATACGGTGAATTTCGCAGCACCTCCCGGGTAAGCGAAACGAGGCGTTCCGCATCGAGCGCATCGATAATCGAAGCCGTCCCCGTTCGCCGCGGCGGGTTCGATCCTTCTTGATTGCTTCCGAAGGGATGCCCCTCTGCATTCATCACCATCAGCCTATCCTGGGAGAGAACGCGCGCAGCCACCGGGTACACGCCCACCGGCACGAATCCCAGCACTTGGGCGCGTGCGCTCTTCACATCCACGACCCCCACCGCATTCGCGTCGGAACATACCACGTGCAGCCACTTCTTGCGTGGGTTGTACGTCAGCGCGCTGGGTGTGAGGCCCACGGGTTGCCACTGCGTCATGGAAAGGTTGATGGTCTCGTGCAGTGCGAGCGAACCGTTCTCTTCCACCCCCAGCACATAGGCGTTATTTGTGTTGCCGGCGGTGACGAAGAGCCGCGCGACATAGGAAAGAGGCATCGCCGGCGCCGCCGCCCCCGCTTCCTCCGTAGCCTCCCGTTCCACTCTTCCGGGCACGAAGAGCATGTCCGACGTGTGCGGAGCGAGAGGGAGCTTATCCACTAACTCCCCCTTCGCGCTCCGATGGCGGTAAATTGTGCCGTCGGCCCACGAACTCACGTAGAGGTAAGCGCCGTCGGGATGCGGCAAAATCCGGTAGGGGCGACGGCCGGTTCCGAAGCGATCTTCCACCTTGCCGGTCTCGAGGTTGATGACATCGATTCCATTCCGAAAAAGCCGCGCCGCGTAGAGGCGCTTGCCATCCGGCGTTAGGGCGACGTCGCCAACGAAATCTTCCTGCGTCCGCCGCGCGGGCTCCACCAGATCGATGCGGCGCGCCGGCGTGAGCGCGCCGTTTGCGAATCGAAATTCGAAGACTGCGCCTTCCGAGCCACCACCCACATACACCCTGTCCCCTGCTGGATGAATGGCAAGGCCCAGCCATCCGTCGGGTACGGGGATGCGGCCTCGTTCCTTGAGGGTGTCTTCTTCAAGCACGATCAGGGAAGGGGGATTGCGCCCTCCGCAGAGCACGATCAAATACTTGCCGTCCGGCGTCGTCACGCTTGCCATGGGCATCGTGTCCAATGGGATCTGTCTCCCTTCCGGCTTTACCCTCCAGCCGTTCACCAACCGGTAAGAGCCTCCGGGGAGCTCGCCCGGTTCTAATCGTGGCGGTGTTTGCGCGGCCAGACCGACGATTCCGGCAAAGAGGACGGCTGCGGCGACGTGAGAGAGTTTCATGACGATAAGAAGCTTGTGGCTCTGCGAGGTTCACCGGCCGCTATTCTCGAAACCGCTGGGCAATCGGAAATCGCCTGCCCATGCCAAACGCTTTCGTGGTGACCTTCAAACCCGGTGCGGCCTGATGGCGCTTGTATTCATTAAGATCCACTTTGCGAATGATGCCGCGCACGAGGTCTTCCGGCAAATTCCGCGCAGCGGCGATTTCCGCCGGACCTTCGCAGTCTTCGACGTAAGCCTTCAGGATCGGGTCAAGGACGTCGTAGGGCGGCAAGGAATCACTATCCTTCTGGTCTGGACGCAATTCCGCGGAAGGCGGCTTCGTCAGAATGCCGCCGGGAATCCCATTCCCGTGACGCCTGTTCGCGATCTCTGTCAGCCGGTAGGCCAACGTCTTCGGCACGTCGCTGATCACCGCCAGCCCTCCGCACATATCGCCGTAAAGCGTGCAATAACCCACCGCCAGTTCGCTCTTGTTTCCCGTGGTGAGCACAAGCGCGCCCCACTTGTTTGAAAGTGACATCAGCGTGAGGCCGCGCAGGCGCGCCTGCAAGTTCTCCTCGGTCACGTCGCGGGGTACATCGCCGAAGATAGGGTCCAGCAAGCGGAGCATTTCCTCATACGCGCTGGATATCGGCATCACCTCGAAACGGATCCCGAGGTTCGCGGCGAGAGATCGCGCGTCCGCCAGGCTATGGCCGGACGAGTAGGGTCCGGGCATGCCGATCCCCGCCACATTCTCCCGGCCGACGGCCTCCACGGCAATTGCCGCCACCAGCGTTGAGTCGAGGCCACCGCTTAACCCGATTAGGACTTTGCTAAAGCCGCATTTCCGGATGTAGTCCCGCGTGCCCAGGACGAGCGCGTCGTAGACCGCGTCACATTCGTCGGCATGGCTCTCGTGGCGCTCTCCGCGCATGTTGTCCAGATCGATACAGACGAGGTCTTCGTCGAAACTCCGTGCTGCCGCGACGACATTGCCCTGGGAGTCTGTTGCAAAACTGCTTCCATCGAACACGAGTTGGTCGTTGCCGCCCACCTGATTTACCCACACCAGCGGGATCCCCCGCCGGCGGGCGATGCCGCAAAAGAGTTCGCGCCGCGTGTGCCGCTTATCCATCTCAAATGGGGACGCATTGATGCTGATCAGCAGGTCTGCCCCATCGCGAGCGAGCTCGTCCACCGGATTCCGTTCATAGAGCGGACGGTCGCCGGATTCGAGGTCGTTCCAGGCATCTTCGCAAATCGTCAGGCCAATCCGCTTGCCCTCGAACGCGAAGACGGATTGCCTCTCCGCCGCTTCAAAGTATCGCCATTCATCGAAGACGTCGTAGGTGGGCAACAGCATCTTATCCTGCTTGAAGACGAGGTTTCCCTTATCGATGAGCGCGGCGCTGTTGGTGACGAGTTTTCCTTCGGGTTCGCTCGAAGCTCCCACAAACCCGCAGATGACCGCGATGGGCATCTGCGCCGTTTGCCGGGCCAGCCGCAACAATTCCTCCTTCGTTCGCCGCACGAAGCTCGGCTTCTCAACCAGGTCCCGTGGAGGATAGCCCGTAATGGAGAGTTCCGGGAAGACAATCAGCCGCGCCCCCATGGCCGCCGCCTCTTCCGCGGCGCGCACCATTCGATCCACATTGGCTTCGAGCGCGCCAACGGTGGGGTTAATCTGCCCAAGGGCGATTTTCATGTGAATTCCTAGTGTAGGATGGATCGGCCATCGGTTCGCGGACCCCGCCGCCTGTCCGGCGGTGCATCTCCACCCCAATTCCATTGTACGGAGCGAGCCGGATCCCGCCACAATTGCGCACTACAAGCAGAGGGCGCCTGTGATGGACATGCACCGCGCGGAGAGGAGGGTGCGGAAATGCTAAGTGCCGCCACGAAGCAAAAGCTGGAACCGCTCGCGAGGGAAGGCCGTGCCGCGCGCCCCACCATCATCGCCATCGGTAGCCAATCGACCGCCGGCCCCGCCGGTACCGGCAAGACGCTCGCGGCCGAAGTGATCGCCAACCTGGGAGTGCCGGTCCTTCGCATCGAAAAGTGGATCGGTGAAACGGAGAAGAATCTCGCGTCTCTGTTGGCCCGCGCGGAGCGTACCGGTAGCGTGCTTCTATTCGATGAGGCGGACGCACTCTTCGGCAAACGAAGTTCAATCAACTCGGCGCATGACCGTTTCTCGAATGAGGATGTAAACTATCTGCTCGACGCGATGGGCACGCGGGGAATCATCGCCATCCTCATCGGCCTGCGCGCTACCCGGCCGCACCCGGCGACCGCTGCTCGGTGTCGCTGGATCGATATTCCCTGATCGCTGATCCCGGCTGGATTTCCCGCTCAGACCTTCTTTGGGTCCGGATGGGTATAACCCTTGCGGTAGGGCCCCGCCAGCAGACGCGTGGCCTCCGCGTCTCCGGTCACTTCGTGCTTAACGGGATCCCAGCGCAGTGTGCGGCCGGCCTTCAGCGCCAGATTGGCGAGAATGCAGGAGGCGGTGGAGATGTGGCCCTGCTCGATATCGGCCACCGGCTTGCCGCGTTCCGCGATCGCCTTGAGCATGTCTTTCATGTGGTAGCGAATCGCCGGCGCTACATGCCGCTCCAGGTCCTTCTCGGTCTTATCTTCGGGATACTGCTCCAACTCATAGGTGACATCCTTGTGGATGCGCTTCCCCTCTTTCCCCACCGGGATATAGTCGTATCCCATTACGCTGAACTTGAGCGTCCCCTTCTCGCCATAGATCGTGCCGCCCCAAGGATAGTCCGGGTCCGGCGCGGTTCCCCATGTGCGATGCGTCCACACAACGGGAAATTCCGGATACTCGAACACAGCCGTCTGCGTATCGGAGATGTTTGCTTTCGCCGCCTTGTCGATGAGAATGCCGCCTTTGGACGATACAGAAAGCGGCCAGCCCAAGCCGAGCATCCAGCGGACCGCGTCCAGCATGTGGATGCACATATCGCCGACGATTCCGTTCGAATACTCCATAAAGGCCCGCCAGCCCCTGGGGTGTACGATCTGGTTGAAAGGCCGCATCGGCGCGGGGCCCGTGTAGGTTTCCCAATCCAGGTAATCGGGCGGCGCGATGTCCGGCGGGTTGGTCCGGTTGCGCATGTGGTAGTAACAATAGATTTCCACATAGCCGATTTTCCCGAGCATTCCTGGCTTGATCACCTGCTCAATCGCTTCGACCAAGTGTGGCGTGGAGCGGCGTTGCGTGCCCACCTGCACCACACGGCCATACTTGCGGGCCGCGGCCACCATCGCCTGGCCTTCCACGACGTCATGGCTGATCGGTTTCTGGCAGTACACATCCGCGCCCGCCTTCACCGATTCGATCATCGCAAGGGCGTGCCAGTGGTCCGGCGTCGCCACGAGCACGATATCGAGATCCTTCTCCCGCAGCATCTCCCGGTAATCGCCATAGGTGCGCGGCTTCTTCTTCGAGGCCTGCCGCTGGGAGACGATCTCCGCTGCCCCGGCCAGCATCCGGCTATCGACGTCGCACAGTGAGACCACTTCCACCGGGGCCACCTGGATCAACCGCAGCAGGTCCGCCTTGCCGTACCACCCGGAGCCGATCAGCCCCACCCGTTTCGGCTTGGAGCCCAGAAGATCCTGCGCCCAGGAAAACCGCGAAGCGGCAAACGCGGCCGTGCCCGACATGAAGAACTGTCGACGATTCATACGATATGCGCTCCTTCCGGTGTTGTGGTGACTATCTTATCGTGCTGCTCGCGGGGATAGCGCGGCGAGAATCGACGCCGCCACTTGCCCGGCAAGCGCGCGAGAACCCTCCGGCGTGAAATGCACATTGTCCGGGATCTGGATCTCAGCCAGCCGCGGCATCGCAAACGTGTAAAGGTCGTCGATCGCCACGGGATGCCGCTTCATCACCCGGGCAGCCGCTTCGTTATAGCGCGGCACATCGGCGGGAATCCGTTTTGGGCCCACGCGCAAGCTGGGCACCGGCGTCGTGGTCGCCCAAATCAGCCGCGCTCCCGTCTCTTGCAACCGCCACGCCAAGCGGGTGAGGTTGCGCTCATACTGGGCAAGTTCCACCTGAGGCTGATCGTCGAACATGTACTTCAGATCGTGCAGCCCCCAATTGAAATGGATCGCGTCCCAGTGTGCCTTGCCGAGCCAGGAATCGATGTTCTCGATCCCCTTCGGCGTGTGGCCGGCATTCGTTGGGATGCGGTGTACATTCATTTTCCCGGCCAGCAATTCCCGCGCGAAAAGCGTGTAGCCGATCGAAATCGAATCTCCGATGAGCAGCACCCGAGGCAATCCAGGAGTGTCCTCGATTTTCGCGAACGCCGGATTCTCCGTGACGGCGCCGGGCTCCCGTGAGGGGGTCTGCGCCTGCGCCGCCCATGTGCCCGCAATGCCGCCCATCATGAGCCGTCTCGATAGCTGCATCATTTCCTCCCGTTATGCTCTCCGCTTATCAGAAGTACCACACCCGGCCGCATCTTCTCGAAGACGCCGTTGGGCGTTGGGCGGCTTGGGCGCTCGATTGCCGCCGATTTGCAGTTTGCCCGCCCAGAGCCGGCATATCTCTCCTGTTCCATGGTTCGCTCCGCCTGGTGTGTTTTTCATGAACAGTCGCCGTTGCAGAGGCGTTGCCGGGCATGACCAGGCTTTCGCCCTGGGGCGAACAAATGGGTTCGTTTCCCGGATTTTCGCTGCATATTGTTGATTTCTCGTCGTCCGTTGCGAGGCGGGTTCCCGTTCTGGTGGATGAGTAGCGGGAGCGGAAGGTTCGTGTGCCGCTTTCGCATCTCCCTGCCAGCATCGCTTTGCCTGGGCTTCCCGTTTGCGGACTTGAAAAAATACATAGCCCGAACGCAGACCAGGGCACTGTTCCACCTTATTGAATTGGCGAGGGTTATGCCGGTGGACGACGTTGGAGTCTTGTCCGGTTTGTCCGGATTTTTCCGGACAAAACTGGCTCTGGCCTGACGCCTGCAACCCTGCGGGAATGGATCGATTCTGTTTTCGAAGAGCACGTGTGAAAGTGGGTTTCGCGATGGATCTCTGGATCTGCCGGAACACGGAGTTCTCCCGCACGTTTGATTCTACGTTCCGGGTTCGCCAAAGCGAACCGTGGCGTGGGGATGGGATGTCGGGCGGGTGGATAAGATCTGTTAAGCCAATGGATTACGGGCGCTTACGATCTTTGCAAATTGCGGTGATTGGTGAAGTGTTCGATTCCGGTTTGCGCCGAGTTTTGCGGTGGGGTGGTGTTTGCTGGAGGCGAGGGCGCGGTCTTGCGAAGCGAAGCCAAGGGGGTGCGGGCATTGGCCTGTGAATCGAGATGTGGTGGGCGTGGCCGCGGGGGAGTCGCACCTGCAAATGGGCAGTCGCTCCATGGACTCGCTGGCGCGAGACTGCCTAGCTTGGTCGGCCGGGGGATGTGTTCCGAGGCCTTCGATCTGGGCTAGTGGAACGTGCCCTTCCGGTACGGGGGATGGGGGATGGGTGCTGCGGTCTCGAGACGGTGCGGTTGGCGCGATTGGGCGCGGGTCGCGGGCGTGGCGGTGTGCGTATGGGCGCTAGAGATTCTGGCTGGATGTGCATGCCACCCCTGCCGGGGTCACACTCGTTGGTGGCGAGGGCGCCCCGGGTGTTCCACACCCAACTGGCCTATGGCGTCCTTCGGGCTCTTGGCGGAAATCCGGGCGCGCGGGCGGTGCATTCTGTAGGGCTTTTGATTTCCGGGTTCGGGATGGGCCTGTTTGTGCGTCCGTTTGATGATAGCGACGGGGCTTGTGGATTCGTTCGCCGACGGTGGCGCTGGAAGGGTGGATGCGGGTGCTGACTGCTTCTAAGCGATTGCAGGGATTGGGGTTGATCGATTTCGTTTGGATGGTCGATTTCTTCTTGTGATTGGTGATTGCGGTTGCTGGTGGCTGAGAGTTTGAGGCAGTGGCGGTGTTCGCTCGGGTTTCGGCGGAGCGCGGGTTAGAGGACGGCTTGGCGGTCGCCCCCTTGGCCGGAGCTCCTTGGTCGCCGTGTGCGAGTCTTGAATATCTGCGCCCCGATCGGGAGCGTGGTGACCTGCGGGCTTCGCACAGGGGTGAGGTTGTTCTTGCGCCCGGGGTCGAAGTTGATCGCTCCGCGATGAGCGGAACACCTCCCGCGAACGGCGTTCTCTCGGGCATCGAGGACCGTGGAATCAAGATCGGTTTGGGTCAAAAGCGAAATAACTCGTTTAGAATCAGTGCTAAAATTGGCAAAAGTGGTGGAGCCTGTCGGAATGAAGATTTCTCGAACCTAGAATCAATAACTTACGGGTGATCCTCTCTTCGTAAGTTATTGATTCTTCGTAACTGAGTGCGTTCATTTCGACAGGTTCGGTGACTCTCTTGAAAATAGCCGCAAACTGCTGATTCTTCAGATGGCCTATTGATCGGCTATTTTCATGATCGGGGGTGAACCCACGGTTCATGGGCCAGTGCTGTCCCCGAATTTAGCGACTTTCAGCCCGCGAGTCATGGGCGCGTCCGAACTTGAGGCGCATCGACGGGCAGGAGCAGATGATGGATAAATCAATACCAAATGACATCGTCAAGCAGCTTCAAGACCGCAGAGCCCTGCTTTGGGTCTGTCAGCGGCACGATTTAATCGGGGGCGAAGAACCTCATGATTATGACCTGCCGACATCGGCCGCAATGCTCAAGTACCGCAGCGGGCCTGACGATACGGACCGCAGATTGGCCAGCTTTTATTGGGAGAGTGTTTGGATAGAGGGAGCCGCTAGCCCGCTGCTAGAGTCGATCCGAACCGTAGCCAATGCGCAGCCTGCTGCACAAAAACGCCAAGTAGTTGTGTTGGCGGGTGCTGCCGATGCAGCTGCTCGTGTACCCTCGGAGGAGTTTCTTCCGGTTTGCGTTCTCCCAGGACTAATCGACGAAACCGCAAGTCCGGACTCGCGATACGGGGCGATGCGGGCTCGCGCCAGAAACCGAGTCGCCTTTGACCTCGCATCAAGGATCCGGGAGTATCGTGGCCGAACTCTCGTGGTGGTCGGTGCCCGCACGACAGACGATCTCGATCGAATCTATGAGGTCCTGGAGGATTCCCCGATCACGGACCTTCGCCTTCTGGTCATTTGGCCACAAGGGGCCGACCAACCTGATAGACCATCAAATCCGACGATAGCCTTTTCAGTGTGGGCGGGCGACGAGGCTGAGTTCGCCACCGCATTGGAGGCTGCCAGCGCTCCGGTGGCTGGCGATCTACCCCGCTGGGCCTTTCGCGTCGGCAAGCGCACAGTCGTCCTGTCGCCTAAAGATATCCAGAGAATCACAGAACGATTTGTGCTGATCACGGAACGGGACCTATTGCCGGCAACCGCCTTTGGCATGGGCGACTTTGAGGACTTCCTTAAGGGACGTGTGGATAATTGGGCGGCATACACGGTTGGCCTACCGGTAGCACGGAGCTATCGGAGCGATGCCAACCGTTCACTTGCCGAAGAACTCGACTTCGCGTTCAACGAAATCGCCCGCGAGGAGAATCAGACTCTCACGTTTGTCGTCCAGATCCCTTGCCAGTCTGGCGCCGGCGGCACCACCATGCTTCGGTCAGGGGCATTCCATGCGGCCACACTAGGTTATCCGACCCTCCTGCTCCGACCAGAAGAAGTTGATTTGAATCTCGAAGAACTTCTGGCTTTTACGACAGCTCTATCCGAGGCTGCCCTCGGAGCGGGAATACGGGAAGTACCGCCCGTTTTGATCGTGTTTGATGTAGAACACGAATCGATCAAGGCCGTAGGCCAGACAGCCCAGATGCTGGCGGCTCATGGTCGGAGGGCGGTTGTCTTGCAGGCAAAGGAGTTTGATGGAACGTCCTATGAGGAGAAGCGTTCGCGACGTCTAGTTCGGCTCCGTCCACTTTTGTCCAAGAATTCAACCGAGGAGGTAGAAGCTTGTGCGCGGATCTTCAGGGATCTAGTCGCAAAGTGGAATCTCACCATCGAAGTCCCCACCATTGAACAGTGGCGTGTGTACGACTCTCGGTCGGCATTCTGGACTCCCGACGGCCAGGAGTCATCACAGTCTCTCTTCTGGGTTGCGCTTCGGTTTTTCTTAACAGAAGGCGCTGATTTCACGACCCGCAGTTCCATTGAGGATGCTCTCGGTGCTTGGATCGAGCGGCGCGTGCCGCCCAATCTAGATGGGCGGATCACGGACCTCGTCACATACGTTGCCGCACTCTCATCGTTTCGAATCGTGAGTCCAATTTGGACGGTTCTCCGGCCAGTGACCGGGGGGACATTTCCGTCGCAAATCGTTGACCTCATCCACGGGCTGAGGGACTTTCTTGTCTGGGGGGACACCTCGGAGGAACTCGGTGATCAGGTGTTCAGGTTTGCGCACCCAGCGCTGGCCGAAGAGTTCCTTCGTCAGCGCGGAATTCGCACGGCGGCTGAACGAGCTACGGTATTGCGGCCGGTACTGACTGCACTGTCCGCTGGGCACGCTGGCGATGTGTGGCTTGCCGAGTCCTTCTCTGCCATGGTGCTGGTGCCGGGTGCGGACGAGAGGCTGTTCGCCGAATGGGACTGGCGGTTAGATTTATTCGAATCACTTCCGCCAGTAGTTCGGGACCAGAGCAAGACGATTCTGCACCATTGGGCCCGGTGTCTTTATCACTCGGTCGACCAGCGGATACAGTCGGCGATCTCACGTGACGAGCGCAGGAGCAGATTCGAGACCGCCATTGAGAAGCTCAAGAAGGCAGTTGCCTTGCCCCGCCGGACGGGACGCGATGAGCATCCAAGTCACCTTTACAACACCCTAGGGACTGCGTACACCCGGTACGCCGCATTTCTTGAGGCAACAGGAGGCGGGCATGCAGTCGCCGCATGGGACGAAGCGTGCAGAGCCTTTGACCGTGCGATTGAGCTTTCTCCCGGGACGAACATGGAGGCGCTGCTAGCTTACAGTCTTCGGCTCTTGGATCATGCTGGCCAAAACAATCCAGCTGATGATGAGGCGGCCAAGAGCAAGGTGAGTGATGTGGCGAAGGCTCTCAGCCTACTCGACGAGGCCGAAGATCTCCTTGAGGAGCTAGCCGCACCTGATCCTACCTGGCAGGACCAAGTTGCACTTTACAAAACACGGGCACTAGCTTGGCTCAACAATCAAGCCGGGTTGGAGTACCTGCGTCGCCTGCAGAGTTCCTCATCGGCAGAACTCGGATACTACTGTGAGGCGAGACTCGCGTTATCCCAAGACGAAGAGGGATCGGGCCCGCGTAAAGCAATGCAAATACTCGATACCGCTGAGAGTCGGGGCGTGAGGCTTCAACCGCGCAGCATTCTGCTGCGGCTCTCTCTTCTACGTTCCGCCCCAGATAGTAGATACAACTTTTCCCTGCTGCTAAGACTTCACGAGGAGCTTGAGAGAAGACCTGGTTACTCCCCGCGACCTCTGGATGCCTTTCGACACGCGGTCTTGTGCTTCCAGTTGAACAAGTTCCAGGAAGGTGCAGATCGCTTCAAACGATTGAGAGAAAGCCTGAGGCGCAGTGAAGCGGCACCGCCACGGGTTCGAGATCGATGGAGGTCACCCGCAGATCCGGATCAGGCTCGCAGGACGTTCATCCGTGTTACACGAATCACAACTGAGTGGCGCGCAGAAGGATATGTGGATGACCTGAGGTTGTACGTGCCTCTTCGTCCCAGGCATTTTGCCCCACTCCCACGCGAGAACTCAATCGTCGAGTGCGCTATTCGGTTTGAACTCAACGGCCCTCTGGCTGTACCTCCAAGGTTCGAGGGAGTGCCGGATAACCAGTAATAGCCCTTGTGGCCCTACAAATCATCGGAGCAGGCCATTGAAATTCACCGAGATGCAGCTTCGGCTCATCGAACAATTGTCGACCCTTGCTGGAGCGCAACGAGGCTTCCTGCCTTCGACGCTGTTGATCGGTCCGCGAGGTTCGGGAAAGCGAACAATCGCCAGGGGCGCGGCTGAACGACTTGGCATTGAGTTCGTTGAGGTACCTCTGTCAGCACCAGCGTCAGGCGTTCTCGATCAACTTCGCGGAACTGTCAGAGACGCCGAAGACGCCGCCGAGCGAGGGGACTTACCTGGGCAAGTCGGATGCTCGGGTCCAACTCTCCTGTATCTCACAGGACTTGAGAACGCTGAGACCTCAGTCCTCCAATTCCTACAGCGTGCCTGCGGTGTTCGTAAGTATCACGATGCGAACGGAGGCTCTTGGCGATTGAGCGACGAATTATGGATCGTCTGTGGGCTGACCTTCCCTGCTTCTACTCCCGGCACGATAACCCCCGAACATTGGGTGGTTACCTCATTCAACGAGCGACTTCATATAGACGCGCCGAGATCGGAGGTGGACTTGTTGCATGTGTTTGGTGGCGTAGTCAGCGAGCGCAATGAGTCTGCGAACTTGGACCCATCGATCGGCACTATTTTAGCTACAACGGTCTCCCGTCAGGACAATCTACATGCCGTACGCCGCTGGGCGGAATGCGTGTCCAGGCGATACCCAGACGTTACACTTTCGATGCAAATGCTCCAGGAAGCCATTGCCGAGGACCTTCACTCGATCCTTCCTAGAATCGAGTACCGCGGCAAGCCGCTTTCCACTCAAGCGTTTGAATCATGGGCTACTCAGTTCCCGGATGACATTCAATCGGTACCGATGCAACTTGTGCGGTTGATCGCAGACCACTACTACATTGGCACGAACAGATATTTCGAAGCGCTTGAGCGGCTTATCCAGGAAACAGGAGTGCAATCCAACGATCAGGTGGTATTTTGTCGGTGGCAGTGTCTCGGCCGGAGTGCGCCTCGCGTTGCGCATGACTTGAAGAACCAAGGTCATTGGCGTGCTACGAAGGAACTCGACCTCGATGCGGATCAAGAAGACTGGCCGAATTTGGCTGCCGGGAAAAAGGGGCTGTGGATAATCCTTGCAGACGACTTCGTGGGTTCGGGAGGTACGATGTCGAGACTGTTTCACAATCCGGCGGGAACCTCCGTAATTGACAAGATTCTTCGGCACTTCCCGACAGCAAAGGTTCGAATATTGATCGTAGCCGGATTTGAGGTTGGCCTCCGAAGAATCCAGGACTCGTTGGCCGCGCACCGCGAACGGGCAGCACTTTCAGTAGGTTACGTTCTGAAGGAGCTTGATCAATGCTTCACCGTCGGCAACCGCATCTTTCCTGATTCGATTCAATGTGACCGTGTTCGGCAGTTCTGTCTGGAGGTTGCCGAAAAGCACTATCCCAGGCTCCCCAGCGGAATGCGTCTCGGGCACAGCGCAATCGGTGCCCTGACCGTCTTCTTTGATACCGTCCCGAACAATTCTCTCCCGATACTCTGGCACAACGAAGGCAACTGGGTTCCACTCTTTCCAGCGTCGGGGTTACTGGACTCGGTGCCGATTGAAAGCGGCGAAGATCCGACAGCGCTCGCCAATCAGAAGATCAATTGATCACGCGTGCCTGGATTCAATCCGGATGCTCGAATCCCAAGCGGAGACCAGTGGGAGCCGGAGAATCTTCGAGCACCGTCGAGAGAGGGGATCTCCACATTAAATTCACCTTAATCTTGATCGAGATCCACGAATATTCCAGCAAGCCTCTTCCTATCAGTAAGATACGAGAGTGCTGCTCCAAGATTCTTCAGTTCGAAAAAGCTGTCAACCAGAGTTTTGTCCACAGCATTTCCACAGCCAGCGACCCTTCGCTTAATTTTCGCTTGACAGCTTCTCTCGATTGACACGTCGTGCTATGAATTTGCTGATCGTGCTATGACGGCGCGTGCGCGGGTCAGTCGGTCAGGCTGATCTGCTGAAGTCCATACCGGCAGCTCTCTCGCACACCCTCGGGACGCAGCCTCCGGTCGGCAGCGATTCCCGCAGCCTCGCGAATGACGTCGGTCATCTCGCCGAAGAGCCAATCGCTCGCAGTTTCGATTTCCTTCACGGCCTTCCGGTGCAGGCTGGGACGAACCCGGTCGGTCCATTCGATCCGCAGGTCGTCTAAGCGTGCGCCGAAAACCTGCAACGTGTCGTGGATATAGAGGATGTCCTTCGCTTGGTCATCAGCGCTTCGCTTTCGGTGGATCAGCAGCTTCTGCGCCAGGAATCCCATCGGGTTCGCGACGCGGACCGCCTTAGGCGCGGCCAATCCGAAATTGTCCGTGCTCAGTTCAACGGTCCAGGGGTCGTTCAGGAGCAGTTCGATGAACCGTAGCTGCTGCGAATTCACGCCAGCAATCTGTGCAGTTGCCTTCCGCCTACCGGATCTCGCGTACTCGCCGCCGGTGAGCGGCGTCAGGAACTCTGCATAGAAGCCACTGTCGCTGTCTGCCAAATGATAGAGCGTCGCCGGTGGCATGTCGTCGCCGCGGAACTCTTCCTGGAAACCATGCGCGACAAGAGCCTCCCGGATAGTCGGCGTTTGCGGAGGCAACGTCTGCGGAAGGGCAACGTCGGCATCAAGCGTCATCAGTGGCGCGAAGTCGAGCTTCTGCGCGGCGGGATGAAGTTGGTACAACCGATGGGCCCACCCGCCAACGATCACTACCCGGTCAAGCCAGGGATCGAGCGCAGTAATCAGACGGGAGAAGCCCTCGATATCGGGCGCCAGAGCCATCACTTTTTCCTCAGAAGCGG
>JADLCF010000009.1 GCA_020847315.1 Bryobacterales bacterium | reverse complement strand
GGTTGGAAGGGAGAGATGCGGAGGCCCAGCCTTGCGGAACTCTTCCGTCACCCGGAGCCCCGATGGCATCCAACGGCCGCGAATCCGACGTTCCTGGGGGTTTATCGATGGAAGATTCTCGGTCAGCCGGGCCTGAACGAGCGTTAGCAATCACCCGGAAAATTTCCATTCCAACGACCAGGTGGCGGCGCGCCACGGTTACGGCGCTGCGATTGCTGCTGCTGGCTCTGGTGGTATTTCCATTGATATCCCAACAGGAAGATGAGGCATACTTCGGCCTGAATAGTAACCAGACCTTCGCCTCCGGAGAGTCTCCGGAGATCAGCGTATGGGCTACTAATCTGACTCAACTGGAGTTTCGCGTCTACAAAGTTCGAGACCCGCTCACATTCTTCGCCAATCTTGATGAACCGCATCGATTTGGCGGCCGCGCCCCCCGCCATCCAGCCCCGCGAACGCCGATCGAGACGTTTCACCGGTGGAAGATTACGATGCGAAACGCGCTGCGCGACGTGTTCCGCGCCCAATACACGCCTGAAGACCGGGAGCGAATCCGCGCCTGGATGCGGGGTCCGGCGCCCGAGGCCAAGAAGCCGGTCATGCAGTTTGCGCAATTGCCCGTGCTGAACGAGCGCCAGTTGGTGACGAGTTGGAAGCAGCCCGTGCAGGCGGGCGAGCGCTGGAACAGCATCAATGTGCCGGTTCCCGTGAAGGAGAAGGGGTTGTATCTCGTGGAGGCGGTCCACAAGCAGTTGGCGGCGTATACGGTGGTGATGGTGACGGATATCGTGCTCACCAGTAAGGTCGCCGACGGCCGCTTGTACTCGGTGCTGGCGGACCGCAAGACGGGCGCCATGGTGTCCGGCGCCGACCTCGATTTGATTGCCGGGGGCCGGCGCCTTACCGGGTGGAAGACAGACGCGGGCCCAGTTGTCGAGCCCCTTCCCAAGATTGAGGATTCCACCTCTGGGGAGGTCTTGCTTCTGGCGCGGCGCGGGGATGATGTCGCCGCCACCAGCATCGGAAGCTGGGCGCTGAGCCGAGGGGAATCGGAAAATTACAAGGGTTACATTTACACGGATCGGCCGGTGTATCGACCGGGCGACAAAGTCCATTTCAAAGGAGTCGTTCGGTTGGAAGGACCGGATGGCTATTCCGTGCCGAAGCAACGCACCGCGAAGGTATTCGTGCAGGACGACCGGGGTCAAAGGATCTATGAGCGGGATCACGTCATATCCGGCTACGGGACCTTCGATGGAGAGTTCGACCTCGATAAAGCCGCAACGCTCGGATACTATTCGGTTCAGATCGAATTGGGCGAGTATCCGCAATCGGGGAGCTTCTACGTCGAGGAGTATAAGAAGCCGGAGTACGAAGTGAAGGTGAGCACTCGCGATCCGTACGTTTTGCAGGGCGGCTCCGCGCAGGTGGAGATCGATTCGCGCTATTACTTTGGCGAACCGGTCGCGAACGCCGCCGTGGAATGGATGGTTTATAGTTCACGCTATCACCACTACTTTCGCGATGCCGGTGAGAGCGATGAATTTGAACTCAATGAGGATGAGGGCTACGAAGGCTATTACGGGGAAGAAAAAGCCAAAGGAACCACCGCGCTGAATGCCGAAGGAAAGGTGACGGTCCGGATTCCGCTGCCCGTCAACGCCAACCGCCAGGACGAACGCATCCGCGTGCAGGCGAAGGTGCGGGATAGCGCTAACCGGGAGATCCAGGGCAGCGCAAGCTTCGTTTCCACCTATGGGGCTTTTCACATCGACCTACGGAAATCGAAATGGCTGTACAAGCCTGGCGAGACTGTGGAGTTTTCCGTCAATACCCGGCGTTACGAAGGCGAACCGGTCGCCGTTCCAGTGCGTGTTTCGGTGGAACGCCGGGAGTGGAGAGACGGCAAGGCTTCCAGTACATTCCTGCGTTCTGTGGAATTGCGCACCGGGGCGGATGGCAAGGCCAGCGGCACAATTCCCGTCCGGGAGAGCGGATCGCTCATGCTGGTGGCGCGCGCCACGGATGCCAATGGCCGGCAGATTGAAGACCAGAATTATCTGTGGGTGACCGGTGGCGAGGGAGGATGGAACTGGTCTGAATCCCGGAATATCGAGATCATTCCCGATAAGAGCAAGTATAAGGCCGGGGATACCGCGCAGATTCTGGTGGTTGCCGGGGCGCCAGGCACGCCGGTATTCATTACCGTCGAGGCGGGAAAGATATATCAGCAGAAGGTGATGACCGCCATCGATGGAACCGTTCGTTATTCGTTGCCTATTACAGAGGATTTTGCGCCGAATGTCTATTTAAATGCGGCGTTCCTTAAGGATAATCGCTACTATTCCGGTTCCCGTAAGATTCAGGTTCCCGCAGTACAGCGGAAACTCAACATCGCAGTGACGGCATCGAAGCCGCAGTTCAAGCCCGGCGAGAAGGGCTTCATCGAGGTGGAAGCCAAGGACTGGCAGGGAAAGGCCGCCACGAACGCCGAAATCAGCCTCGGAGTTGTGGATGAGGCGATCTACGCGGTTCGCCCGGAGAATGTTCCCGAGATTAGCCGGTACTTCTGGGGCGAGCGCTACAACCAGGTTTATACCTTCAATTCCATGGATTACTACTTCGCGGGCGAAGCGGGCAAACGGCGTATCCAACTTGCCGAGCGGAAACGGCGCAAGACGCTCGCCCAGTTGAAGAGCGAGCGCTACGTGGATCCGAAAGTGCGCAAGTATTTCCCCGATACCGCTCTCTGGCTGGCCGATGTGAAGACCGATGCAAGAGGGCGCGCGCGAGTGGAGATCACCTGGCCGGATGCCCTCACGACATGGCGAACCACCGCGAGGGCGGTCACCCCGGAAACCCGTGTCGGGAGTGCGATTGATCGCCGGGTCGTTCGCAAGAACTTGATCTTGCGGTTGGCCGTGCCGCGCTTCTTCACCGTGGGTGACGAGGTGGAGATTTCGGCGATCGTGATGAACTACCTCACGACGCCGCAGCGCATTCAGACTACGCTGGCCGTGGAAGGGTTGGAGTTGCTGGGCCCAGCCGAACAACCTCTCGAGATCGGCACGCGCGGAGAAGCGATTGCGCGTTACCGGGTGCGCGCCACCAGACCTGGCGACGTGAAGATCACGGGCAAGGCCCTTGGGACGGAGGAATCCGATGCCGTCGAGCTGACGATCCCCGTCCGCCCGTTCGGGATTGAGACGCTCACGTCGACCTCCGGCTCAATCAGCGGGAGCGACGAGGCTAAGGAATTCGAGATCGCGTTTCCCGAGGATGCGATCGGCGGCGCTCGCTCGCTAGAGATCAAGGTGTCGCCTTCCGTGGCCGGCAGCATCTTCGGAGCACTCGAGTATCTCACCAGCTATCCATACGGCTGCACGGAACAGATTATGTCGAGCTTCCTGCCCAACATCATCGTGACTCAGGCGCTTAAGAAGCTGGATGTCCCTTCGAATGTGGACCGCGGCGAACTCAATCGCAAGGTGCACGACGGGCTTGAGCGGCTTTACGCCCATCAGCACCCGGATGGGGGGTGGGGTTGGTGGGTCTCCGACGAAAGCCAGGACTTCATGACCGCGTACGTCCTCTATGGGCTCGAAGAGGCAAGACAGGCGGGCTACGAAGTGGAAAGCTACCGTTTAGATCAGGCGCGTGCGTGGCTGCGCTCCCGATTGCTCGAAAACCAGACCATCCCCGCGGATCTGCGCGCATTCATCGGTTTCGCACTGCTGGACGGCGGAGTGAAAGATTCGCAAGTGCAGGACATGCTTTACGCTCAACGCCGCGCGATGACGCCGCATGGGCTGGCGCTGGCCGGGCTCGCGCTGCACGCCGTGGCGGATTCGCGCACACCGGAGTTGGTCAATGCCGTCGAAAACGCGGCCACCACGGAAGGGCTCGCCCATTGGACAGGGGAGCGGGATCAGTTGATGGGGATCTCCTATAACACTTCCGCCGAGACGACGGCATTCGCGCTGAAGCTACTGCTGCAGGCGAAGCCGGAGAGTGAGCGGATTGCACCCGCCGTGACCTGGCTGATTGCGAACCGTTCGAACGGCTACTATTGGGAGTCCACTAAGACCACGGCCATGGTGATCCTTGGCCTGACCGACTACCTGGCGCGGAGCGGAGAACTAAAACCCAATCTTGATGTCGAGGTGTTTCTGGATGGCAAGAGCGCGCTGAAGACCCACTTCACTGGAGCCGATGCGCTGAAGTTGAATATGCCCACGATTCGCCGCGAAGCGGATGCGTTGCGCGACAGCGTGCGCCGTGTGCGTGTGACCGCCAAGGGGGATGGGCGCGTTTACTGGTCTGCCACGGGAAGGTATTTCTCCCGTCCGGAGGGGCATGAACGAGAAGGACGCATCGGGCTGAACCTGCTTCGCGAATACTTCCTGCTGCAACCGGTTGCGAAGGGAGATCGCACCGTCTACCGCCTTGCTCCGATGGCGGAGAAGCTCAAACCCGGGGATGTCTTCGTTTCGCGATTGACGCTGACGGGTAGCGACTGGCGCTATCTGATGATCGAAGATCCCATCCCGTCGGGCACGGAGTTCATTGACCGCCGGGAGTCCTTCGAGTTGGAGAATAGCCCGCCGTGGTGGTCCTGGGACCCCTCGGCGAAAGAGTACCGCGACGATCGCGCCGCGATTTTCGAGCATGAGTTTGATCGCGGCCAACGCCAGTTCACGCACATACTTCGGGTTGTGAATCCCGGGAGCTTCAAGGTGAGCCCGGCGAGTGTGCAGCCCATGTATCAGCCCGGCTATCGCGCCACCACCGGGAGCGCACAACTGGAGGTGGAGCCATGAAACGCTGGATGGTAACCGCCGCCGGAGCATGGAAGGCGGTGCTCAAGAAGAAGGTTTTGCTAGGGGCAAATCTCCTCGGTCTCCCCACGCTTTTCGGTGGATTCTGGGGGTGGTTGTACTTGCCGGTCTCCAGCATCCCGTTGGTTCTTCTTTCCGTTGTGCTCCTGCTGGCGATTGTTCTGGCGTTGCTGCTGCTGACGGTGTTCACGTACAACTCCTACTATGTGGCGCATCGCCCCATGCAACCGGTTTCCTCGGAGGGGATTCGCCTGCCGGTAACGCCGCTGGGGAGACGTTCCGTGGCCGTGTTGCCTGCGATGCTGGCCTGGTTCGCGGTGTTCGGCTTGCTGTGCGCGTCGATCGGCTGGGTTGGCTCGTTTACGCTTGATTGGGCGAAGCCCGTGGCGTCAAGCCTCACCATGGTGTCGCAGAAACCGGTGAGTTTCTATTCGGTGAACGCGGTGTTTGCCGGCGTACTGGATGCGATTCGCTGGGTTGTGCTGCCCCTTGTGTTCTTCGCATCCTTCGCGGGCCTGGCCACGGCGGCATTGCGCCGGGGGCGGAGGGGCCAATGGCAGCGGAATGCGATGCGCAGTTTGCGCAACCCGGTCTATTGGGTGGGCTGGCTGGCATTTCTTGCGCTCGGCCTCTGGGCGCCCGGGAAGCTCATCGATTGGGCGCCGGTGATCGAAGGCATTCCGCAAGCAACGGTGAGCCTGCTGCTTCGCTTCAGCGTGGCTATCATATTGGTGGTTTTCTGCTGGCTCGTGTTTCTCTCACTGCTGGCACGCCTGACGAAGAAGCCCCGGGAGAGTCTCCTTGTGGTGGCCGGGAAAACCCGCCCGCGGCCAGCCTAGCACCGTCTGGCGGCCCAATTGCCGGATGGCCAGGCGCAGGAATTCGTCCGCCACCAATGCAGCTTCGCGCCGCGCTCCTCCGCCACTCGCGATCTTTCGTTCCAGATCTTCAAAGCGCGCCACTCCTGCGCAGCGGGGCGGCTGCCGCCTGCCCACATGGGTCACAACTCCGCCCAGCCAGCGAGCCATCGCTTCGTGGAGCCACTCCGGCAGCGGACGCTGGGCCTCTTCGAGGATCAATGCGTGCGCGAACTCATGCCGGATGGTGGCGCGGAGGCTGCCTTGGCCGCGCAGCGTGGCGAGGGGTTGCAGATGAATTTCGCGTCCGCGGGCGGCGGCGGCAATATCCCCGCCAAGCCCGGCTGAATTGCGGAAGAGATCCACGCTCGAATAGACACGGATCGTCCATTCATGCCGCAAGCGGTATGGGGTTTCCGCTTCGAGACGGGCCAGTTCCGCGCTGGCCAAGGCGGTGAACGCCGGGTCCTCGCCGCCTTGCGCGAAGAGGAAGCGCAACCGATCCGTGCGCAGCATTCGCCACCGCACCCCCTGGGCATCCACGCCCGTCCGCGCGCCCGGAAAATAGAACGCGAGAATCCGCCGGTAATCCGCGCCCTGCCGTGCCATCTCCACCGCGCCGCGCTGCGAGAGGCCCACGCCGTGGCCACTGCCTTTGCCATCAAAACGAAGGAAGGCGTCATCGTCGCGCACTTCGTAGAGGTCGCTCCTTATCCGTTGCCATCCCAGTTGGCGGCCGATCGCGAAACGGAAATCGGAGGCAGGAATCTCCCGGCCCGCCACCAGCAGCCGTGCGGCCCGGCCGGAGCGCGTGCGGGTTCGAATGGCAACGGCTGGTTCCCCATGAATGGCAATGCCTTCGGCATTCAGGGCGCGCGCGATCTCGCTCTTGGACAGCCGGGCGCTCCAGGCAAGCGGTGCGGGAACGGTGCTGTATGGATCGACGCGGCCTTCCATCCGGGGGGGTGCTTTTGCCCCCCATACGGCCTGCGCACTCTCCGTCCGCCCTCCGGAATCGGCGTGGTGATACGCGGGAACGGGGGCGCCATCATGCCACAGCAACTCATAGGCGGTGTCTTCGACAGCTCGATCGAGGGCGGCGTGCCGTTCCACGAGCCGCAGATCCTGACAGTGCGTGGTGTCACAGAAGTCGAAGCCCTCGGATTTGTGCCGGCCGGCATTTGCAAAGGCATAGCTGCGAATGGCGACGGCGAGCGCCCGCAGCGCTTCTGTCCCACGCATGCCACCCCCCTCCCCAGCCAACACGGCTTTCACATACTCCTCACGGGGGAGCGCAGCCTCCACTTCCAGTTCCCCGTCCTGAACCCAGACTTTCAACGAACCCCGCAGGTTTCCCCATGGCCGGTCCGGCACGCGAATACGGAATTCTCCAGTGATTTCGACTTGCTTGAACAATGACGGATACCGCGTGCCAAGAACGACGGACTCGCCTCGCACATGGAGCCGCAGGGGGCTGCGGAGCCATGCCTCCCGCCCGGCCCCCAGCCGAAGCCGCGGTAATTGGACGCCCGCGACACCGGGCGAGGGCGCAATCTCCAATGCATCCGGAACGCTTCGTGAGAAAAGACGCACCCGGTATTCGAGAGCCTCACCGGCCGGAAGCGCCATGGCTGTCAGGCAAAGCAGGGCGGCTATGCGAATGGCGCGCGTCATGCCATGAAAGCCTGTAAATGGGGGCGAAGCGCACGCCATGCTCCGCCCGCGATCGGCGCGGCCTCCGCTCCGCCGCGCCCATTCTCAACAAAGACGACCATGACGAGCCGCGGCTGCGCGGCAGGCCAGAAGCTGAGCATCCAGCCATTCAGGGAGCGGCGGTCCGCGGAAGTGGAGGTGCCCGTCTTGCCGCCCAAATCGAGTCCCTCGACGCGGGCTTCGACGCCCGTACCGGCCCTCACGCAATCGTGCATGCCCTGAAGCGCCACGCGCATGGCCGCCCGCTCCTCAACCCCATTTGCCGAAGTGAGCAAGCGGCCATAGGCGCTAAGCAGGGCCAGGGGAGTCGTCAGAACCTGGGCCTCTCCCAGTGCTTGCAATAACATCTCATCTCGGGACGAAGGGTTCCCTACGACGGCCGCCGCGCATCGGAGCCCGAATGCCTGCCGGGCGGAAAAGCCCGCTCGCCGCAGCGTCTCGGCGAAGCCGGAGCGGCCCTCCGGCGCTCGCGGAAGGCGCTCCGCCCAATGCAGAAAGCAGCGGTTGCAGGAGAGCGCGAGTGCTGTGGTTGGGTCCAACGGGGCGCCTTGCTGCGCGTGCGAGCAATCGAAGCGGCGGCCGGCGAACGGCAAGGGGCCGCCGGAGCAGGGAAACGTTTCCTCCGGCCGCAACAATTCCCATTCGAGCAGTCTCCGCAGCAGGAATGGCTTCACCGTGGAGCCGGGCTTCCGCAAGGTCTCGCGAAGCGCGCGGGGATGGGACTGGAAAAGCAGCTCATTGCCCCCAACACGAGCCAAGGCCAGGCCGCCCTGGGTTGTATTGAAAGCGCGCAGACAATACTGTCGCAGCGTGGCCGCGAGGGCTTCCCGGGATGCCGCAACCGTTCGGAATGGGAGCAATACGGCGCCGCTCGCCGGACCGAGAACGGCCCGTCTTGTCAGCGGTGGCCTCATCTTCCACCGTGTGCGCCGCTACCCTCGGCTTGCGGCTGCGTTGTCCGCCCAGACCGGTTCCAGATCAGGCGTAGGCCATCGAGTGTAATGTCCTCATCGACGCTGTGCAGATAGCGGGAGTCTTCGAGGATCATCGCGGCCTGTCCGCCCGTGGCTACGAACCTGGCGGTGCTCCCGAGTTCCGCCAACAGACGCTCGGCGATGGCGTCTATCATGCCGATGGCGCCGTAGTAAAGCCCGGATTGCATGCTGGTGACGGTGGTCCTTCCAATTACGGATCCGGGGTTGCGGAAGTCCACTTGCGGCAGCCGCGCCGTTCGGCTCACGAGCGCTTCGATGCTGATGCCGATGCCGGGGCAGATCACCCCACCGAGGTACTCCGCATTCACGGATATGACATCGAACGTAATCGCGGTGCCAAGATCCACCACGATGACGGGGCCGCCGTACTTGTTGTAAGCGGAGACCGCGTTGACGATGCGGTCCGCGCCCACCTCACGCGGATTCTCGTAGCGAATGGTAATGCCCGTATCGGTTTCGCTGGTCACAAAGAGCGGATCTTGCGAGAAATAGCGCTTGCTCATCAGCCGGAGAGAAGCTTCGAGTTGGGGCACGACACTCGCAATGATGACGCCGTTCACGGCGGATTGATCCAGGCCGGCGAAATCAAAAAGATTCCGCAATAGGATGCCCCACTCGTCCGCTGTCTGATCGCGCAAGGTGCGCAAACGCCAGCGCGCTACCAGGAGATTTCCATCCCAGACGCCTACCGTGATATTCGTGTTTCCCGCATCGAGCGCCAGAAGCATTGCTGACGTGTTTCCCTTCCAGTCTAGGTGTTGGCAACCGGGCGTACTCCGCCCGCAACCACCAGCTTGCGCTTGCCGTTGGGAAGGCGAAGCCAAAGGTATCCATCTTCGTTCAGCCCATCCGTGACGCCGCGCTCCACCGAGGAGGGGAACTCCACTTCCACGTACTTCCCGCGGGCGTAACTCGAAACAAGCGTGAACATCTCAATGATCCGATCCTTGCCTCCCGCCGCGAGCATGTGCAACTGGCTATCGATGAGTGTGGCGATCTGAGCGAGCAGTGCTTCCCTTGATATACCGGCCCGGCCTTCGATGGCAAGTGAGGTGGCGGGCGTCGCCAATCCTTCCGGGAACGAACGTTGCTCCAGGTTGATGCCGATTCCGGCAAGGAACGCCCCGTCCTCATACTTGACGAGGATGCCGGCCAGTTTACGCTCCTGAACAAGAATATCGTTGGGCCAGCGCAAATCCGTCCGCAGATCGGCGACGCGGGCGAGGGCCTCAGCGACAGCCAAACCGAGGCAGATCGTCAAGAGCGGTGCGTCGTGCGCGGGCACCTTCGGGCGCAGGATGAACGTGGCATAGAGACCTTGGCCTTCCGGGGAAAGCCATTCACGGCCCATGCGCCCCTGGCCCTGGGTCTGCCGTTCCGCACCGGCAATGGCGCCGTGCGGGGCTTGTTGCCTGGCGAGCAGTGACGCTTCATTCATGGTGGATTCCGTCTCCTGCTGCCAATGGATCTCCCGGCCGGGCATCAGCGCTTCGAGCTTGAGGATATCGATCACCATGGATTCCCCGATTATGCCACCGTCCGAGCAAGTCGTTGGCTGCGACGCCAAATGCGCGGGACTCTAAACCGGGACGTGAATGTGACGTAATATAAACTATCGAGTTCGAATGAAAAAGAGGTCAAAGATGAACGTGCATCGCCTAATCCGATTTCTGATATGTAGTCTGCTCGGCTTTTGGCTCCTCTCGGCTTCGCTTCCGGCGCAAGTGACCGGAACGATTCTAGGAACCGTCCTCGACGAATCGAATGCGGCCGTACCCGGCGCCACGATTGCCGTGAGCAATAGTCTGACCGGTGAGACACGCACGGTTACCTCCGATGGGTCCGGCAACTATATCGTCACGGCGCTACCCGTGGGCCAATACAAAGTGGAAGCACGAATGGATGGCTTCAAGACCTTCGTTGCAACGGCGATCGGGCTCGAAGTGAACCAGAACCGGCGCGTGGATGCCCGCCTGACCGTCGGTGCGGTGACGGAATCCGTGGAGGTGACGACCGAAGCCGCTCAAGTCGATTCCTACCAGACGCAGATCGGCGCGGTGGTGGACACCAACCGCGTGAACGATCTCCCTTTGAATGGCCGCAACGTTTACGATCTTGCGATCACGCTGCCCGGAGTCTCCAATACCAATTTCAGCACCGTCTCGAGTAGGACAGGCGCCTTTCTCAACGTCAATGGGAGCCGCACACGGCAAAGCACCTTCATGCTTGATGGCGCTTTCAATAATGATTTGTTCCGCAACAGCGGGAACAGTTCGCCGAATCCGGATGCGGTGCAGGAATTTCGCTTGATTACCAGCAATTTCAATGCGGAATTCGGGCGATCTCCCGGTGCAGTTTTCAATGTTGTGCTGAAATCGGGTACAAACGCATTTCACGGCAGCGCGTTTGAATTTCTCCGCAATGACAAGCTGAATGCGCGCCCTTTCTTTCAGCCCTCCGTTCCGCAACTGCGCCAGAATCAGTACGGGTTTTCGGCTGGCGGCCCGGTGATCAGGAATAAGACCTTCTTCTTCGGGTCGTTTCAAGGCTTGAAGATTCGCAATAGCGCGTTCATCAACAGCGCCACTCCGCCCACCGCCGCCGAGCGAACGGGAGACTTTTCCTCCGCGACAGCCAGCCAGCGGCCTGTTGATCCACTTACGGGCCAGGCATTCCCCGGCGCCAGGATTCCCTTACTCCGTATCGACGCAGTCGCGGCCAACATCCTGGAGCGCTATATCCCGTTGCCGAATACACCCGATAACCGGCTGGAGGCATCCGCTTCGAGCAAGGATAACGAGAATCAGTACCTCGTGAAAGTGGATCATATGATTAACTCCAATCACAAGGTATATGGAAGTGTTTTCTGGATCAATGGCAGCAGTTATGAGCCGTTTCCTTCAGGCACGCAGATTCCTAACTACGCGAATAACTCCACGGAGTACGGCCAGCGCAACACGATCATCAGCCATGACTGGATCGTCAGCCCGGCCATGTTGAACCAGGCGCAATTTGCCTGGAGCAAGAAGGACACGCCCATTGTGGATGAGTTTTCCCATAGCTGGAGCGATTACGGCAGCAATGTGACGTTAGGCGCCGGGCCGCCCCGCCCGCCGCAGATTTACGTGAACGGGCGCTGGCAGATGGGGACCTTTGGCGCGAACGGGCAGAAGGAGCAGACCTTCAGCGTGTCCGATACCTTCACCGTCACGCTCGGCTCGCACACTGTCAAAGCCGGCGGCTGGTATATGCACGGCATGTTCGATGAGATCGGCAACTGGCTTGGCGCGGGACAGGTGCGGTTTACCGGCAACTTCACCAAGAACACGCTGGCGGATTTCATGCTCGGGGAAGCGGCTAGCTTCCGCCAGAACAACGGCCTTGCCCGTGTGTTCCGGTCGAACTCCATGCACGGGTACGCTCAGGACGATTGGCGCGTATCGTCTCGTGTGACGTTGAATTTGGGGCTGCGCTATGAGATCAACATGCCCCTCGTGAGCACCACCGATGAACTCGCCACGTTCCGCTTCAGCGAGCAATCGACTGTCATTCCCAAAGCGCCGCTGGGCCAGTTGTTCTATGGCGACAAGGGGATTCCGCGCGGAATGGCAAAAAGCGACCTCAATAACCTGGCGCCCCGGGTGGGGATTGCTTTCGATCCCACGGGAAGCGGCAGAACAGCGATCCGCGCGGGATACGGCGTCTTCTACGCGGTATCGTTCGCCAACGTGACGTCGAACCTGCAAGGACAGCCATTTCTGGTGGACGTCACGGCTTTCGGCACCCCCAATCTGAAAGACCCGTGGTCGCTCGTGCCCGGCGGCAGCCCATTCCCCTACACATTGGACCGGGCGAACCCCCGCTTCTCCTTGCCGATCACCACGAATTATTACGACGAGAATGCGGCTACCCCCTATGTACAGCATTACAGCCTCGCGATTGAGCGGCAGTTGACTTCAACGCTCACCGTACAGGCCGCTTACGTGGGCAATACCTCTCGCAAGCTCTTCTTTCAGCGCGACGCCAATGCGCCGCTCTATATTCCGGGCAAGTCCACTGCGGCTAACGTGAACGCGCGGCGGCCCTACCTGCCGGGCACATTCGCTCAGATTGCGCACACCAACACCGGGTCGAATGCGCACTACGACTCCTTACAGTTGACGTTCCGGCAGCGTTTGGCCAAGGGCTTCTCGATCAACGGTGCTTACACGTTTTCGAAGTCGATTGACGAAATTTCCGACGATATTTTCAGTGCAACGGCAGTGGCGCTAGTGGATTCCAACAACCGCCTCCTTGATCGAGGCGCATCGGGCTCCAACTCGCCGCATGTCTTTGTGGCGAGCTATCTATGGGACCTTCCCGAAACGGCGCGCTACGGCTGGTTCGGGAAGCAAGTGATTAATGGATGGCAGCTTAGCGGGATTACCCGATTCGATAGCGGCAATCCGTTCACCATCACCGCGGGTAGCGATACGAACCTGGATGGGAACGCAAACGACCGCGCGGATCTGGTGGGAGACCCCAAGCTGAGCGGAGGGCGCTCCCGCGACGAATGGCTGATGAAGTACTTCAACACGGAGGCGTTCGCCAAGCCGGCCACGGGCACGCCCGGCACGGCTGGCCGGAGCATCGTTTATGGCCCCGGCGCCGCAACCTGGAACCTTTCCGTCTTCAAGAATTTCGAGCTTCGGGAGAATCACCGTCTCCAGTTCCGCTCGGAGTTCTTCAGTGCGTTCAACCATCCGAACTTCAGCAATCCGAACTCCGCGCTGAACAACAAGAACTTCGGACGAATCCTGGGAGCGGGTGGCGCCCGGGTGGTGCAATTCGCGCTGAAGTACAGCTTCTAATCGAGGCGAAGGCGGGTGGAGCGCGCGCTTCGCCCGGCTTCGCCGATCTTCGTTGGTCCGCGCCGCCGGTCTGGCGGGTTTGAGCCGTCGCAAACTGTGCCCCTCGCCACTCTGATAAACTGGAGTTCTTCCCATGCGATTCGGCGTTGTTGTCTTTCCGGGCAGTAATTGCGACCATGACGCGCTCCACGCGATTACTGAAGATCTGGGCCATCCGGCCGAAAT
>JADLCF010000008.1 GCA_020847315.1 Bryobacterales bacterium | reverse complement strand
CGCGCCGCGCGCAAAGCCCTCACGGCTGCGGGCCGTGTGCCGGAGAGTGATGGTGTCGGCGGAGGAATCGAAGCCGATTTCGTGTGTGCCCGGATGCGCTCCGGCGCGACTGGAAGCCGTATCGATCGCTCGCGCATAGCCGGCGGCTTTCATCCCATCCACCAGCTTCAGCAGGGTGCCCGATGGAGCGTCCTTCTTCGTATGGTGATGAATCTCCCATGCCCATGCGCCATACTGCTCATGCGGCGCGAGAAGCCGGGCGGCCTCCGCCGCGAGCCGGAAGAACACATTCACACCGATGGAAAAATTCGGACTCCACACCAAGCCCGTGCCATTGCGGGCGACGGCGTCCTTTACCCTGTCCAGATGCTCCGTCCATCCGGTGGTGCCCACAACCAGGTTGACTCCCAGCGCGCTCACGCGTTCGATGTTCTCCACTACCGTGGCGGGCGTCGAGAACTCCACTGCTACCTCGACCCCCTTGAAGTTCTCCGGCGTCAATCCCGCATAGTCCGCATTGTTGAACTCATCGAGCTTTACCAGCGCCTGGCATCCGTACTCCGGCGCCAGTTGCTCGATGAGCTTGCCCATTTTTCCGTAACCGACAATCGCCAGGTTCATTTCAATCGAAGACCGCCGGATCCAGCTCGCTGAAAAACTCGTCGTGCAGTCTTGTAGCCGCCTCCTTCAGGTCCGCCTGGGCGACGACGCAACTCAGGTTCAGTTTCGACGCGCCCTGCGAAATCATCCGGATGTTCACCCGCTCCAGAGCGGAAAAGACGCGCGCGGCGACACCCGGCGTGAAGCGTATGTTATCGCCCACCAGGCAGACAATCGCCTGGTTCTCTTCGACGCTGACCTCGGAGAATCGTTTCAACTCGTCGACAATGGATTGAAGACGCTCGGTATCGTCGATGGTAAGGGACACGCTGACTTCCGAAGTGGCCACCATGTCGACGGGCGTTTCGTAGCGTTCAAATACCTCGAAGATTTTCTTAAGAAAGCCATGCGTCATCAGCATCCGCGTCGAATGGATGTTGACGACGGTGATCTTCCTCTTGCACGCGATGGATTTCACCACGTTCTCGCAATGGACGGCGTCGGCCACGATGCGGGTCCCCTCAACGTCCGGCCTCCTGGAGTTCAGGATCAGCACGGGAATATTTTTCTCCACCGCCGGAACAACTGTGGCGGGGTGCAGCACCTTCGCGCCGAAGTAAGCCAACTCCGCCGCTTCGGCGAACGAGATGGTCTTCACCCGGTGGCAGCCGTCGAGCAGAGTCGGATCGCAGGTGAGCATGCCATCCACATCGGTCCAGATCTGAATTTCGTCGGCTCCGATGCCCGCGCCTACGATGGAGGCGCTGAAGTCGGAGCCGCCGCGGCCGAGCGTCGTAGGCACCAGGTCCATGGTGGATCCGATAAAGCCGCCCATCACCACCACGCCGTTCTCGGCGAATGTCGGGATCTCTTCCGACAGCCGGTTGTAAGTCTCCGGGAAAATCGGATTGGCGTGCGTGTGGCGATTGTCCGTTTTAATGACTTTTCGCGAATCCACATGCGCCGCCTTCATGCCGCAGCGGCGGAACGCGAAGGTGACAATCTGGCTGGAGAGCCTTTCGCCGAAACTGGAAATGGCGTCCACGGAGCGCGGCGTCAATTCGCCGAGAATCGCCAGGCCCCGGACCAATTCGCCTAACTCCTGAAAATGGGAATCGATGACTTCATCCAGTTCCTGGCGGTCCTCGTCGCGAACAAGCTGGGTGGATTCCTCCACGTGGTAAGACCGCAGTTCCTGGAGCTGTTCTAAAGCCTGGTCGCGGCGGCCGTGAACCGCGTCGTTGGCGATGGCGAGAAGCCGATTGGTGGTCTTACCCATCGCGGAAACCACTACCACCGGCCTCATGGCCACCCGTGATCGCACGATGGAAGCTACACGCTCGATGGCGGCCGCCGATTCCACGGACGAGCCGCCGAATTTCATGACGATCATCAGTCGAGCATCCCCTCCGAGCACATCAGTTCGGCATTGAGCACCGCCGCGCCGGCTGCTCCCCGAACCGTATTGTGACCCAGCGCCATGAATTTGTAATCGAGAACTGGACAAGGACGCAGCCGGCCGATGAACACGGTCATGCCGCGCTCGCGTTCCACATCTCGGCGGGGCTGAGGCCGGTCCTTCTGTTCCATGTACACCACCGGACGGGATGGCGCGCTGGGCAAATTGCGCTCCTGCGGTACGCCCCGGAAGCTGGAGATCGCTTCGAGGACGGCCGCCTCATCCGGCTTGTCGCGCAGTTCGACGGACGTCGCCACCATGTGGCCGTCCACCACCGGGACGCGGTTGCAGTGCGCGCTCACGCTGGCATCGAGGTGGCGAATCTCGTCACCGCCGATATCGCCGAGGATCTTCTGCGTCTCCTGCTGCATCTTTTCTTCTTCGCCGCCGATGAACGGAATGACGTTGGCATTGATGTCCATCGAAGCCACGCCGGGATAGCCCGCGCCGGAGATCGCCTGCATCGTCGTCGCCAGCACGCGCCGGATGCCGAATTGTTTAAAGGGCGCGAGTCCCATGGCGAGGACGATGGTGGAGCAGTTGGGATTCGTCACGATCTGCCCTTTCCATCCGCGGCGGCGCTGCTGCACGGGCACAATGCGGAGATGGTCCGCGTTGATCTCCGGCACCAGCAGGGGAACGTCCGGCTCCATGCGATGATTGCGCGAATTCGATACCACCACGTGGCCCGCTTCGGCGAAGGCCCGCTCGATCTCCGTGGCCACGGAAGCGTCCATGGCCGAGAACAGAAGTCGCGGCGCGTTGCCCGGCTTCGATTCCTCCACTGTCAGGCCGGAGATATTTTCCGGCATGACACCATCCAGCCGCCAGTTTGTGGCTTCACCATACTTCTTTCCGGCCGAGCGGTCGCTTGCGCCAACCCATTTCAGCTCGAACCAGGGATGGTTCTGGAGGAATTTTACAAAGTGCTGCCCAACCATTCCGGTTGCGCCGAGCACGCCGACTTCAATTCTCTGTTCCATTTCGCTTCTTTCTCCAAATTCTTGGACGGCAACGGCCGCCTACTTCTGCAACAACTGCTTCACCATCGATTGATACAGCACCACCGCTTCTTCGAGCTGCCGTTTGGGCACGCGCTCCTCCGCGGTATGAGCGACGTGAATGGTTCCGGGGCCGAAGAGAAAGGGCTCTCCCCAATTCCCGCCGAACGCCGGAATATCCGTCGTGTAGGAAACCACGGTGGTTTCGAAACCTTCGAGCGAGCCGAGGCGCAGCGCGGGAATCGCGAGGATCTCTTTCGCTTCCGCCTTGCCCTCCACCGCGGCCTGCATCGCCTTGCGAGTGGATTCGCCGTCTTCCACCAGGCGTATCATGACCTCGGCCTTGGCGTGGTCCGGCACGATGTTCGGAGCGCGGCCGCCTGAGATCACGCCGATATTCAGCGTGCTGGGGCCGAGAAGATCGTCCACCGGCAGCGGGATTTTCCGGACTTTTTCTAATACGTCCAGCAGTTTCTCGATCGCGGATTCCCCAAGATGCGGATACGCCGAATGCGCCATGCGTCCGGCGGCTGTGATTTCATAACGCAGCGCGCCCTTCGACCCCAGCGCCAGCCGGTTCTCGGTCGGTTCGCCGTTGATGAGAAACCGTGAGCCGAGCGGATGCTGCGCCGCGAAGTAAGCCCCGGCGCTGTTGCG
>JADLCF010000007.1 GCA_020847315.1 Bryobacterales bacterium | reverse complement strand
CCGCGCCAGGGCATCGATGTTCGGGGATTGCACCACGGGGTGGCCATAACAGCCGAGGGAGGTGTTGAGATCATCCGCGGCAAGGAAGAGGACGTTTTTGCGTTTGCTCGACTGCGCGAAAGCGGATACCGCGAGCGAAGCGGCGAGAAAGTGGCGGCGGGAGATAGCTGGCATCGATACTCCTCGAAGGCTTCGAGCGTATCGCATCCGGGAGGGCCGGCGCGAATCTCCGTTCTTGTTTCCTTGCCGGATTGTGTAGCCGGATACCGCAGCCAATTTGGACGCGAGTGGTCGAAGGGCCGTTCTTCATGATCGGCGCTTACCCACGGGTCATTGGGTGCACTCCAATTTGAGGTCCGAGGGACGGCGCTGCGAATGGTGACGGGGAGTGGGGAGTTTCAGGGCTTGGGAATTGCGGCTCCGTGACCGGCCGCCGCCGGGGTGGAGGTGGGGTTAGGCGGTGGGGAGGCGGTGGCGGCGTTGCCGGAGGCGGCGACTTCTGTGATGGCTTCCGCGATTAGTTCCGGCTGGGTGATGGGGATGTAGTGGCCGCTTTCAGTAGCGATGCGGAAGGAGGCTTCCTGGGCGCGGGGGAGCATTGCTTTCTGGCTCTCGTGCAGGTAGCGGAGCTGGGCGCGTTCAAAGGCTAGGGTCGAGGGTTCGGCTTGCTGTTCGAGAAAATCCTGGTCCTTGAAGTAGTTGCCCATGCGGCCCCGGGAGAGGACGATTGAGCGCCGGGTCTTGAGTAGTGACAGGGCTTCCCGGGCATCCGCAAGGCCGACGTAGGCCGTCCGACTCTCGGCCAGAATTGCATCGGCTGCCTGCGTGCGAAGCTTCAGCGCACGGTGAACGGGGAGGAGTTCCGGCAGCGGGGCGGTGGCATCGAAATTGCTGCCCGCCAGGGCGCGGATCATGCCGATGCGGGCGAGCCAGGAGAGGAGCGGGGAGCCGCCGTCGCCGTCGGGGCAGGGTCCGCGTTCGGCGAGAATTTCATCGAGCTTCGCGCGAATGGCCGGCTTCGCATCTCCTTCCACTTTGGCGGTGATTTTCTCCAGGCGCTGCTTGAGGCAATCGGGGGGAAGCGGATCCACGAGGACGAAACCTCCGATCTCCGAGGGGAACTCCCGAGCCATCACGAGCACTTGAAGGGCGCCTAGCCCATGGCCCACTGCGAGGTAAGGCGGTGCTTCGCCGGAGGCCGCGAGCACGCGGTGCAATTCCCGGGCAGTGGCGGTGATGCTGCGATCTTCCGGACCGGGATCGCTCCAGCCGAGACCCGCGCGGTCAATGGCGCAACTGCGCAAGAGGCCGCCCAACAACTTCTGCACGCCCCGCCAAACCAAGCCCTGATCCGAGATATCGGCGTTGAAGACGACCAGCGGCCCGGCGCCGCGCTCCCCTTCGCAATAAACATGGATGCGGCGGCCGCCGAGATCCACCATTTTGCCGGGCGGGGGGTACGCCTGCATGTCGGCAGCTTCGCCCGCCGATTGCAGGATCCACCCGCCCATGGGAATCGCGAAGATGAGCGCAACCTGGACGTAGACAACCAGGCGAAGCCAGCGGGGAATGGAGGCGAACATGAGTAGAAAGATCCATTGTCGCAGGCTGCGTCCGCTATGAGCGCCGCGGCCGCTTATTGCACCTGGCGGATGACCGTGCGGACGATGCCTTGGATGCGAAGGTCCGCCCTGGGAAGCAATTCCGGGAAGTCCGGATTTTCCGCCCGCAGGAACCACGAATTGTTCACGCGCACGAGGCGCTTCAGCGTGCTTTCGCCGTCAATCAACGCAACCACGATCTGGTTGCTCCGGGGGTTGGCGGCCGGTTCCGCCACGACGAGGTCTCCATCGAGAATGCCCGCATCGCGCATGGATTCCCCCCGGACGCGGAGGGCGAAGCAGCCGTTGCCGGGCTTGAAGCCGAGCGTTTTCTCGTCCACGGATACGCAGGCGTCGGGGCGCTGCTGCACGATCTCCTGGGGCGAACCGGCGGGAATCGTCCCAAACAAGGGCAGATCCGCCACGGGCAGGCGCAATTCGTGCATCGGCCCGGCGAGATCGATCTGCCGGGAGCCGCGCTCGCCTCGCCGGATGACGCCCTTCGCTTCGAGCGCCTGCAAATGCCCGACGATGCCATTGGGGCTGCGAATGCCGAAGTGGCGCTGCATCTCCGGAATCGACGGCGAACATCCGTTCTCCGCGCGGAATTCCGTGATGTAATTCAAAATATCCTGTTGGCGATCGGTGAGCATCTTTACACTAGAAACTTTTACAGGTCGGAGGGCGCATGTCAAGTCCAATGTTGCCGCTGGGCGTGGAGAGCGATTCTTCTTTTCGTTCGCGACTGGCCCGCGAGTTGAAGGCGCTTGCGGCACGGGGCGTTTTTCTGGGCGGGAGTTCATGGAAATACCCCGGCTGGCTGGGCCAGATCTATACGGAATCCCGCTACGCGACGCGCGGCAAATTCTCCCGGAAGAAGTTCGAGGCGGAGTGCCTGGCCGAGTATGCCGAGGTGTTTCCCGCGGTGGGCGCGGATTTCTCGTTTTATACCTTCCCTGCCCCGGAGCAATGGGCCAAGCTCTTCCATGCGGACCCGAAGCTCATTTTCGGCCTAAAAGCGCCGGAGGCGGTGACCGTGAAGCGATGGCCCAGCCACGCGCGCTACGGCGCTCGCGGCGGAACGGGCAACGAGCAGTTTCTCGACGCCGGGTTGATGACCAGCGCGTTTCTCGAACCGCTGGCGCCCTATCTGGCGCGGGTGGGCGTGGTGATGTTCGAGTTCGGCACGTTCGCCAAGAGCGACTTCGCGGAGCCGCGCGGGTTTATCGACGATCTCGATCATTTTCTGAGCGCGCTGCCCCCGGCCTTCCGCTACGGCGTGGAGATCCGCAACCCGGATTATCTGGTGGACGATTACTTCGCCTGCCTCAAGGCGAACCACGTGGCGCATGTCTTCAATGCCTGGAGCCGCATGCCCACGCTGCGCGAACAGATGGCGCATGAGGCCGCCTATACAACGGATTTCGTGGCCGCCCGGGCGCTGCTGCGAAGGGGAAGGCAGTATGAGCAGGCGGTGAATTCCTTCGAACCCTACGAGCATGTGCAGGACCCTAACCCCGAAGCCCGGCAGGCGCTGGCCGCCCTGGGCCGGCGCGCCGAACTGGAGAAGCGAATCGCCTACCTCTTCGTGAATAACCGCCTGGAAGGGAATGCTCCGGAAACGATACTGGCCGTGGCGGATTTGCTGACGGCGGATTGACGCGGATGGGAGCGCGGAGGAATACCGCCTTTTCGAAGCGATTCGCCGCCTTCCCGCGCTACAATCGGGAATTCCATGGAAAGCCTGTTCCACTCTATTCTCGAGATCAACAGCGCGGTGAACGCCGTGGTGTGGGGCCCGCCGCTGATGATCCTGCTGGTGGGCCTGGGCGTGGTGCTGACGGTGGTGACGGGCGGCATCCAATTCCGGCGTCTTCCGCTGGTGTTTCGCGAGGTGCTGGGCAAGCTGTTCGAGAAGGATTCGGGCACCGGGTCCGTGACGCCCTTCCAGGCGCTCGCCACGGCGCTGGCTTCAACGGTGGGCGTCGGGAACATTGCCGGAGTGGCGACGGCGATCTTTCTGGGAGGGCCTGGGGCGGTCTTCTGGCTGATGGTTTCCGGCGTGTTCGGGATGGCCACCAAGTTCTCGGAGATCGTGATTGCCCTTCACTACCGTGAGCGCGATGCAAGCGGCGTGATGCGGGGCGGGGCGATGTACGTACTTTGCAAGGGTCTCAAATTGCCCTGGCTGGGAAGCGCGTTCGCGATGCTGACGGCGCTGGCGGCGTTTGGCATCGGCAACATGGTGCAAGCGAATTCTGTGGCGGACGCGGTGCATGCGTCGTATTCCGTGCCGCGACAAGCGACCGCAATCGTGCTGTGCGTGGTGGTTGCGCTTGTCGTGCTGGGCGGGATTCAGCGCATTGCGCAGTTCACGACGGTGCTGGTGCCCTTCATGTGCGCGTGCTACCTGGGCGGGGGCCTCTTTATCGTGCTGCGCTATGCGGAGGCGATCCCGGAGATGATCGGGCTGGTGATCGATTCCGCATTCACGGGGCATGCCGCGGTGGGAGGGTTCGCGGGGGCGACGATCATGCAGGCGCTGCGCATGGGCATCGCGCGGGGGTTGTTCTCCAACGAGGCTGGACTGGGGAGCGCCGCCATCGTGCATGCCTCGGCTTCCACGGATCATCCGGTGCGCCAGGGGCTTTACGGCATTTTCGAAGTATTTGTAGATACCATCGTCGTCTGCCTGATGACCGGCATGGTGATTCTGCTGACGGGCGCGTGGACCTCCGGGCTCAACGGCGCGGCCCTTTCCGCGAAAGCGTTCGAGATCGGGCTGCCGGGAGTATGGGGCCATTTGGTAGTGAGCACGGGGCTGATCACGTTCGCCTTTTCCACGATCGTCGGCTGGGCCTTCTATGGCGAAACGGGCGTGACGTATCTGTTCGGGACGAAGGCGCAACTACCCTACCGGCTCTTGTGGATCGTCTTCGTCTACCTGGGCGCCACCGGCAGCTTGCAGATGGTATGGGGGATCGCGGATACGTTGAACGGGTTGATGGCGATTCCGAACCTCATCGCGATTCTGCTCTCGATCGGCCTGCTGCGCCGCCTGATTCGGGAGTTCTTTTCCGTGCCGCGCTAGGTGTGGCGGTGCGTTGGCTGTGCGTTGGCGGCGCGGGGCGTCAACGAGGCGGCGATTTGCCAACTTTCACGTCGTCTGCAAAGATACCCTAGGAGAACCAGGCCGCCGTGCCCGCAACAACCTCGCCCGCTCCCTCGACAGCTCCGGAAGCGCGCCCCCGCGTGAGCCATCTCCACACGTTTTTTCTCTTCCCTTTCGCCATTGACCGCCAGATTGTCCGCGAGCAGCAGCCCGAGTTCTGGAACGAGCAATCGGATTGGATCGACGGCGCGGACAACTGGTTGCAAGGCATGGGCGCGAAGACGCGCAGCCGCTTCGCCAATCGCGTAGGGGTTTGGAAGCGCGACTCCTACCGCAGTTTCGATCTGAACTCGCTTGCCTACCAGGACATGGTTTTTTTTCATCCGGTGGTGCGGCGGATCTTCTTTGACGCGAACCACCCTGTGCCCGATGAAACGGAACCACGCACCTTGCTTCGGGTCTACACGGCGCCCCTGCCCGCAGGGACGCGGCTTTTCTACGAATGCGAGGACGTCCGCGGCCGCTCCGCCAGGGTGCAGGTGACGGATCTGCGGCTGTTCATCTTCGCGAACGGCGTGAGCACGCTCTCGATCGGCGTCGAGGCCTTTGATATCGAGGTGGAGCAGGCGCTCTGGATCAATGAGATGATGCGGAAGGTTTGCCCTTCGAGCGGGCGGCAGAAGCGCGAGGGGCGAATCCCTTCCCGGGCGGCGTTGGTGCTCGTAGAGGATGAGCAGGAGCAGATCATTGTCGAGGAAACCTTCCCCTCGGCCAATATCGTGGGCTATTACCCTCCCGTTTCCCGGCTGGTGCAGGCTCTGCTCTACTTTGTGAACTACGGCAAGCGGGAGTTCGAGCAACTGCTCGACGAACGGATGATCGTGAACACCTACGTCTCCATCGATCCGGAATCGCTCCCGGAGGGGTTTGCGGCATCGGAGGATCTGCGCCGGCTGCTGAGCCTGTTTCTGTGGGTGGACCGATACTCGCCGGAGTATCGCTATGAGCAGCGCTTCGTGCGGCAGCGGCTGCGCAAGGCGCTCTACACCCGTTGGGCGCATGAGGGCACCTATTATGGTTGCACCGGGTATAGCGACCTCACGTTTACATTGGGGGCGCGCGATTGCGGCGAGCACGCTCTCGAAGAGGGCTTCCTGGTCCACCGGATGTTCAACACGCGCTATTACCTGATGGCGATGGTGGCGCTGTTTTACCGGGCGACGCTGCTCGATTTCGAAGAGAAGGTGGCGCTGGTTTCGAAACGCCTCTACGAAGACCAGGCCGATGGGGCCATCGACGAAGAGAATCTCGAAGTGGCGGGGGCGCTGCGCGGCGAGTTTCTGCACTTCTCCAACTACTGGTTCTATCCGGAACTGGCCAATAAGGAGGAGGAGCACGAACACTTTCAAATGAAATGCCACGCATACGGCGTGTTCGCACGGAAAAAGGAAATCGAGGAGGATCTCGACAAGCTGAATTCGTTTCTCCGGGAAATCTACCAGACGCGCAATACGCTGGCCATTAACCGCCTCGCGATGTTGAGCATCATTACCGGGCTCAGCGCGGTGCTGACGGGGTTCTTCGGGATGAACTTCGGGCGTGAGTTCGCCCGCATGGTCTTTGAACCGACCGGAACGTTCCCCGTTGTCCATTGGGCCGCGCTGCTCTTCGTGACCTTGTGTTCCGTGGGCGCACTGGCTTTCGGCATTTTCCTGATCGCCCGGAATTGGGGCGATTACCGCGGCATTCTGCTACCCCATCTCGCCCGCAAGGACGGCGAATGGCAGTGGTACAGCCTCCGCAAGGCGGATTTGCGGGAGGAAGAACGCGACGAGGAAGAGGAGTAGATTCTCCGGCCTCCTTCTTCGGCTTCCCGCCTCTGGTTCCCCGGTGGCACCCATGCTGCCCAGAGGCTAAAGTATTTCGCCGGGCAGGCCGATAAAGCAGGTTACCGGGGGAACCTCGTTCCCGCCCGGTGAGACAAGCCGATCGAAAGCGCAAGACTCGCACCATGGAACCCAATCAAAGCGGCAGGCCCGGGACCGCTGCGCCCACCCTCGACCGGAGCGTGCTCGAAGAGCTGCGCGAGTACTCGAGCGACGAACAGGACCTCGCCGAAGAATTGATCGAGTTGTTCCTGGAAGAATGCCCGCAGCAATTGCTGGCCCTGCAGAACGCCCTTCGGAATGCCGATTCCGCGGAGGTGGAGAGACGATCCCATCGCTTGAAGGGAAGCGCCGGCAGCATCGGCGCAATGCGCCTCCGCGAGATCTGCGAGGGTTTGGAGAGCGCAGCGAGAACGAGCCCGGAGGGGCTTGCCGCGACAGCCGATACGGAAGTGACTGCCGAGTTGAATGCCCTTCGCAAGGCGCTCGAAACGTTCCCCAAGCGCCCCGCCTGAGGAAAAGGGCACATCGGCGGGCTCTGCCTACCGGGCTTCACGGATTCCCTCCCTGCGGTAAGGTGCACGCCCAATGCAATCCCCCGCGCTGCGGGTTCCAGCACGCCCGAACCTAAGCCGGGCGCAGACGCATGCGTAGGGGGTCCGCTCCGCCTATTACCGGTTGAAACTTTCGGTACATTCATACCGCTTTATATAATTAATCTGGTTTACCGCATGAAACGGGATCCTAAGGCGGCCGACCTCACGACGATTCTGGAACGTGTCCGGTCTGGCGATCGCGACGCGGAGGCCGAACTGTGGCCGCTCGTCTTCGTCGAACTGCACCGAATGGCCGTGGCCCAACTCCGCAATGAGCGCACCGGCCACACCCTGCAACCCACCGCGCTGGTGAACGAGGTCTTCCTGAAGCTGACCGGCGGCCGGAGCATGGACTGGAAGAACCGGGCGCATTTCTATGCCCTGGCATCAAAGGCGATGCGCCGGATTCTGGTGGATCATGCCCGCGGCCACGGACGCATCAAGCGGGGCGGGGACTGGCAGCGCGTGGAATTCGAGGGCGGCATCGCATATTATCCGGAAAAGTCCTGGCAGATTCTTGCCCTGGATGAAGCGCTGGACCGGCTGGCCGAGTGGGACCGGCGGCAAAGCGATATTGTAGAGATGCGATTCTTCGGCGGGCTCTCCGACGGGGAAGTGGCGGAATCGCTCGGGATCTCCGTCCGGACCGTAAACAGGGAGTGGCTGTTCGCGAAGGCGTGGCTATGGGATCAGATCTCGAAATGACTCCGGAGCGGTGGCAGCGCATCAAACGCCTGTTTGACGAAGCACTCCCGCTTAGCGCCGCCGGCCGTGCCGCTCTACTCGAAAATGCCGCGGAAACCGATGGCGAGACTGCGCAAGAAGTTCGGCGCCTGCTCGCACGATCGGAGAGTGCGGGCAGCTTCCTCGAACAACCCGTTGGCGATGCGCGGAAGATCCTGAGCGATGCCGCGCAGGAGACGGAACCGGCGCTCAGCGTGAACCAGCGGCTGGCCGGCCGCTTCGTGATTGAGAGGTTCATCGCGCATGGCGGCATGGGAGAGGTTTACCGGGCATTCGACACGGAACTCGCCATCCCGGTGGCCATCAAGACGCTGCGCCGGGAGTACGCGCGCGATGCGGCGTTCGTCGACCGATTCCGGCGGGAAGTCCAGACCGCCCGCTCCATCCACGGAGATCACCTCTGCCGCATCTTCGATATCGGCCGCGACGGCGAAGGCGAGAACGCGATCATTTACATTTCGATGGAATTCCTCGACGGCCCGACGCTCCGGGACGTGATCCGGCAGGAATCGCCCTTGGCGCTCGAGGCCGCGCTGCCGGTGCTTCGGGATATCGCGAGCGGCCTCGACTCTCTGCGGCAGCGGGACATGGTTCACCGGGACCTCAAGCCGGGGAACATCGTGCTGGTGGGCTGGCGATCCGCGTCGCAGCGCGCGGTCATCACGGAGTTCGGGCTGGCCCGTTACGGGCTTAAGAGCGGCGAATCGAGCGAAGCATCCGCCGAGACACGAACCAGCCATTCCGGGCGGATCGCCGGAACGCCGGACTACATGGCGCCCGAGCAATTGAACGGCAAACCCGTCTCCGCGGCCACGGACGTATATGCCTTCGGCGTAGTGGCCTACGAGATGGTGACCGGAAAGCGGCCCTTCTCCGGCGACGGCTGGGAGAGCGCCTTCCAGCGGCTGACGGACGATCCGGAATCCCCTCGCACGCACTCCGCCACATTGCCTCCGGTTTGGGAACGGGCGATCCTGCGCTGTCTCTCCCGCGAAGCGGAAGACCGGCCAGAATCGGCCCGGCTCGTCGTGGACGTGCTGGCTGGCGAGCAACCCCCGGCAGCGCTCCGCCCCGGCGCAGTACGGCGGGCGATTCGCCGCGTTTCCCTCTGGAAGATCGCCGTTGCGGCGCTGTTGCTTGCCGCTGCCGCCGCCTTGGGTTGGGGCATCGCTTCCCAACGGTGGTTTTCCGCCGGAACGGAGACCATCGCCCATGGCCCAGGGAAGCATATCGCGGTGCTTCCCTTCTCTTTCTCCGAACTGGACCCCACGTTGAGCCCTTACGCAGACGGCTTGATGGATACCATCACCAGCCGCCTCACACAGTTCGAGCAGGAGAATACACAACTCCTCGTGGTGCCTGCCGCTGAGGTGCGCAGCCTGCATGTGACATCGCCCGCCGATGCGCTCCGCCGCTTCCAGGCGGATTACGCCATTGAGGGGCGGGTGGACGCGCAAGACGACCGCGTCCGCCTCACGCTCACGGTGATCGATACTTCCACCATGCGGCAGTTGGAGACGGCTGTAATCGATGAGCCACGGCGGCGCTTGCTGAACCTGCAGGATGGCGCGATCGCCCGGCTGAGCAACGCCTTGAATCTGCGGGTAACCGCGAGGCAGGGCGGCGACCCGGCGGAGTCGCTGCGTATCTCCCCGGCGGCTTATGATTTCTTCCTGCAAGGCCGGGGTTACCTGCAGCGCAACGATCGCATGGAAGACGTCAAGTTGGCGGTTACCCTCTTTGAGCGTGCTCTCTCCATCGACCCGTCGTATGCACCGGCGCTGGCCGGTCTCGCCGATGCCCAGTGGTCTCTTTTCGAACTGAGCCGCGATGCGAAATGGGTGGCGCTCGCGCAGAAATCCGCCGAAGCCGCGCTCAAGGCGAATCCACAGTTGGCGAACGTCCATGTCACCAACGGCCGCATCCAGAATGGGACCGGCGACTATCGGGGCGCGGTCCACAGCTTCGAGGAAGCGCTCCAGTTGGACAACCGGAACTCCGAAGCGCT
>JADLCF010000006.1 GCA_020847315.1 Bryobacterales bacterium | reverse complement strand
TCCTGGACCGTATGAAACATCTATCCAAAGTGGTGTGGGAAGAGGGAATGTACCTGGGGCCGCACCATTTCCAGGCGCAGAACCGCTATCTCGAAGACGCCATCCATTTCACCGCCGGATCTCTTTTTTATGAGAGCTATGGATTCGCGGGCATGCTGGTGGACGCGGACGCGCTTCGCAATGGCACCCTCTCCCTCTTGCACGCGCGCGGCATCACGAAAGAGGGTGTCCCGTTTCAAATGCCGGAATCGGACCCTCTGCCGCCCACGCGCGAGATCCGCGACTTATTCCCGCCCACCAGCACATCGCTGCTCGCGTATCTGGGCCTCCCGGAGCGACGGGAGAACGACAGGAATTGCATGCTCCCCTCCGATGCCGGCGGGAACCATGTCCGCTATCAGGCGCTCGAAAAGCTGGTGGTGGACGAAGTATCCGGACACGACGAAAAGCCCGTCTATCTGGGAAAAAAGAATTTCACCCTGCTCGTCGAAACCGAGGACACCGCCGGATATGAATTGCTCCCCTTGGCGCGCATCCTGCGGGACGGAGCGGGCAATTATGTTTTCGACGCGGCGTTCATCCCGCCGCTGCTCGATATCTCCGCCAGCGAAACCCTGCTGATGATCCTTCGCCGCCTCTCGGAGATGATGGAGGAGAAAAGCCGCATGCTCAGCGGGGAAGTACGCGGTGGAAGCCGCTTTCAACAATCGTTCTCTCCGCGCGATATCTCCACCTTCTGGTTTCTGCATGCCATCCACAGCGCCATCCCGGCCTTCCGCCACATCTTCCGTACCCGCCGCGGGCACCCGGAACTGGTTTACCAGGAGATGGCCCGCCTCGCCGGAGCGCTCTGCACCTTCGGCACGGATTCTCACCCGCGCCAGTTGCCGCTCTATGATCACGCGCAGCCTGAGTTCGCCTTCCTGACGCTCGACGAGCATATCCGCCGCCATCTCGAATACGTCGTGCCGTCGAACGTCGTCCATCTGAAATTCCGGCAGACGAAACCCTACTTCTGGTCCGCCGACGTCCCGGACGATCGCTGCTTCGGCCGCTCCCGGTGGATCTTCGGCATTCATTCGAAGCTCGGCGAGGCGGATCTCATCCGCCGCACGGATCAACTCGTGAAGGTCTGCTCGGAGAAATTCGTGCCGGAACTCGTGCGCCGCGCTCTGCCCGGTCTGCCGATGCAGCACTTGGGTGTGCCCCCCGCCGCCGTGCGGCAGAAATTGGAAGCCCAGTACTTTTCCTTGAACAAGGCAGGGCCATGTTGGGATCATCTTTCGCAGACGAAAGTAGTCGGCGTCTATGTTCCAGCAGAAATACCGGATCCGGAGATTGAACTGCAAGTGATACTCGATAGCGGCTCCTAACTACGCGCCTCCGGTGGAAGTCCAGGTTGAAACGCGCGGCGCCGCCTCGCGCCGTTGCAAGGAGTCCGGGGAGAGGGAAGAAAGAACATGAGCACGGAAAGTACATCCGCCGCCCGCCACTGGCAGGGGCTGCTCGCGCGCCCGGAGAATATGGCGCTGGCCTTTCAGGAAGTCTTCACCGTCGTCGCCCGGCTCAAGGCGAAGCGGCAGCAGGTCTCGGACGCCAACCAGTTCCGCGGCATCATGCGCGAAGCGCTGAAGCGTTCCAAGGAGAATGCCACCCGCTCCGGCTACGCCGAGGAAGATTGCCGTCTGGCGGAGTTCGCCGTGGTCGCGCTGCTCGACGAATCGGTGCTGAATTCCGGCAACCCGATTTTCGGCGATTGGCCGCGCCGCCCGCTGCAGGAAGAGTTCTACGGGCACCACACGGCCGGGGAGTTCTTCTTCCAGTACCTCCGGAATCTCCTCAATAAACCCGATTCCGAAGAAGTCAACGATGTGCTTGAGGTCTACCACCTCGCTCTCGCCATGGGCTTCCGCGGCCGTTACGGCCTGAGCGGCGGCGCAGAACTCGCGAACATCATGAACCAGATTGAGCAGAAGCGGAACCGCATCCGCCCCTTCACCATGCTCATCTCGCCGGAATCCGTGCCGGCCGGGGACGTCGCTCCCCGCAAGATCGGAGACCCGTGGCTGAAACCGTTGCTGTTCAGCGCCATTGGCCTCTTCGTGCTGGTTCTGATTCTGTTCGGCGCATTCTGGTTCCTACTCGATTCCGGAGCGGGCGACCTTCGCACCCTCACCACCCAGGTTCGTCGCTAGGGAGATTCCGCCATGTGGTTTTACATCATTCTCGGTTCGTCGCTCTTGATTTGGCTGATCCTCTCCTGGTTCGTGCCGGCATGGGTGGGTCTGGTGGATACCGGACTCTGGGTGCTTCGCGGCGGCCTGGCGCTGCTCGGGTTGTTGGGCGCCATCCTCGCCCTGCTCCTCTACCTGAAGAAGCAAAAAGAAAAGAAGGCGCGGGCGCAGCCCGTTTCCGATACCGGCGCCACCGTGGACGAACTCATCGCGGTGGTGAAGCAGGCGGAGACGCGCCTCTCCACCAGCCAGTTCGCCAAAGGCCAGAAGCTTGCGGAATTGCCGCTCTATTTCGTGATCGGCGAGACCGCCACCACCAAGACCAGCATGATGGTCCATAGCGGCCTTGAACCCGAACTCCTGGCTGGCCTCGTCTACCAGGAAACCGCCATCGTCGGCACGCGCGCCGCCAACATTTGGTATGCGCGCGGCGCGGTCTTCGCGGAAGTTGCCGGCCGCATCCTCGATAGCCCGGACCAGTGGGTGAAATTCGTTCAACGGCTGCGTCCCGGCAAGGGCTCCAAGGCTACAGGCGGAGGAGAACAGGCGCCCCGCGCGGTGATCGTCTGCGTGAACGGCGAGATCTTCCTGCAGCCGAACGCCAACGATCTTCTGCAGGCCCAATCCCGCAAGATTCACGCCCGTCTGCTTGAGCTGGCCCAGACCCTCGGCATCCGCTTCCCCGTCTACGTTGTATTCACGAAAACGGACCGCATCGCTTACTTCACCGAGTTTGTCGCGCACCTCACCAACGAGGAAGCGGGCCAGGTGGTAGGCGTTACCCTGCCCTACGTGGACGCGCTCAGCATGGGCGTTTACGCGCAGGAGCAGACCCGCCGCGTGTCCGACTCCTTTAACCGGCTTTTCCGCTCCGTGGCCGATAAACGCCCCATGCTCATCCGCCGCGAACCGGAAGAGCGCGTGCAGCCCAACGTATATGAGTTCCCGCGCGAGTTCCGCAAAGTGCAGAATGCGCTCGTGAGTTTTCTCGTCGATCTCTGCCGGCCCAGCCAGCTCTCCGTCGGCCCGTTCCTGCGCGGCTATTACTTCGGCGGCATCCGTCCGGTTTTCATTACGGACGTGATCCCCTCGCAGCCTAAGCAGGCTTCGCAGCAGGTGGATTTCAGTGAAGCCACCAGCATGTTCAACGCCGCCCAGATGCAGCAGATGCTCCAGCAGGCGCAGGCCCCAAAGGCCACCGGCGCCCGCAGAGTGCCCCAATGGGTCTTTTTTTCCCAGTTCTTCAATCGCATCCTTCTGGGCGATCAGAACGCCCTGCGCGCCTCGTCGACGAGCACCCAGAAGAGCAAGCTCACGCGGGCCATCTATGCTTCCGTCGCCGCCATCTGCCTGCTCTACAGCATTTTCCTGGTGATCTCGTTCTTCAAGAACCGGGAGATGGAGCAAACCGTAATCCAGGCCGTCCGGCAGCTCCCCGTGGATGCGAACCCCGGTGGGCAGCTCGCCACGCTCGACCAGCTCACGCGCCTCGAACAGGTGCGCGCCTCGCTCGTCGAACTGGCCGATCATCAACGCAACGGCAAGCCGTTGATGATGCGCTGGGGCCTCTACGCGGGCGACAAGGTTTTCCCTCTCGCCCGCCGCGCCTACTTCCAAAAGTTCAAGCAGTTGCTGCTCGCCGGAACGCAAGCGAACATGCAGCAGCATCTCGGTTCCCGCCAGGGGGAGCCCGATGCCGAGGGTTACCGCTATACGTACGACACCCTGAAGGCATACCTCATCACCACTTCGCATCCGGATAAGAGCAAGGACAACCAATCCTTCCTGCCCCCGGTGCTGATGGAGCGCTGGCTGCAAAGCCAGCAACTCGATGCGGAGCGAAGCGATCTCGCGCGCAGGCAATTTGAGTTCTACACCGCGGAGCTGCAATACGAGAGCCCGTATCCGCCCGATAACGACAAGGACGCGATCACCCGCGCCCGCGCGTATCTTTCCAGTTCGCAGCCGATTGAGCGCATCTATCAGTTCATGCTGTCCGAGGCCGGCAAGAAATCGGGCGCGGTCAATTTCATGAAGCTATACCCCGCGGCTGCGCGCGTAATGAATGTGTCCAAGGTCGTGAACGGCGCTTTTACTAAGCCCGGGTATGAGTTCATGATGAGCGCGCTCAAGAATATCCAGCAGTACATTTCCGGCGAAGAGTGGGTGCTCGGCCCGCAGAGCGGCCCCGCTCCCAACGCGAAGGAACTCGAAGCCCAGATCAAGACGCGCTACTACAGCGATTTCACGAAGGAATGGCGCGAATTCATCGCGAGTGCTAGCATTCTTCGCTACGCCAGCCTCAAGGACGCCGCCGGCAAGCTGTCCGTCTTCGCCGCCAACTCCTCGCCGCTGCTCGCCTTCTTCTCCGTTGTTTCCCGCAACACGGCCGTCGATGACAAGGAACTGGCCAATCTCTTCCAGCCGCCTCAGTTCATCGTTCCGCCCGATGCCGGGGATAAACCCGTGGGAAGCGTGAATCAGCCCTACATGTCCGGCTTGGCCGCGCTGCAAACCTCCGTCGAAGCCGCCGGCAACGCTCCGGCCAGCGACAAGATGGCCGCCCAGGCCACGCTCGGCTCCGCCACCAACGCAAAGAACGCGGCGCGCGGGATCGCCCAGAATTTCGTCGTCGATGCCGCGGGCCGCGTCGATGCCATGTCGCAAAAGTTGCTCGAAGACCCCATTACCAATGCCGAAGCGCTTATCCGCGCGCTTGGCCCCGCCGAGATGAACGGCAAGGGCGCCGGCTTCTGCCAGGTAATCAGCTCTCTCTGGAATAAATATCCGTTCAGCGCGAACTTGAGTTCGGCCCCGGCTTCGCTGGAAGACGTGAACGCCGTCTTCCAGCCCGGCAGCGGCGCGCTCTGGACCTTCTACCAGACCGCCCTCGCCTCTTCGATCGAAAACCAGGCCGGGCGATACGTGGCCAAGGCCGACGCCGAAGTTCCCATCAACCCAAGCTTCCTCACCTACTTCAACGAAATGGCCCGGGTGAGCGCCGCCTTCTACCCGGGAGGGTCCACCACCCCCTCCGTGAACTACACCCTATCCGCCCTGCCCATGGGCGAACTCCGCGCCGTGGATATCACGATCGGCGGCGCCACCATGAAAGCCACCGGACGCGGAGGTCAATCTCACGACTTCACGTGGCCCGGCCAATCTCCGTATGCCGTGGACGTCAAGGTCGACCTCGGCGGCAGCGCCCTAACGCTTTGGAGCAGCCAGGGCTTGTGGGAGCTTTACAAATACTTCCGCACCGCGAACGAATGGGACGGGCAAAACAACCTGACCTACAACTACAGCCAGGTGGGCGCGGGTTCGCAACCCATCCGCCTGCCCTCCGGCCAGCCGCTCATCGTCAAGTGGAACCTCAATATGAAGGGGGCGCCCCCAGTGTTGAGAGACCGCTATCTCGCGAATCTCCGCTGCGTCTCCAGGGTGGCCCGCTAAGGGCCGCCCCGCCTCCGGCGCGAGCAAAATCTCCAGAGCCTGCGCCTTTGCCACTGCTTCCGGGCGGTGGCAAAGGCGAGCGCCGGTCTACTGCACGTTCTCCTGCCGGTTCGGCGTGGTGCTTGCCACCACTTCCACCAACCCCACAATATCCCCCAGGCTGTCGTAGACCGGAGCCAGCACGGAGATCATGTTCTCCCGGAGCCGGACCGTCCTGCGCTGGCCCGTTTCGAGAACGGCCTTCATTTCCTCGGGCATCGGTTGGTGAAGATCGCCCCACTTCCAGAACTGGCTCATCTCGTGAACGTTCCGGATCGCTACATGCACGCGATCCGGCATGCCGGTAACCGGCAGCCAGAGATTCACATCGCATTCCACCGAGCACAGGCGCGCAAGACGGATGAGCGTCTTTTTCGTGGCGACAAAAGCCTCCTGATCGACATCGTAATTGTCCGCCGCCGCCCAGTGGTCGCGGGGATTCTTCGCAAGCATCATCGCCAACGAACGCGGGGTCTGGATGCCACGCGCGACATCGCCGTCCACCATCGCGGTGGCCGTCTTCGCCACTTGATCGAGTTCCGCCGCCAGCGGGTCCTGAGCCTGCCCGAGCGCGGTCAGCAAAAGAAACAAGATCACGATCTTCATGGACGATGCTCCCCGATGCTGGTGTAAATGTAGTCGTGGACCCGGTCCCAGGCCGCCGCGTCGAGGCCCGCGCCGAACCGCGCATCCTCCGGCACTGCTTCGCCGATCGTCACGTTGTCCCAAGTGAGCGGATCCGTATCCGCAAGCTTCGGGCGAGGACTTCTCCAGTCTGAAGGGGAAGTCGCGTTGAACCGCTTCGCCACCTCGGCGCGAAGCGCGGTCAGACCGGCGGAGGATTGGAGTGTTTCAAGCAGCGCCAGATCCTGCATGGCGTTGCGTTGCAGTTTCAACCGCGCCGAAGCGAGCGGCCCGTCGATGCCAAAGCGTCCCCCGGGATAGACCAGCGTCTCGCCCCCACCTCCGAAACGGAACCAGGGGTCGGGCCCAGGGCTCACCGTCTGCCAGCGGACAAACCCATCGACGCCCAGCATCCACGGCCACAATAGATCCAGCGTGATGTGCGAGGCCGGCTCGTCAACCCGCGGCGTGCCGCCATAGGTCCAGACCGTGTCGCCTCGCGCCTTAAGGATGGGCGCATTCTCCGCATACCAGGTAAACATGCCATTGCCCAGCACCCACAGGTTGATCACTCCCGCCTGGAGAGTAAACTGTTTTTCCATCTGCCAACTGGCATCCGTGCGGTAGGCCCACTTCACAGGGGAATCCTCCGGCATCGCTAGCTTCATCAGCCGCTGATACTCGACAAACCTGGGCAGATCGTTCAAAAATCGCGTCTCGTCCCCATCCCATTCGAACGCTTTGTAGCGTTTCTTATGGTTGAAGAACAATTCGAGGGTGGTGCGGGTCCAGCCCTTCTCGCGGAAGTGCGCCTCCATCTCCCGCATCACGTTCACGAATTCGCGTTCGTAACCCGGCTGGCCCCACCACAGATAGGAGGCCGGCCATTCCGGATTCACAGGCAAATACACGTACGGAATCGGCCGCGCGCCGCGATGCGTGTTCCGGAAAGCGCTGCCGTCCAACAGCGGTCCATAGTGCTTATCGAAAAGCGTCCAATCCGCTACGCGCTTGTTCTTCCCGCTGCCCTCGAGCCGTGGCGCGAACTCGGGTCCGGTCTTGCCGCCATGCCCATAGCCCAACTGGTGGTAGATTCCGCGGTGCTCATAGAAAATGCGGTGGTAGGCGTGGATCAATTCGAAAAACGCATCGCTTAGATAAAAACCCTTCGTGCGGCCGGCGAGTTCGGGGTACTGCGTCATCAGCCAGGATGTTCCGTAGGAGTTATGGTCCATCGCAATCGGGTCGCCCGCCGGAACCACGGCCTCCAGAACTTCGATGCGCACCGGCAGCGTGGACTTCTTCCCGCCCGATTCCAGCACTGCCTCCATCGTGTACGATCCGGGCCGGATGGAATCCGGGATCCAGACATCCAGCCAGTAGGATTGCGCCGTCTGTTTCGCGATGCGATTATCCGCGGCGGGCAATTCCGCCTGGACCCGCGCGGCAATGGGAATCAGCGCATCCGGGTAGTAGCGCTGGGACCTGGGCAGGAAATGGAACCATTCGCGATACAGGCTCGCTTCGAACGGGCCCTTGACGATCAGAGAGTAAGACGCGGGCTGCGCACTCTTCACGAGCAGCCGGCAGGATACCCATGCTTCTCGCGCCGTTCTAAGCGTGATGCGCGCGGCTGGCTCCACCTTCGCAGGAGTATCGGCGGCCACGATCTGGCCAAAAGGATCCGTCCGAACATGCGAGGGCAGAACGGCGAGTTCAGCGGCGAAGCCACGCCCCAAGGCGAGGAGCAGACAAATTGCGGGAAAAAACTTGAAAATCATCCGTAACTCTCGAATTGGAAGCGCCAGGAAAGTCTCAACCGGCAACGGGAGCCCATCCATGGCGATAGACCAACAGTAACACTCCTTTCATGGAGACGTCGAATACGGGCGGCTCCGGGATCCCTCGAAATCCACGGGGCCGCAGCCCTCCGCTTTTCTGCCCAATAAACGCAATTTAATGAGTATCAATTAATGCAACAAAAAGGTTCAGATCAATAACCCGTATATCAAACCCTTCGTCAAAACAGACAGCGGGGTATGTGTTGCGGCAAGCGGATGCGTCTGAATCCCGCGGGATTCGCTTGCGATGTGAGGTGTGCGTGCTGTGTTGTTCCTCCGGGTGTCCGAATCGCTTCAGTCCTTCCTCGTTCTTTCGATTCTGTCGATTGCATCCTGTTCCGCGGTGCTCGGATCCACGCCCTCCTTGTCGTTCCTCCCGGTGACGCCCGCGCCGGGTTTCGAAGATGCCGTCGCCAAGGACGCCCTCCTCTACTCGTGCTCTCCGGACCGGGAGCAACTGAGGGAGTTTTTCACCGAAAGAAATCTCCCCTTCGTCGATACCCTGGTTACGCGGAAGCAAAAGCGTTACTGCCACATCTTCTACGAACCCTCCATTCCCGGTTTCCGGGCGCATACCGAATCAAATCGTGTGCGCGGCCTCGTGTTTACCGTCGATTCCCGCAGCTTTTTGTCGGAAAGAGAAACGGTCGTGGGCGACAGTCTGGATGTTCTAAAGACGATCCTGCGCGTCGTCGAGCGCCCGATCGAAGTTACCCTGCAGAGCAAGGCGGAGGTCTCAGAGAAGTGGCAAAGCGCCGCGCTGGATGGTGTCCTGCCCGGCAGCCCGCATCGCATCCATCTGCGGGACAACCCCACCGAGCGGCCAAACGTCTGGGCGCAGGACTACATCAAGAGTGGTGAAGCTTCCGGGGAGTTGCAAACTCTTGTGACCTGGAAGTCCTATGAGGACAAGGGCCGGCGCGGCGAGGCCTTCAATGCGATGCTCAATTCTCTGGAATCCGAGGGCTGGCATCGCTCGAAACTCAGTTGGGACGGCGGCGACATCCAGTTTGGGGCGAACCCCCGCGTCCCCGGCCGAACCATTCTCTTCTACGGAAATTCTGCCTGGCGCTATTGGGGGCAGCCGCTCAAGCCCGAGGAGTATGAATATGTCCTCAAGCTTGAATTTGGCGCCGACGACGCGGTTGACCTTTCCGGTCTCGCGGCGCACATCGATTATTTCGTCTCGATCCTCCCCGATGGGAAGACCCTGCTCGTCTCGAAGGAAATGCGGGAAAATCTGGAACTCAGCCAGGCCGCGATCGAACTTCTCATCACGCGATTTGGGCCGAGCCCCTTCTTCGACCTGCTGAAGATGCAGTTCGCTACCAGGGAAGGCGCCTTCGGCTCCGGTAGAAACCGGGCCCTCGCCCTGTTGGCCGAAGCGCGGAAGACCTATCGTTCCTGGGACCCGCTTGTGAAAGTCGATGTGTTCGAGCGTTTCCGCGTTTACTGGAACCGGTATTGCCAGGAGGATGAAACCCAGTGCACGTCCGGCGAAGGATTCGAGCAGATGCTCGAAAGCGATCCCGCGCTGGCGAAAGACTGGGTGACGGAAGCAACCCTCCTCAAGTCCGCTCCCCACCTCGCGGCATCCCTGGTCGCGCTTCTCGCGAGTCGGCTTGACACCGCCGCCAGCCCGCGGGAGCGGCTCGCCGAAGCGAAGATCCACGACCTGCGGAAGCGGGGCTTCCATATCGTGGAGGTTCCCCAGATCACGGGAGACGCCAGCGGAGAAGTTCCGTGGGCGGGCATCAGCTACGTGAACGCCGCGATCATTGACAATTACGTGTTTGTGCCGGAGTTCGGGTTGGGCGCCGCGGAAAGCAGGATCATGGAACAACTGCAAGAGGCGCTCCCCGCGCCGTACCTCGTCGTTCCCGTCTACGCGCGTAATTCCCTCGCGCTCAATGGGGGGGTTCATTGCGTCGTCGGGTTCCGCCGTTCCTCGGAAAGCGCCGTGCCCAGGGAAATCGAAACGAAGCACTCCACGAAGCCACAGCCTGGGGAACTTCTCCATGGCGACCCCGCGCGGATCAGCAAGTAGCCTCCGCGGGCTGTGATAGCGGCAAGTGAGCGGCCGCTATGCGGCGTCCGCCTTCTTCCGCGTACTTGAGATCTTCTCTACGAGCACGAAGATCACCGGGATAAAGAAAATCGCGATGGCGCTCGCCGCGAGCATGCCCCCAATCACCGTGGTGCCCATGATCTGCCGCGCTACTGACCCGGCGCCTGATGCGATCCACAACGGCAAACAACCGAAAATGAAGGCGAATGAGGTCATCAGGATCGGCCGCAGACGCAGCCTCGCGCCCTGCAGCGCCGCATCCACCAGCGGCATGCCATTGTCATACGCTTCCTTGGCGAACTCCACGATCAGGATCGCGTTCTTCGCCGAGAGCCCGATCAGCATCACCATGCCGATCTGCGAATAGACGTCGTTCTCAATCGTCACCATGTACGCCGGAGCATAAGTAAGGAGGATGGCGCGGCGCAGCCAAAGCACGAAGAACGCGCCGCATACCGCGATCGGCGTGCTCAGCAGCACGCTGAACGGCAGCGACCAACTCTCATAAAGCGCCGCCAGAATGAGAAAGACGAACAGCAGCGAAAACGTGAAAATCGCCCAGGCCGGAATGCCTTCCTGGGATTTCTTCTCCTGATAGGACATGCCCATGTAGTCGAAACCCATTTCCGGCGGCATGGTCTGGGCGAAGACCTCCTCTAGCGCGGCCATGGCCTGCGCGGAGCTATACCCCGGCGCGGCGTTGCCGTTGACCTGCGCGCTCCGGTAAAGGTTATGCCGCATGGTGAACTCGGGTCCAGGGCTGGGCTCGAACCGCGTGAACGACGAGATCGGCGCCATGTCGCCATTCCGGTTGCGCACATAGAATTGGTTGGCGTCTTCCGCCTGATTTCGATAGTCCCCGTCCGCCTGGATATACACCTGCCACTGGCGGCCAAACCGGTTGAAGTAGTTGATGAAGAGCCCGCCCATGTAAGTCTGGATCGTCTTGTAGACGTCGTTGATGGCGACCCCCTGCTTCATCGCCTTCTCCCGATCGACACTCACGAAGATCTGGGGCGTCCCCGGCAAAAAGGTCGTGCCGGCGCCCGCGATCTCGGGGCGCTTCCGCGCCGCCGCCAGAAACGTGTCCAGATTCCGCTCCAGAAATTCGATTTCGCGGCCCGCGCGGTCCTGCAACACAAAGGTAAATCCTCCGGCGGAACCGACCCCCGGGATCGCCGGTGGCGAGAAGCTGAACGCAAGCGCATCAGGCAGCTTCGCGAGTTCCCGGTTCAGGCGCTGCGCGATCTCGCGATATTGCTCCTCTCGCGTGGTGCGTTCGTCCCAGGGCTTCAGCCGTACGGAGAAGAATCCGCCGAACGTGTTCCGCACGCCGCTCAGCATGCTGTAACCGGAAACGGACGTGTAGTACCGCACGCCGGGAATCTCCGCCACGATCTTCTCGATCTTCTGGCAAACCTCATCCGTGCGTTGCAGCGACGAGGCCTTGGGGAGTTGGTAATTGATGTAGACGTAGCCCTGGTCTTCATCCGGCAGGAAGCTGCTCGGCACAAGATTCGCGAAAAACCCGGCCCCGACGGCGGAGAGAACCAGCAGCACCATGGCGATCGCGCTCTTGCGGATCAGTCCTCTGCACACTCCCACGTACTTGAGCGTGCCGCGCCCGAAAATGCGATTAAACCAGTCAAAGAAGGCCTGCAAAGGGCCGTGGCCCTTCTTCTCCGGCCGCAGCAGCATCGCGGAGAGAGCCGGGCTAAGGCTGAGCGCGTTGAACGCGGAGATCACCACGGAGATGGCGATGGTGATGGCGAACTGCTGATACAGTCTGCCGGTGATGCCCGGCACAAATGCCGTGGGCACGAACACCGCGGAAAGCACCAGCGCGATCCCGACCACGGGGCCCGAGATTTCCTGCATCGCCTTCAAAGCCGCCTCCTTGGGCGTGAGGCCTTCCTCGATATGCCGCGTCACCGCTTCCACGACGATAATGGCGTCGTCCACCACTAGGCCGATCGCCAGCACAAGCCCGAAGAGAGAGAGCGTGTTGATAGAGAAACCAAACAGCGGGAACACCGCGAAAGTGCCCACCAGGGAAACCGGAACTGCCAGCAGCGGAATCAGCGTGGCGCGCCAGCCCTGCAGGAACAGGTAGACCACGAGAATCACCAGAATCACCGCGATCACCAGCGTTTCGATAATCTCGTGAATGCCCGCCCGCACCGCCGCGGTGGTGTCCAGTGCAACCGCGTAGTCCATGTCGGCGGGGAAGCGGCTCTTCGCTTCCGCCATCAATTTGAGTACGCCGTCCGCCGCCTGCACGGCGTTTGAGCCCGGCAACTGATAGATGGAGATGATGGCGCTCGGGCCGCCGTTGAATCGCCCGATGACGTTGTAGTCCTGAGAGCCCAGCTCCACGCGGGCAACATCTTTCACGCGCACGACGCCGCCGTTCGGCGCCTCGCGGATCACGATATCCTCAAACTCCTCCGGCCTTTCCAGCCGGCTTCGCGCATGGACCGAGTAGGTATATTCCTGGCCGGGCGGCACGGGTTCTCCACCCACCTTCCCCGCGGGATTCACCGTGTTCTGTGTTTGAATCGCGTTCACGATTTCAGGAACCGTCACGCCGAGCTTGGCCAGATAGTCCGGCTTCAGCCAAATGCGCGTGGCGTATTGTCCTGCCCCGAACACCTGTACACTCGCGATCCCCGGCACGCGCAGCAGTTGGTCGTTCAGATTGATGTGCGAATAATTCGCGAGGAACCGGGCATCGTGCGAGCCGTTCGGCGAGTGCAGCGCCACCATCATCAGGGGAGCCGAAAGCGACTTCTGCACGGTGATCCCGTAGTTCGTCACCTCCGGCGGAAGCTGCGGGTTCGCCAAGGTCTGCCGCATCTGTGTGAGGATGAGATTCGTGTTGGGGTCGGTCTTGACATCGAAGTTGACGATCAGCCTCATCTGCCCGCTGGAAGAGGAGTTGAGGGAATACATGTAATTCATGTTGTCCACTCCACTCATCTGCTGCTCAATGGGCGTGGCTACCGCTTGCTCGATGGTTTGGGAATCCGCTCCGACGTATGTCGCCGACACCTGGACTTCGGGAGGCACAATACTCGGAAATTGGGCGACGGGCAAGAACGGAATCGTGATCGCGCCGACGACCACCATGAGGATCGAAATGACAATAGCGACGATGGGACGGTTAATGAAGAATCGGGACACGCGGTCAGGCTCCCTTCGGGCTCACGGTCATGCCGGGCCGTAGCCGGTCTCCGCCCTCGGCGACGACTTTTTCACCGGCATGAAGTCCTTCCCGGATCACCCACATGGAGCCATTCACCTCACCTGGTTTCACGGCCCGGAGCGTGACCTTGTTTTCGCTATCCACGACGGCCACCTGGAAGCCTCCCTGTAACTCGATTACCGCCCGTTGCGGAATGAGCAGCGCGCCCTTCTCCGTGCGGATTAGCGCGCGCACCTTGGCATACTGCCCTGGCCGCAGCAGATTCCCCCGATTCGGGAACAGGCCTGCCAGTTGCATGGCGCCCGTGTTGGGATCGATGTGGCGATCCGCGAAATAGAACTTGCCCTTCTCCGGGTAGACGCTGCCATCGGCGAGAATCAGTTCCAGCACGAAACGCTGCATCGCCGCTTCCGGTCCGGCGCCATCCGAGGATCGCGCGAACGCCAGATACTCCTGCTCGCTGACGGTGAAGTAGACGCGCATGGGATCGAGCGTGGAGACAGTCGTCACCGCCCCGGCGGCCGGGCTCACCAGGTTTCCAATCTGAATTTGCGCCTGCCCGGCGACGCCGTCGATCGGCGCGGTGAGCTTGGTGAAACTCAGGTTTACCTTTGCGGCCTCCACCGCCGCTTCCCCGGCTTCCACCGCTGCGTTGGCCGCTTCAATCTGTGCCTTCGCCGTTTCCACCTGAGCGGTCGCGGCCCGCACCTGAGCTTTCGCGCTCAAATTGTTCTGTACCGCGTTATCCACTTCCTGCTGGGAAACCGCATCGCCTTTCTCCATCGGCGTGTAGCGGTCCGCGTCGAGCTGTGCGCGCTTCTGGTCCGCTTCCGCCTTCACCAGTTGCGCCTGCGCCTGGCTCAATTGCGCGTGCGCTTGCGCCAACTGTCCTTTCGCTTGCGACAGTTGGCCGCGCACCTGGAGCAGTGAGGCCTCGAACGGGCGCGGATCGATCTCAAACAGCAACTGCCCCTTGCGAACGAACGACCCCTCGCGATACGCCTGCCGCTGGAGATAGCCGGTCACCTGCGCCCGAATATCCGCATTCACCATGCCATCGAGGGAACCGATCCACTCCGCATAAACGGGAACATCCCGTTGCTCCACCGCCACCAGTTCCACCACCGGGGAAACCGCCGCCTGCCCGGCAGCGCCCTGCC
>JADLCF010000005.1 GCA_020847315.1 Bryobacterales bacterium | reverse complement strand
CGATCTCCAGCACGAAGAGAAGGAAGAGCAGGATGAATAGCGTGGAGCCATAGATTCCCCAAACCAGCCGGCGCGTGAATGCTTCCCGGATGGTGTCTTCCGCGATCGCGGAGAAGGCCGGGAGAGCGCCGGGAAGGGAAGGGCGCTGGCTCATTCGCCACCCCCGCGCACGGCATCGAGAAATACCTGCTCCAGCGTGATGCGGTGCTTCTCAATGGTTTCAATCAGGCTATGACGCCGCCGCAGCAAGTCAATCGCGGCGTTCAGCAAGTCGAGATTGGCCACCTCGACGCGCCAACGCACACGGCCATCATCATATTTCCGCAACGCATGGGGAGGTTCGTTCACCAGATGATCGAGCCCCAGCGGAAGGTCGCCTTTCGGGGATTCGCAGTAGATGGAGTAACCCTCCCTCCGCGTCAGCTCGTTCACGTTGCCCACGAGCAACAGACGGCCCCGGTGGAGGATCGCTACCTCGGCGCAGGATTGCTCCACTTCGGCGAGCAGGTGCGAATTGAGAAACACGGTGACCCCTTCGGCGTTGAGCTTCACGAGCAGATCGCGAATCTGGCTGCGGCCCACCGGGTCAACGCCATCGGAGGGCTCATCGAGCATGAGCAGAGAGGGGCGGTGGAGCAAGGCTTGCGCGATGCCGATGCGCTGCAGCATTCCTTTCGAAACCTTCGTCAGGCGCAGGGCCTCCCATTCCCGCATGCTCACGAGCGTGAGCACCTCATCGATGCGGCGTTCGAGAGACGCCCCTTGCAGGCCGGAGAGTTTGCCCTGGAAGCGGAGCAGAGACCTGCCGGTGTGATGATTGGGGTAACGCCCGTTCTCCGGCAGATAGCCCACGCGAAGCCGGGCCTGGCGCAGCCGGGAATCGATGCCGAAAATGCGAGCCGTTCCGGATGTCGGCGCGGTCATGCCGAGCAGCATTTTCACGAAGGTGGTCTTGCCCGCGCCATTAGGGCCGAGCAGGCCGAAGGTGGATCCGGCGGACACGCGGAGCGAGAGGGCATCGACGGCACGGAGAGTTCGCCGCTTCCAGGAGAGCGCGTAGAGCTTGCCGAGCCCTTCGGTTTCGATGGCCGGCGCATCCGCCGATTGCGAGGTGATGTCCATGCGGGTGGTATCCGCGCCCATGCGGAACTCTCATGTTGCGCGGTTCCCAGAAGCCGCGCGCCAGCCTCCATTGTCCGTCAACGGAAGAGGCGATCCCAAGCATGCGCCATTCGGCATATCGGCCGCGAGCGCGAGTTCGTGAGCGGGAAGCGCGATTTCGCTCCGGTACGGAAGGCCGCGCCGTTTCGATTTCACCCGGTGCTGCGATATGCTCAACTCAAGCCGACTCGACCTACGGCGACCGGCCCACGAAGGGAGACGCGCATGACCTTGCTGCGACGATCGATACCCGCATGTTTCGCTGCAGCCGCCACGCTGGCTCTCTGCCTTGTGAGCTGCTCGCCCGCCCCCAAGGAGAAGGCGGCGGAACCGGCGCCGCCTCCAGTAGAAGAAGCGAAGCCGGAACCCGCGCCGGAAGTCTATCGTGCGAAGTTCACGAGCACGAAGGGCGACTTCGTAATTGAGGTGACGCGCAAATGGGCTCCACTCGCGGCGGACCGCTTCTACGCGCTGCTCAAGGAGGACTACTATCCAGGCAGCCCCGTCTACCGCGTGCAGCAGGGCTTCGTCGTCCAGTGGGGCATCAGCAATAGCCCGCGCAAAAGTTCCAAGTGGAACCAGGAGTATCTCGAAGACGAGCCGCGCGCGCAATCGAACACGCGCGGCACGGTAGCCTTCGCCTCATCCGGGCCAGGTTCACGCACCATGCAGGTGTTCGTCAACATGGGCAACAACGCGCCGCTCAACGCCCAGGGCTTTGCACCCTTCGGCAAAGTGGTGAGCGGCATGGAGGCTCTGGCTAAGATGAAGAGCTACGGCGACGATGTGGATCAGGGCCGGCTGATGCGGGAAGGCGGCGCTTACGTGGAGATGTTTTTCCCGAAGATGGACCGGATCGAGAAGGCGGAATTACTACCCGCGCCGTAACCAGGCCGGTTGTCTCCGCGTCGGAGATCGTTGTGGGGAAATGACCGGAGCGCACCGTGCCGCCCGGCAGCCTAAATTGGAAACTGGGAGATAACCATGATGTCCGCATACCGCTTCCCGCGCCGCCTTGCGATTGCAGGCATGAGCTTCGCATTGGCCCTGATGTGCGTTCCGTTCGCCGCCACGCAGCCGAAAGATGGAGTGAGCCCGCATGAGAAGACGCAAGGCGTCATCGGCGGCGCCAAGATCGAGATCGAGTATGGACGGCCTTCGCTCAAAGGGCGTGAACTGATGGGGACTCTCATCCCGATCGGGCAGGTTTGGCGGCTGGGTGCGGACGAAGCCACAAAGCTCACGACGCCCGTGGATATCGAGATCAACGGCCTCAAGGTGCCCGCGGGTACGTATAGCCTGTTCATGCTGGTGGCGGAAGACGGCACGACGCAGTTGATCGTGAACAAGGTGGCCAACCAGTGGGGCGCGTTCAAGTACGACGCCGCGCAGGATCTGGGCCGGGTGGCGATTGTGGGGAGCCGGGATAACCCGGTTACGGAGATGCTCACGATCAAGATCGAACCCAGTGGAGACAAGGCGGGCCGCATCCGCTTTGCTTGGGGAGATGGCCTGGCTGTCGCGTTCGTGAAGGTGCTCTAACGCGCGGCCGCGGCCAACGCCGCGAAGTCCTCGAAGCGGTAGCCCATCTCGCGGATCTCACAGTAGAGCGGCCCCGCGTGAGGCCGATGGGCGAAATCATAGACCGGTGCGATGCGCCAGCGCTGCGGCGATAGGGCAAAGCGCGCGATTACCCGCTGCTGGCTGTGGTAGCAATCGAGCGCCGCGAGTTTTCGCGCCTGCTCCCCAGGTTCCAGCGGCGTCTCGACAATTGCGTTTGCCTCCCATAGGAAGTCCCCGGCATGAAACTCCCCGTTGCGGGCGTGGTAACCGGTGAACTCGCGCCGTTCGGGCATGGGAAGCCCTTCTGCATCGAGCGAGGCGCAGGCGTGCTGAACGGCGAAAGCGGTGGCGTCATGGTCCGGATGGCCGCCTTCGAACGGATGCGTGTAGACGATGGCCGGTTGAAGCGCGCGAAGGCGGGCAGTGATTTCCGCAATCAATCGTGGCAGGTTTCGCGGCGCTTCCCGATCCGCCACCGGCAGCATTTCGAGCTGCGCCCCGCTAAGGCCGAATACGCGCATGGCCGCATACAGTTCGGCCTTTCTGCGCGCTGCATATTCTTCGCGAGTAGCGGCGCCGGCCTGCCGCCAAAACCGGGATTCAAACGGGCCTCCATCCGTCGTGTGGAGGATGTGGCACAGGGCGGAGTGTCGAATCAGTTCGTGGGCGCAGCCGAGGGTTTCGTCGTCCGGGTGGGCCACCACGATCAGGGTCTCGTCTTGCGCGCGTGAACTGCTTGGGGGCATTCGTCCTCTAAGATCAGAAAGGGAGCGTTATGCGAATCGGAATCACCTGTTACCCGACTTACGGCGGCAGCGGCATCGTCGCCACCGAATTGGGGCTCGAACTGGCGCGGCGCGGCCACGACGTCCATTTCATCACTTATGCCAACCCGATTCGCCTGGATACGTCGGTGGACCGGATCCACTATCACGAAGTGGAAGTCGCTACATACCCCCTCTTCCAGTATCCGCCGTACACGCTTGCGCTGGCTTCGCGCATGGCGGAGGTGGCGGAACGGTATGCGCTCGATATCCTCCACGTACACTATGCGATTCCCCATTCCATTTCGGCCTATCTGGCCCGGGCCGTTCTTGCTTCACGCGGAATTGCAATCCCGATCGCAACCACGCTCCACGGCACCGACATTACCCTTGTGGGGACGGACCGTTCCTACCACCTGATTACGAAGTTCGCGATTGAGCAATCCGACGGAATCACCGCCGTGAGCCGGAATCTCAGCCACCGGATGAAGGAAGTCTTCGGGATCGAGAAGCCGGTGCGTGTGATTTACAACTCCGTGAATCTCGAGCAGTATGCGATTCGTCCGCACCGCAATCCGGAGCCGCTGCTGGTGCATGTGTCGAATTTTCGGCCGGTGAAGCGGATTCACGATTGCGTGCGCGTCCTGGCCGCCCTGCGCAAGCACATGCCAGCGCGTCTCAAGATGGTAGGCGATGGGCCGGACCGCGGTTCCGCCGAGCGGCTCGCGCAGGAACTGGGCGTGGCGGAGTACGTGGAGTTTCCCGGCAAGTGCAGCAGCATTGCCCGCACGATTGCCGAAGCAGACCTTCTGCTGCTGCCGAGCGAACTCGAATCGTTTGGCCTGGTGGCGCTCGAAGCGATGGCTTCCGGCGTGCCGGTGGTGGCAACCAATGTAGGCGGGATTCCGGAGGTGATCACGCAAGGAGAGGACGGCTATCTCTGCGCGGTTGGCGATATCGAAGCCATGGCGGAGCGGGCGCGCGAGATTCTGACCGACGCGCCCTTGCGCGAGCGATTCGTGAGAAACGGACGCCATACAGCGGAGACCCGGTTCTCCACACAGACGATCATTCCGCAGTATGAAGCGTTTTATGAGGATCTGATCCCCGGATGGGCGCACCACTAATCGCCGAGTATAGAATGGATATGCTCGCGTCTCAGGCGCGAACGTCGTATTCGGAGGAGCCTGTGGACCTACTATCAACGATACTTAACGCGCAAGGCGGCAATCTGGTTGCCGGCCTCGGCCAACGCTTTGGCCTTTCTCAGGAGCAGACCTCGGCCGCGGTAAGCAGCTTGCTGCCCGCGCTGATGAATGGAATGCAGAATAACGTGAACCAGGAAGGCGGCCTCGAAAGCCTGCTGGGCGCGCTCGCGGGGGGCGGCCACCAGCGTTACATGGACGATCCGGACGCGATCAACAGCGACGCCACCGTGGCGGAAGGGAACGGCATCCTGGGCCATCTCCTTGGCAGCAAAGACGTCAGCCGGCAGGTGGCGGCGAACGCCTCCTCGCAGACGGGAGTGGGCGCGGACATCCTGAAACAGATGCTTCCGGTCGTCGCGACGATGCTCATGGGCGCGGTGAGCAAGCAGACCGGCGGGGGCCAGATGGCGGCGGTGGCCGGGGGCGGCCTCCTCAACTTGCTGACGCCGATGCTTGACCGCGATGGCGACGGCACCGCGCTCGACGATGTGGCCGGCATGATCGGAAATCTCTTCAAGAAGTAGCGGCGGCAATCACGTTGTCCGGCACGCCGTATCTCTTGTTCCGGATCTATCGCCGCGTCATTCCGGCGTTCCTGCGGCGCGGGCGTCTCGGCGAGTTCGTCGAAACCCACGCGCCGCACGACTTCGTTTACAACCCGGAGTATTTCCGCGACGTCATCGAGAACCACTCCGGCGCGGCTGCGGGGCCGATGGCCGCGAGCATCGTTCGAGACCTCGCGCCGCGTACCGTGATCGACGTGGGCTGCGGCGGCGGGAATCTGCTGGAGGCGCTACAGGCGCGCGGCTGCGAGGTGCTCGGCCTGGAATACGCTTCGGTGGGCGTGAAGGCGTGCCTGCGCCGCGGCGTGCCCGCGCGGCGATTCGATCTGCGGCGCGAGGTATTCGAACCGGAGGAACGCTTTGATGTGGTCTGCTCCATCGAGGTGGCGGAGCATTTGCCCGCGCAGACAGCCGATCAATACGTGAAGCTGCTGGCCGGCGCCGGGGATACCCTCGTATTTTCCGCCGCGACGCCGGGGCAGGGAGGCACGGATCACCTCAACGAGCAGCCGCACGCCTACTGGATCGAGAAGCTCTCCATGTATGGGCTCATTCTCGATGAGACGATCTCGGCGAGGTGGCGCGACGAATGGGAGCGGGCGGGATTGCAGCCCTGGTTCTGGCGCAACATTATGGTTTTCCGAAAAGATGGCGGTACCCCGAGCACATCCCATCGAGCAGCCTATGGCGCGCTCAAGGAAACGGTAAAAGGCCCCGTGGGAGATCTCGTTCATCCCACCGCCACGGAGGATTGGGAGGCGCTCGCCGAATCAAGGCGCCCTCCGCGCCCCAACCTTTCGCCGCCTACCTGGTTACCGGGAAGCCGCGGTCGCGCATAAGCGCGTTCGTATCGACATCGCGCCCGCGGAACCGGCGGTAGGCCTGCTGCGGATCCACCGTGTTCCCCTTGCTGAGGATGTCGTTGTAGAAGCGGGCAGCCACGGCGGCGTCCCACGGGCCTTTCCCTTCGAGAAACGCTTCCCAGGCGTCGGCCGTAAGCGCATCCGCCCACAGGTAGGAGTAGTAGCCGGCCGCGTAGCCTTCGCTCGAAAAGATATGCGCGAATTGCGGCGTGCGGTGGCGCATGGGGAGTTCCTTCGGCATCCCAAGGGAGGCCAGCGTCTCGCGTTCAAACTTGTCCGGGTCCACCGCCGAAGCGTCCTTGAGCGTGTGCAGTCTCATGTCGACCAGGGCGCTCGCGAGGAATTCCGTGGTGGCGAAGCCCTGGTTGAACTTCGCGGCGTCTTCGATCTTCTTGCGCAGCGAGGCGGGCATCGCCTTTCCTGTCTTGGAATGCCGGGCGAATTTGTTCAGGATCTCGGGCGTCGATAGCCAGTGCTCATTGATCTGTGAAGGCATCTCCACGAAATCCCGCGCCACGGACGTGCCGGAAAGCGTTGGGTAGGTGACGTTCGAGGCCAGCCCGTGAATGGCGTGGCCGAACTCATGGAAGAGGGTCTCCGCGTCATCCCACGAGATCAGCACCGGCTCGCCCGGCGCGCCCTTCACGAAGTTTGAATTGTTCGAAACGATCGTCGTGATATTGCCCATGAGGCGCTGCTGGTCCCGGTACGCGGTCATCCATGCGCCGGACCGCTTGCCCGCCCGCGCGTATGGATCGAAATACCAGATGCCCACGTGCTTGCCCGCCCGCTTCACTTCCCAAACGCGCACGTCCGGGTGAAAAACCGGGATGTTCGAAAGCGGCGTGAACGAAAACCCGTAGAGCTTGTTCGCCGCCCAGAACATGGCTTCGCGCAGGTGCTCCAGTTGCAGGTATTCCTTCACCTCGTTCGAATCGAGATCGTATTTCGCCTTGCGAACCTTTTCGGCATAGAAGCGGTAGTCCCAGGGCTCGATGCGAATGCCGGCATTCTCTTTGCCGGCAATCGCCTGCATATCCGCCACTTCTTCCTTCACGCGGGCGACGGCGGCGGGCCAGACCTTCATCATCAGGTCCATGGCAGCCTCGGGTGTCTTGGCCACCTGCTTCTCAAGGGCCCGCGCGGCGAAGGTCTCATAGCCCTGGAGTTTGGAGCGCTCACTCCGCAACTTCAGAATCTCCGAAATGATGGCGTTGTTGTCGTATTTATCGCCGTTGTCGCCGCGGCTGTAATAGGTGCGCCAGACCTTCTCCCGAAGCGCGCGCTCCGTGCTGAAGGTGAGGAAGGGCTCCATCGAGGAACGGGTGTTGGTGATGGCGAACTTGCCCGGCTGCTTCCGTTCCTTCGCCGCCTCGGCGGCGGCATCGATCAGAGATTGGGGCAGGCCGCCCAACTGATCTTTCGCGAGAAACAGCGCATAATCTTCTTCGTCATGCAGCAGGTTGTTGCTGAAATCGGTATAGAGCGCGGCCAGCCGCTGGTTAATCGCGGCGATGCGCGCCTTCTGGGCGCTCGTGAGTTTGGCTCCGGCGCGCACGAAATCGGTGTAATAGTCCCAGAGGAGGCGCTGTTGTTCCGGCGTCAGCTTTGCTTTCCCGGGCGAGAGCCATACGGCTTCAATCCGCGCGAAGAGCGCGGCGTTTTGCTGGATCTTGTCGCGATAGGCGGAGAGTTTCGGCTCCATCTCGCGCTCAACCGGCTTAAACTCCGCGGTGGACATATTGGAGGCCCACACGTCGTAGAGGGGCATCACCCGTTTCATGAGGGTATCGGCTCGCTCCATCGCGGCGATGGTGTTCTCAAAATCCGGCGGCGCGGGGTTGCTCGCGATGGCATCGATCGCCTCAAGGCTCTTCGCCATCGCCTCTTCGAGCGCGGGTTGGAACTCCGCTACCTTAACTTTATCGAACGGTGGAACGCCTCCAAAAGGCCCGCTCCATGGTTGCAATAGCACGTTTTTTCCTTCCGTGGCCGCGCGGGCGTCGCCCTGGCCGGCGGCGAGCGCCGTCAGCACCGTTCCAGTCAGTACGCCAGCCAAGGCGAATCGGCCGACTCGCCGATTCCGGAGAAACCCTCGCACGCTCATTCTTCCTCCAAAATAGGGAGACGCACCAACTGCCGCGAGGTTGCGGCGGCGGCCACTCCCGGTTTGCCGGGTGCTAACTTTCGGTCTTCTGCGCGGCGGCGTTCCAGCGGATGCGCCGGCCGCTTCGCAGGGATTCAAAGGACATCGCGAGCGCGATGGATGTATTGAGGCCGCTTTCCACTGGCGAGTTCGGTTCCTTCCGCGTCCGCACGCAATCGAGGAAGTTGCGGATATGCGCGCGGCTCGCGGGCTCGAACGACCCCAGTTCCAGCTTTTCGCGCGTCGGCTTCTCAATGCGCCGGCTGCTCTGCGCATAAAGCGCGTAGCCTTCGCGCATCACGTCGAAGCGCGCCTTGCTCCCGTGGAACTGCTTGATCTGATCCTGTGACCAGTGGTAGCGCATCGCCTGGTAACCCAGGGTGAAAATGGCCAGGAAATTCTCCGGAAATTCAATCGCCATGCTGGCGGTCTCCGGGGTCTCGGCCCCCTCCTGATTGATTTTCCCGCCTGTGCAGGTGACGGCGAGGGGAGCGCCCGCGTTCATGAACCACTGGATGCAATCGACGATATGCGCGGCCTGGCCCACCAGCAGCCCATGAGAATAGTCTTCATAGAAGAGCCAGTTATAGAAGCGGCTATCGTCCACCTCGCGGGCAGGCGCGGGGCCGAGCCACTGCTTCCAATCGATCTTCCCCTTGAGTTTCGCCTTGCTCAGGCCGTCCCGGTAATTGAGCCACTGCGAGGTCACCAGCCGCACGGGCCCCAGTTCGCCGGAATCGACGATCCCTTTCTCTTCCTGGAAGAGCGGCGAACTGCGGCGCTGCGTGCCCACCTGCACAACGCGTTTGGTGGCGCGTACCGCCTTTACCATCGCAAACCCATCCGGGATGGTGTGGCTCATCGGCTTTTCGATATACACGTCCTTTCCGGCGTTCACGGAGTCAATCACCATCCGCGCATGCCAGTGGTCCGGCGTGGCGATGACGACGGCATCGATGTTCCTGTCGTCGAGCATCCGACGGTAGTCGGTGTATGCTTTCGCTCCCGTCGAGGCGGCGGCCAATCCGCGCTCAAGGTTGGGTTCGTAGACGTCGCATACGGCATTCATGCGCGCGCCCACTTCCTTGAACTCCGCCGTCAGATAGGTCCCGCGCCCGCCGGCGCCGATCACGCCCATGCGAATGGGGTCGCTCGCGGTCTGGGCGCTCAGGGCCGCCGCTCCCACCGCCTGCGCGCTGGAGATTTTCACGAACTGTCTGCGTTGCATTAGCTCCAGTGTATGCGTTTTCGGCGGGGAAACGGCGGTTCCCATCCCGCGCGAATCGAGTTAAAGGCCCTTCGCTCCGAATGCATGGTTGGCATGCCGTTGCAAGGGAGTGCGGTGTTCCGTGCCTTGCGCGTTCGAACCGTACATGGGGGGCTTCGCGCCGAAAGCGGACGTCCGGTTGCGCGGAGTGCGGCGCGGCTTCGAATGGCGGCGGGGCATCGCCGCTTCCCGCTCCGCGACAAAGGAGAGCACATCCTTCTCACTCAGCAGGCACTGTACCTGTTTCAGCTTCGGCGGAAACAGATTCGCGGCCAGCTTTGCCTGGAGCAGTTGCAGACAGATGGCGGGCGTTTCCTGGAGAGAGACCTGATGGGCCAGCAGCAAGTCCACCTCCGTCACCACGCGAAACTGCCGTGTTTTCTCACCCGCCACCCGTTCTTCAAACGAGTAGATGCGCGCGCCGCCCTCGTACTGAAACCCTGCATACCGCAGATCCTGCGGCTCCTTCTCTTTCACGTCGGAGGACGATTCCAAGGCCGAAGTCCGGACAACGATTTCGTAAGCGCGCGCCGGCAAGGCGGAGCCCGTGACGAAGCTGACAATCTGGCCGGGCTTAAGAGCGGCGCGGTCATAAGCGAGGACGTCGGCAATCTCAAACAAGACTCCCAATCCATCCTCCGTTTCAATCACGCCAGCGCCCTTGTCCGGGCAAAAGGTCTTCACTCTTCCTGTCATCGCATGCTCTCCTTTTGATACAAACGGTGCACCGATGGCATGGCCTACCGGCTTGCCGTTGTCAATTGACGAAGTTTCAGGCTTGTGTGCCGAGTCTTAGCGGGCACACGGAAAAAGAAACGGGACATGCGCTAAAGAATAGAGCCCTTGCAGAAGGCGCAGCGCAGGTCCGCGGGAGCGAAACAAAATTGTCTCTGCCTGTACTAGCCTACGGGAACGGGGGGAGAAAGTAAAGCGAAGCCCTTTTACGGGAACGAAATGGAGCTTGCGGAAAGGTCGTCATCGCGTCGCGAAGCAGCGGCGTTGCTCGCCGTTAGGAGAGGGCTCAAAGGGAGCGGAGCGATGCGAGGTGCTATGGTGGAGGCAGTGGCTTGCAAGGCGGCCGAGGGGGTCCGCGAGCGGAGCGTATCATGTCCTTCCAGTGTCATTCCGCGAAATCGTTCACCAGGGCATCCATTTGGAAAAACGCCCCGGAGGCGCCGGGAGTCTACGGACTTTCTAATGCCCGCGTCTGGCTGGTGATCGAGGAATCGAACAATATCCGCGCGGAGTTGATGGCGGTCTACGACGAAATGAACGCATTTCCATCTGGCACGCCGCCAACCGGGTTTTCGTTTGAAGTCTGTGAATCCAGGCAGCGGCGGGACCGCTGGCTCCAGTTGACCAGGGAACTCTCTCCCGTCGCCAGGGCGAATCGCCGCTAGCGTTCCCCCGTACCTTTCCGCATACGTTTTTCGTCCATTTCGGTGTAGGTTTGAACTATGGACAAGCGACTTGAGAAGCGACATAAGCGCCAGGTAGCACGCGCGAAATTGCATTCGAAGGTTTCCGAACCCGATGTGCGCACGCCGGAAGAGATCCGCGCCGCGCGCGAAGCCAGCCGTCCGAAGACCGGGTTGCTGCACCCGTCGAACGCCGGAGGCGGGAAAGGTCCGGTGGGGGCGGGGCATTCGGTGGCCCGCATTCATTCAGCGAAGACGGACACGTAAATCCGCGCAGCTAATCTTTCGCGCTTCTGGTGGGTGGGCGCCTCCATAAGGGCGCTGGCGCTGCAAGAGACCGAGGCGCAATATCGGCCACAAAGGGCGGCTGCAAATTGCGGCCATACAGGGCGGCTGCGCGGTGGCTGCCGCATTCGCTATGCTCGTAGTTTCCGTTCGCGCCGCGGCGCAGCAGTGGATTCCAAGAATATCAAGAATATGAAGCCTTTCCGCCTCCTCGCCATCGCGGCCCTCTTCGCGGCCTTACTGCTCGTCTCCTGCCAATCTAAGGAGCAAGCTTCCGCTCCGCCCGCGCCGAGCGAAGCGCCGCCGGCGGCGAGTGGCGCGTCTGAAGCGAAGCCGGCGCCGGCGGAGGCGAATCCGGCGGAGAACGCTCCCGTGGCGAGTCCGGCCGCGGAGGAGCCATCCGCGCAATCGGCCGCGCCCGGCACCCGCCCCGCTCAGCCCACCCCGGCTCGGGTGACGCAAAAGGATCCCAATGTCATCACTGTCCGAATGAAGACCACCAAAGGCGACATCGATATCGAACTCCACAAGGATTGGGCTCCGCTCGGAGTGGCCCGGTTCCGCGAACTGGTGGACTCCGGTTACTTCGACGGCGCCCGCTTTTTCCGCGTGGTGCCGGGCTTCGTGGTGCAGTTCGGCATCGCGGCGAACCCGCTGCTGACGGCCAAGTGGGACGGCTCCGAGATTCAGGACGATCCCGTGCTGCAAAGCAATACCCGGGGCATCGTCACCTTCGCCACGGCGGGCCGGAATACCCGCACGACGCAGTTGTTTATTAACCTCGGCGATAATCCGCGCCTCGACAATATGGGCTTCGCGCCGATCGGGCGCGTGGTTCGCGGGATGGATTCGGTGGATTCGATCGATAGCCGTTACGGGGAAGCGCCCCAGCAACCGCGCATCGAGGATGAGGGCGAGGCGTATCTCTCGCGCGAATTCCCCAATCTCGACAAAATTGTCTCGGCGCGCGTAATCGATTAATTATTCGCGCTTCATCCTAAGGCTCGCGACATACCGCTCCGATATACTGAATTTGGGCAGGGCATGGCGGCGCCTTCAAATACCGTAAGCTTCCGGAACGTCACATGGTGGGGCTTCATCGTGCTGGCGTTGGTG
>JADLCF010000004.1 GCA_020847315.1 Bryobacterales bacterium | reverse complement strand
TTACCCGCCAACGGCCCAAATGAAAAACATGGTCCGTTCAGGCAGGCGCGAGTCGGCCTACGATAATTACCGGAATCGGTACCACTGAACGGAAAGGGATGACCATAACAATGACAAACCCGATTGGCTGAAGGGCGCGAACGCCGGACTTCCTCAACCAATTTCAAAGGTAGCCTAAAAATAGTGTAAATGCAAGGAGGCTGACCCATTAAATGTTCTTATTCGACTATTATTTGCCGCGCATGGGATGGCGGGGCTGAGATTCGAGGGTTCAAATGCGGGAAATCTCGATAAATAGGTCGAATTTGCAGGGTTGAGAATCGGGGTCACCAGAATTGAAGAAATTTATCTCTTTTGTTTTCATTCGGGTGAAGGAAACCGGCGCCAGTTTGGCGCACGCCGGTGAGTAGTCTTGATTCGAGTGAGTTGTCGCGCCCGGCGCGCCTTGGCCTGAGCGGATGGAATCGTTGGGGCTGAGAAGAAAGCCGAAGCGCGCGGGCGCGGATTCGGGAGCATTCGTTGACACAGACCTGAACAAGGAACACGGAGTGAATGAGGCGCGACTGGACATTGGAATCGGAGAGAGGGGATCTGGGGGAGGCGACGGGAATCAACCCGTTCTTCTCCGTCTTGCGGGAGCGGATGGAACAAACTCTCATTCGTGATGCAGAGGACCCCAAGAAGGTGAGCCTGGGCGATTACCTGAAGTTGGCCGCGCTGCTCGAAATGGCGCGCGCCGCGGCGGGGGATGACTTGAAGGAGGTGGTGGTGCGGTGGGAAGATCCATCCGGCTTGGAGAGGGAGGATGCGGGTTAAAGCTGATCCGGTATCAGCCTCTTCGATCTCAGGAGGCGTTCCACCGGTCCAAGGCGAGGTTCAAAGGGTTTTCCGGGCCGATCGGCTCCGGGAAGAGCCAGGCATTGTGCCAGGAAGCAATCCGGCTGGCATTCGTGAACGGCGGAACGATGGGATTGCTGGGAGCGCCCACGTACCCGATGCTGCGCGATGCGACACGGCGCGCGCTGCTGAAGGTTCTTGAAGAAAATGAGATTCCCTATGTGCATCACAAGAGCGAATCGACGATCGAACTCACGCAGAACGGATCAAAAATTCTGCTGCGATCCCTGGACGAATACGAGCGATTGCGAGGGACGAACCTGGCGTGGTTTGGGATCGATGAGCTTACCTATTGCAAGGAAGATGCGTGGCTGCGGCTGGAGGGCCGGCTCCGGGAACCGAAGGCTTCGCAGCACTGCGGGTTCGCGGTATGGACTCCCAAGGGGAAGGACTGGGTCTACCGACGATTCGTGGGGGAGAAGAATCCCGAGTACGCGGTGATCTTCGCGAGACCACGGGAGAACAAACACATCCTCGAAACGGACCCAGGGTTCTACGACCGGCTTCAGCGCACGTATAGCGACGCCTTTTACCGGCAGGAAGTGCTGGGCGAGTATCTCGTCTCGGACAATCGCCGCGTCTATGCGGGATTCAGCCGGGAGATCCACGAGGAGGCGGTGGAACTCGACCCGGAGCGTCCGCTGCTGTGGGCGCTCGACTTTAATGTGAGTCCGTTCTGCTCCGTGCTCTGCCAACGGTACGGAGACGATCTCTATGTGGTGGACGAACTGGTGCTGGAACGCGGAACAAGCGCGGAGATGGCGGATTTGATGAACCGGCGCTACGGGCAGAGGAAGGCGGGAGAAAAGCCACTCACGCTAGTGATCTACGGCGATGCGAGCGGGAGCGCCATGCAGACGAATGGCCCGAACAACTACTCGCAGATCGTGGCATCACTCAACCGGGGACGCTGGGCCCAAGTTCAAATGCGCGTGGCGAAGAAGAACCCGGCTGTACTCGACCGGCTGCATCTGGTAAACAGCCTGATCGCGCCGGCGGAGGGCAAGACGCGGATGTTCATCGACCACAAGTGCCAGTCTCTGATGCTTGACTTCGAGCAACTGCGATTTCACGAAGACGGCATCCGGGTGAACAAAGAAGCAGATGCGAAGCGAAGCCACAGTTCAGACGCCCTTGGGTATCTGATTTGGGAAGAGTTCTCTCCCAGGATGAAGATTGGCGAGAGACCGCAGAAGGACACCCCTCTCTACATCTAGCCCCCGCTAGGGCGCGCCCGCGGCTGCCGGGAGCGCAAGGGGAGAGGTGCGCGCATAGCGGGAAGCGCTTGCGCTCGGGGGGGGGCGAATGCACGGAGAGAAACGAATGCGAAGCGAAGGACTAAAGGAGATGGAACAGGAATTCAAGCTGAGCCCGCATCCGGACTATAAGCGGATGGCGCCCACGTACCGGATGTACAAGCACTTGTATCTGGGTGGAGAGGTGTTGCGCAGAAACGCCGCCGAGTATCTCTACCGGCGCCTTCGCGAACCGGGGGAGGTCTATGAAGAGAGACTCTCCAGGGTGTTCTACGAGAACTACATGGGGTCCATCATCGATTGGTATGCCTCCACACTATTTCGCAGGGAGCCGATCGTTACCTATGAGAACGGGCGGGAGCGCGGGAAAGAGTTTTTCGGCGAGCTGCTCGACGATTGCGACCGGAAGGGGACCGCGTTCGGCGACTTCCTGCGGCAGCAGCTCACCTCCGCGCTGATCTATGGCCGCAGCTATGCCCTTGTGGATTTTCCGAAGCCGTTGACGAAGCCCGCGAACCGGGCAGAAGAAGATGCATCGGGTCTTTCGCGTGCGTATCTCTCCCATTTCACGCCGGAGCAACTGGTGAACTGGGCCTACGACGAAGTAGGCCGTTACGAATGGGTGGTGCTGCGGCAAGAGCGAATGGTGGCGCGGAACGAGCCAAAACCGCACTGGGAGACGGAAACGCGCTGGCACTACTACGGCAAGCGCGAGTACCAGATCTACCGCTCGTACGGAGCGGGAGCACCGGTTCTGATCGACGAGGGGCTGCACGGCTTCGCGGCGCTGGAGCAGGCGCCGTTGTTCGAACTGCGAGTTTCGGATGGGTTGTGGCTAATGAACAAAGCAGCGCTGCTGCAACTCGAACACTTCAACAAGTCGAACGCGCAGGCGTGGGCGCTGGCGATGGGGCTCTTCGCGATGCCGGTGATCTACTCGGATCGCGAGTGGCAGCAAGTGGTGGGCGAGAGCTACTACCTCAAGCTGGGAGCGGACGACAAATTCGGGTGGACGGAACCCGAGGGGCGGGTTTACGAGATCGCGGCGGAGAACCTGAAGCGATTGAAGGAAGAGATCTACCGGGTTTGCTATCTGCTGAACCAAGCAGGCGGCCCGCAAACGTTCGGCCAATCCGGCCTGAGCAAACAGCGCGACTTCACCGTGACGCAGGAAGTCCTGCGGGGCTACGGGGACGCCGTAAAGGACTTTTCAAAGCGGGTCCTGCGAGCGATTAACGAAGCGCGAAACGACGAACTCTCGCTCAACGTGACCGGGCTGGATGAATTCGACATCGGCGATTTCAGCAATGAGATCGACGATGCGCAGAAGCTAATGAACTTCGCGATTCCATCGGACACCCTGCGGCGGCAGATCTACAAGAGGCTCACGCACAAGTATCTCTGCGACGTTCGCCAGGACATCAAGGACAGAATCTCCAGCGAAATCAACGAACGGCTGGATGAAGAAAGCAGGCAGAACCAGAATGAGTGAATTCAACGAGCAGGGCAACCCCGGCGAGCGGCAGAACAACACCGACATCCGGGGCATTGTTCAGGAAGCGATGGAGGAGTTCACAAGGCGGAAGCGCGAGGAGGCCGAGCCCGCGCAACGGGCCGAGCTCATGGAAGAGCGGCGCCGCCGTGAGCAGCTCGAATCGCAGGTGAAGGACTTGCTGCAGAAGGCGAGGGAGAGCGAGCAGGAAATGGCTCGCACTCGCATGACAAGCGCGGTGAAGGAAGAACTGCAGAAGCTGGGCGTCACTAAGGTGGACCTTGCCTTCCGGGTGATGAAGGACGAGATCCGGCAGGGCGGCGATGGCCAGTATATCGCCCGCGGACGCGAAGGCGACGTGCCGCTGCAGGACTTCGTAAAGAAGTTCGTGGACGAAAATCCCGAGTTCCTGCCACCGAGGATCGCCGGTGGATCCGGCACGTCGGGTGGGGGCCATGACGCCGCCGGATCGCGCTTGGATCTGGACGCCATCCGGCCGGGAATGAGTTCGGAAGAACGCCGCGACTTCCATCGCGCGATCGCCAATCTCGTTTCGCAAACATTCAAGAGCTAGCTAGAAGGAGAAGAGAGACGAATGCCTACGATTACATCGGCAAACCTCGCGCAAGCGATCGTGAAGCTTGTCGCGGCTGACGCGCTGCCCGCGCTGATGGGCAACCTGGTGATGGGAAACCTCGTCAACCGGGATTTCGAGCCGACCCTGGCCAACTCCGGGGACACGGTGAACGTACCGATTCCGCCCGTCATGACGGCGAACAACATCGCGGAAGGCGGTTCGGTTCAGACGCAGAACCCGAACTTGCAGAACGCGCAGATTGTCCTGGACACGCACGTGGAAGCGAGCTTCCAGATCCCGGATATCTCGAAGGTTCTCGCGGTTCCCGACCTGCTTTCGCTCTACATGGAGCCGGCGCTGGTGGCGATCGCGGAGAAGATCGAAGGCGACCTGCTTTCCCTCTATGCCCAGTTCTCCGCCAATACTCCTGTGGGCACGGGCGGAGCAGCCATCACGGAAGCGGCCATTGACACGGCCGAGACGCGGCTGTTTGAAGCGAAGGTTCCATCGAGCGCCCCGAAGTATCTGGTGGTGGATTCGGGCGCCTATTCCACCTTGCGCCAGATCCCGCGCTTCAGCGAATACCAGACCGTGGGCGACGCGGGCCTGAAGGCGATGGTGGATGGAACGGTTGGCCGGATCAAGGACTTCTTTGTCTTCCGCAGCCAGTTCGTGAAGAAGACCGGCGCGGCTCCCGTGACGACGAACAACATCGCCTTCACGCGCGACGCGATCGGCCTGGTGGTCCGGCGTCTGCCGAGGCCCTTGCCGGGCACGGGCGCCATCGCCGAGTATGCCGAGTTCGGCAACTTCGGCATGCGCATTCTGATGAGCTATATGCCGGATACCCTGGCACAACAGTTCACGGTGGACGTGCTCTACGGGAAGGGTGTTCTGCGGAACAACTTCGGCGTTCAGGTCCGCAGCTAACATTTCGCCGGCCGCGGCGGCGCCAGGAACAACAAACCGGGTCCAACCAGAGTGGTGGACCCTTTTTTCTTCAACATGAACCTACGAACCTACTACCAGAATGTGAAGCGAATTCGGGAGGGCCTGCCGGAACCATACACGTTTCTGACCAGCCTTTCCACACCGAACGGGGGCAAGGAAGGGGTGGTGACCGAAGTGGACACCTCCCTGGCCGCGCGCATGATCGCCGACCTCACCGCGAGACCGGCGACCCCCGAAGAGATTGCCGCCCATCAGGCAGAGTGCGATCGGCTGCGCGCCGAAGCGAAGGAGGAGGAACTCCGGAGCAAATTGCGCGTGACGCTGGTGAATGAACCCGGCATCCGGCTGGAAACCAACAAACCGGAACGCGGCGCGGGGAAACCGTAAGCAAAGGAGCGAGACCAATGGCGTTGCTGACCGACAGAGACTGGATCACCGTTCGCGACCTTCTTGCCTGGGAGAACGATCTGCTGGAAACAGCGGACCGGGAGCGCGTGGATCTCGAAACGAAGATGGAGCTGGGCGCGGATGAGGTCCGGACGGAGACGGAAACGGAAGTAGACGCGATTCTTCGAAGCGGGGCGGAGGGCGGCAGTGGGAACACCGGTGCGATTGCGTCGATTGCGAACGTCGTGGCAACGCCAGGTCTGCTCCGCTGGGCCCACGCGCGCACGCTGGCGCTGTTCTACTTCGAGTGCTGGGGGCGGCAGTTGAACGACCGCTTCCGGAGAAAGTTCGAGCACTACCGCGAGCAGGCCGAAGCGGCGAAGCAGGATTACCTGCAGCGAGGCATCGGCGTAGTGGATCTTCCCTTGCCCAGGCCGGCGGCTCTTTCCGGTAGCCCCGGTTCAGGAGCCCTGCCCGCCGGCAGCTATTACTTTGCCGGTGCGTGGACCAACACGCGAGGGCAGCAGAGCAGCCTTGGCGCGCTGGCCACGGCGGTGCTCGAGAATGCCGCGGGGCTGGTTCTGGAAGCGCCAAGCGCGCCGGTGAGCGCGTCCGGATGGAATGTCTACCTTGGCAATACCCCGGACCAGCTATACCGGCAGAACACCGCCCCCATCGCGCTGGGGAGCGCGTGGCCGCAGGCCACGGCTCTTGACTTGAGTGCGCCATTCCTCACCGGGCAGATGCCGGACCGCTATCTTCGACCGCAACGAATCTTTCATCGGGGGTAGGCATGGGATACGTAGTTCAATCTGCCATAGAAACCGTCAGGGAATTGCTCGAAGGGGCGAGCGGCGTGCGCTCCCAGCTCGAACAGTTCGCCGCTGAGGCGCCTGAACGCGCTCTCGCGGCGGAAGGGTTCGCGGTGCGGCCATTCAGCCTCAAGCGCGGGCTGGTTCCCGATGAAGAATTCTCCGCGGAGCCGCGCATCCGCATTCAGGTGGAAAAGCTCACGAACAAGCGAACGCTGAAGTACGCCCCGTTCTCCGGAACGGCCGCCATGCTGCTCGCGATCGAAGCCAACGGAGACCGTCACGATCAGGTTGCCACGCAACTCAACGCCATCACCGATGCCGTGCTTCTGGCTCTGGACAATCACGTCGGGGAACTGGGCAACGGGATCTACTACGGCGGCGGCTATGAACTGCAAATGGCGCCGATTGACCGCGGCGGGCGCGGCTTTCAGCAAACGGCGCAGGTGCGATTCGAACTCGCAATCGACGACGAAGGGGAGGACTAGGCCTCTATGGGCTGTTACATCAATTCCACGAACGAACGCCTCTACGGCGCGCTCGAAACCGAGTTCGGCACGGCCAAGGCCCTCGCGCCACAGGACCGGTTGAGCTTCCGGTCTCTGAAGCTTCGCGAGGAATCGGTTCGCGTCGCGCGCAAGGACAAAACCGGAAGCCGCACGCGGTTCGCGCCGCATGCAGAGGTCCGCAAGGAAAGCACGTTCGATCTGCAATGCTACTTTCCGGGGAGAGACCCGGCAAACCCGGTAGACGCGATGACGAACCTCGTCGAGAGCGCGCTTGGCGGAGACCGGCGCACCGCAACGGGGCTGGTGGTGGCCGGCGTCAGCAGCACTCCACCAGGGTTGACGTTCGCCGCTCCACACGCTCTCGCGGTGGGGCAAGGTCTTCGCTTCGGCGGCCAACTCCGCTTCGTGAAGACAGTGCCGGATGCGCTGTCCATCGTGCTATCCGCGCCGTTCGACAACGGCATCCAGGCCGGCTCCACGCTAGGTGTCTCAGCCACGATATTTCCAGGAGAGATGCCGCGCTCCCTCACGCTGGGAAACTACTGGACGCCGGGTGGAGGGCTCGACCGCATCCTTGCGGGAAGCGTGATCGATGAGATGGAGATTACGCTGAACAGCGATTTCCATGGAGCGCGCTTTCGAGGGATCACGCGCGAAGTGGTTTCGGCATCCGCATTCGACGGTGGCCAGACAGGGCTGACCCAGTTCCCCGCGGAGCCATCGGCCAACTTTCAATCCTTCCTCCTCGTGCCTGGGCATATCGGGCGGCTCTTTCTGGGGGGAATCGAGTTCTATCTGCTCTCGCTGACCCTCCGATTGAGGAACCAGGTGGATGCGCGAGCGAGGGAGTTCGGTTGGAGCGTTGCGCCTTGTTACAGCGCGGACCTGCGGGAAGTGAGCGTGCAGTTCGGCCTGTATGCCAGCACGAAAGAGGCTGTGGTTGGGCTCCACGCGATGGCGAGGCAACGCGAGGAAACCGGTCTCTCCATTCAACTCGGCAACAAGGCCGGGCAACTCGTGGGAATTCACATCCCACGGTTCATCCCCGAAATTCCGGAGATCGCGGACGCGGAGTCCCGCGTGGTGATGAGCTATCCCGGCAGCCTGGCCTATGGAGTGATGAATGATGAAATTTCCATTGCTTTCGCATAAACACCCTGCCCCCGTGCTCTATGCATCGGAGACGACGTTCGAAAGCACGGCGTTGCCGGGCGTGAAATTTGTGCTGCACCGCATGTCCGCCGCGCGGCGCTTGGAGCTGCTCTCGCGCATGGGCGAACTCGCTTCGCAACTCGAAATGCTGCGCGCATCGGACGCGCTTGACGACCGGGTCCGGGCCGAGGCGCTGCGGATTTGCATTGACCTCGAATACTTGCGATGGGGCCTCAAGGAACTGCGGGGTGTTGCAATCGACGGCATCCCCGCCGAAGCGGAATCGCTCATTGAACGAGGCCCCGAAGCGTTGATGAAAGAGATCGTGGACCGCATTCGCGCGGAATGCGAACTCACCGGAGAAGAACGAAAAAACTAGCCATCGCCTTCCGGTTCAGCCGCCAAGCGGAGCCCGGCTGGAAGTGCGCGGATTGCAGGGCTCTGGGCCTCGAGCGGGAACGGAACTGCGGCTATCTCGGCATCACACCTGCCGCGGACGCGCCACCGGTCTGGGCGTCGGGCGATCTGGTATTGAAGGCATGCCCGAAGCCGCTGATTACCGGCTTGAGCGTGGCGCTGATCGAAGCGCATGCCTGGTGGGCGCACTGCGGCAAACCATTCCTGCCGGAACAAAGCGCGCGGTCTCTCGACGCCTTCGCATGGCTGGACCGTCTGCGCAACGAAGAGAGGGCCGGAAGGCAAGAGGATGCGGAGCGGCAGCGGGGCTTCCATATCCAGCGTTGACCAAGGGAACAGGAGAGTTTGATGGCTTCAAGCAAATCAACCGTCGGAGATCTCATCGAGAAGCTGGAATCGCTGCTTGGGCAGGGCGGACGGGCCGCTCCGGGCACGGGGCTACTGAGCAGCATCGCCGGCGCGTTGGATACGACGCCTGCCGATGGAGGGATCAAGGAGATTGCCGGTTCGTTCGCCGAGGGCCTGCTCGGCGGAGGGGCGGGACTGGTTGCCGGCTTGCTTCGGTCTCTCTTCGGAGGGGAAAGCGATCCAAGTCCAACGCTGCCGGCCTACGAGAAACCCGGCGCGCTCTTCCTCGAATACGACGTCAACACGCAGCGGCAGGGCGTCGGCGATGTGGAACCCGGCATCGCACCTGGCCGCGCCGGGAACCCCACAGGCGGGGATCGCGCCGAAGCGCAAACAGGGCCGCCTACCGTCGTCGTGCAAGTGAATGCGCTTGACGCGCAATCCTTCTCCGCGCGCAGCGACGATATCGCCAGCGCAGTGCGGGAGGCGCTTGCCCGCAACCACGCGCTCCGCGATGAGATTTGGGAGGACTAACCGAATGCCCGATTTCCCCGAGATTGGCTGCCACGCCGTGGCGCAGCACCCCGCCAGCTTTGAAATTCTCGCGCCGGTGGTGATTCAGCGATATGTGGACGGCGGCGAGCAGCGATTTCCCGCCGGCTTCCCGATGCAACGCTCGTGGACAATTCGTTTGCAGCGATTGAACGAAGCAGACGCCGCGCGCGTGACCGGTTTCTTTGAATCGGTGGCCGGCCGCGCGACGAGCTTCCGCTTTCGCGACCCCTGGACGGGCGTCTGGTTTGAGACCTGTTGGTTCAAGAGTGACGCTCTGGCACTTGAGCACACGCACAACGGTATGTTCGCGGTCGAGATCGAGATTTTCGCGGAGGACGAGTAGTTCCCATGGCTCAATACTTCCCCCATTTGAATGAAGGGATCGGGGCGCAGTTCCCCATCCGCCGGACCACGCGATACCGCACGGTGGTCAATGCCAGCGACCTCCACACGAGCCTTCGCGCCACCGACCCCGGCGCGCGGCGCATCGCATGGTGGCTGCGATATCAAGGCTTAGCCGATAACGAGATGGCCTCATTACAGAGTTTCTTCCGCGCCGTGCGTGGGCCGCTGGATTCGTTCGTATTCCTCGATCCCGAAGCGAATCTGCTTGCCTACAGCGAGGATCTGGAAGTACCGGCCTGGGAGAAGACGGCTGGGCTCGCGCTCGCAGCCGCGCCCTCGGCGCCCGCGGAGGCACAACAGGCATTTCGCCTCACGGCCTCCGGACAATCTTCAGAGATTTACCAGACAGTCCACGCGGACGCCAGCCACCGCTGGGTGCTGAGCGTTTACGCATGCGCGCCGGGGGGCGGGGCGATCACTCTCCTGCTGCGATCCGCTAGCGGAGAGGAAAGCATCACGTACGCTCTTGGGAGCGAGTGGAAGCGGATCCATTTCGGCGGACATTTCTGGAGCGCGGGGGAGACGGTGGAAGCCGGTGTGCGGCTGGATGCCGGCGCGAGTGCGGACATAGCCGGATTCCAACTTGAAGTGCAATGCTCCCCCTCCCGCTACAAACGCAGCAGCGCGAATAGCGGCGTATACGCGGAGGCCAGGTTCGCGCAAGATACCTTGCGCGTCACCACCCTCGGCCCCAACTGCCACCAGACGGCGTTGATCGTCACAGCGCCCCTTCCCAACTGAGCCCCATCGGAAACCTTCTCATGAGCACAATCTTCGAACTGAAAGAAGCGGTCTCCACCGCGACGCCGCTGATGTGTTTTGAGTTTCGCTTCACGGATGGCCACATCGAGCGATTCGCGGCACAAGCGTGCACCGTAGAGGGGAACGCCTATAGCCGGCGTGTCGTCGAGCAGCAGCTTCACGAAAATTCGTTGGGCGGTGAGGATGCGATCGGCGCCTTCACGCGCATCGGCATCACCCTCTCGAACACCGATGGGCTTCTATCCCAGGTGGAGCGCACCCACGGCTTCAAGGGCGCGGAAGTGATCGCGCGTTTCGTGTTCTTCGAACGCGGGACCGGCGATGTGGCGGCGCCACCCATGGTTGTGTTCCGCGGCGTGGCGGATATGCCGTCGCTCGTGGACGAGTCACGAATGGTGCTGGCCGCGGAGAATCGCTTCTCTCTGTTTCACGCGAAGTTGCCCGCCACTCCGCTGCAGCGCCGTTGCCCCTGGCATTTCCCTTACGATGCGGAAACACGAACGGAAGCGCTCGACGGCGGCGCAAACGGACGTCACTCGATGTTTTTCCGCTGCGGGTACTCGGCCGGCATGGCGGGGGGGAGAGGAAATCTCGATGGCGCGAATCCGTTCACCAGTTGCTCCGGCACGCGGGCAGACTGCGCAAGCCGAGGGATGCTCGATAAGGATGCGGCAAACCAGACAACGCGCCGCTTCGGAGGATTCACCTACTTGCCCGCGAGCATTCTGGTGCGGACCCACGGCAGCCGTGCGATGCAACCTGCCGTGGTCAACGGCAACCATCCTCGAAGTAACGATGCCGCGCCGCTTGTGTATGGCCAGGGTTGGTTAACGCCGCCGCTGATTCACTCCATCAACGATGGCAATCTCACCCGCATGCTGTTGCTATTGTGCGATGGCCCCGTGGAAGAGGTCTCGCGCGTCGTGGTTAACGGAGCAAGCATTCCCGCGGCGGTCGAAGGACGCGACATGTCGTCCACGGGCTGGTTCAAGCGCGTGGCCGGTGGCGCGCGCGAGGGAAGCTTTCTTTCGAAGCCCGATAACGATGGGTATGACCCGGAAGCAGACCCCCATGGCAGCATGACGACTCTCGAAGTGGTGATCCCCAATGCACTCCAGAAAGGCGCGGCCGCGCCTATCGTGGAGGTCCTGCTGAAGGGTCTGCACATGCTCACGTTCGCGGAGTCAGGGGCCTCCGCGGGTTTTGAGCACTCCTCCAACCCCGCCTGGGTATTGCTGGATGTGCTGCTGCGTAGCGGCTGGCAGATGGCGGAGATCGATCTGCCCAGCTTCGCGCGCGCCGCCGCCCATTGCGGCGAACTCGTCGAGGTGGGCACGTGGAGCGGCGCAACCCATATGCAGCCGCGGTTTTCCTGCAATCTGGTGCTGCAGAAGCGGCGAAGCGTGGCGGAGATCCTGCGCGGCATTCGCGAAGCCAGCTTCCTCTTTCTTCGAAGCAACTCCGACGGGATGCTGGAAGCGGCTGTGGAATCGACACTCGCTTTGCAGCAGCCGACGAGAAGCACGCTGAGCAACGCCACCGAAGCGCTGAACGGCGGCTGGCCCGTCTATGAGTTTGGCGATGGCACGAGCGGGCGCGGAGGCATCCTGCGCAGGAGTTCCGGTGCTCCTGCCTTCCGCATTTTCAGTAAACCCGCATCCGATTGCCCGAACCGCATCTACGCGGAATTTCAGGATGAATGGAACGATTTCCAAACGGATCGCATTTCGCTCTTCGATAGCCGCGAAGTGCGGCGGCGCAAGCAGGAGGTGGTTCGAAACAGCAGCGCGATGGGCTTGAGCACCTATCCGCAAGCCGCCCGCTCCGTCTATGCGGCGCTACGGCGCGCCACCGCGGGCAACACGTTTGTGGAATTTGAGACCGGGTTGCGCGGCCTGGGTGTCCGGCCGGGAGATCTGATCACCATCACCTACCCCAAGCACGGGCTTGACCGCCAGGCATTCCGCATCACGCGCATTTCTCCGTCCGCCGATCTGCAAACCACGAAGATCATCGCGCAGCTTCACATCGATAGCTGGTACTCCGATACCGTCCTTGATGCAATCGGCGGTATCGACCGGTACCGCCGGCCAGGCAGCGCCTTCTCGACGCCGCGCCCACTTTCCGGTGGAATCGTGTACACGGACGGAACGACAAACTTCGATGTCGTTGAATCCGCTGCGCCCGCAAGCGATGGCAGTTACCGCATTCAACTCTCGTGCGGCTTCCTCCTCCCCGCGATCAAAGTCTCCGCGGACCTTGCGCCACCCGTGACGCCGCTCTCGTCCGCCGTCGTTCCCGGCGCCGGATCCCTGCCGCCCGGCGAGACCTATTACTACCGTTTGACCTCTGTGGACGCGAACGGGCTTGAGAGCGAAACTACTCCCCCGATCGTGGCGGCGATTCCCAGCGGAGCCGGTGGCTTCGGAGTGCTCCTGCAACCAATCCAGGCGGCGAATGCGGCGAGCGAAATCCGTATCTACCGTGGCCCGTCCACGGACGTCTGCTACCGGATCGCCACACTCCCCGCCTCGGCCACTACTTTCACGGATACCGGCCTTCTCTATCTGCCCGCCGTGCCGCCCGATACAAACTTCCATCACGCGAACTTCTACTGGCGCGAGGAACTTCATCCCGAAGTCCCCAACACCGCGGCCGATAGCGCGAGCATTTCCTGGGCAACCGCCACCTGGGCCGCGGATCAATTCCAAGGCAAGCTTGTCTGGATTGTGAGCGGCAAAGGCAAGGGCCAAGAGCGCGTTATCCTTTCGAACAACGCGAACACTCTTTTCGTTGAGCCATGGACCGTTCCTCCCGATATCACCAGCAGTTTCGCCATCGCTCAGCCCACTTGGCATTTGGGATGCAAGACCACGGGGACTCCGGCATCCTTCCAGATCCCCAATACCAGCGGTGCGGTGGTGGAGATTCTCGGTGTTGCCGCGAACGCGCTTGACGCGGAATCTCCCGCCAACCGCTCTGTGATTACGCGCTGGATGATCGGTGGGGGCGGCCTTGTTCCAGTGGACGCAGAGGCTCCCGGCCAGCCGTTCTTCACGCTAGGAACGCGAGCGAATGGAGATTTCCGGCTCTCGGGCGTCGGCTTCGGCACGCTCGAGAACACGGCGACCATCCAGAGCGGCACGATGGAAATCTACTATCGCGACGAACTGCTCGATCTCCCGCAAGCGCGCCTCGCCACGGACATCGACGATGCGTCCACGACGATCGCTTTCACGCATGATCCGGGCGTGTCCGAAGGCGATTTCCTCCAGATCGATCACGAGATCCTACGCGTAGCCGCAGCGGGCTCTCCCTTCAGTTTCACGGTGGAACGTGGCGCCTTGGCTACCTCCGCCGCCGCCCACGCAACCAGCGCATTGCCCTTCCGGCTGGAGAAGCGGGGAATGGTGTTCGCGGTTCCCCTGCAGTTCTTTGGCAGCCCGGCGAGCGGCGCATTTGAGCAAACCTTCTATCTGCCGCACGCAGGAATTGCCGCGGCGGAACTCTGGTTCACGAATCGCGTGGGCCCGGGAGCCCTTTGCCTGCAAGCCTTCACGGGGCTGAGCGATTACGGGCTTCGCACCGGCTATGGCGGGCAATACGCCCTCTTCGCCGAAGGCTACCTGGCGATTGAGGACGATGCCGCGATTCCCCTCATAATTGACCGCGACCACAGCGTGCAAGACGTCTATGCCACGCTCGAATCCCCGGCCACCGGCGGCCCGGTGGAACTCGACATCACGCTGGACCAGGCTGTGTATTGCTCCCTCACCTTTGCGCAAGGCTCGGCGTTCTCCAACACGGTTTCCGGCGTGTTCCTGCCCCCACTGCGCAGCGGCGGACGCCTCGGCATCAATGTTCGCTCCGTGCAGCACTCGAGCGGAACCATCCCGGGGCGCGACCTCTCCGTGCGAATTCGAATCTGAGCCACACCGGCGCTCACAAACAAGGCCGCGATAGATCCACCGGGGAATGGAAACACAATGGAAACCTTTCAGAAACTGCGTCCAGACCAGGATCTGCAGGTCTACTTCGAACAGCCTTCCGCGATCGCCGCGCTAAGCGAAGCCTCCGCCACGGCATTCGATCTCACAGGTGAGTGGCGGCAGCAGAGCGACTGGTGCGTGGTGGAGTGGACGCGCGATAACCCCATTGATCATCCCCTCTGGAGAAACTTCCCCGACGGCGATCTCAGCGGCATCACACTGCAATACGACGAGCAGCGAGCCAACGCGATTCCCATGGATTCGACGCTCTTCCCCACCGTCGAATGGGATCAGCTACGTGTGTGGACGGAGCACAACGGGGTCTCCGCGTTTCACCGAGTGCCGCTGATGCCTTACGCGCAAGCGCTCACCGGCTCGTACCAGCCCGCGTCCTGCTCATTCACACTCACGGGTATACCGGCCGCGGGCGATATCGTCGGGCTTTCCTGGCATGCGGAGCACCGAACTCACCAAGCCTACGCGAACGAGACCCCCGCAACCATCGTGCAGACGCTCGCGGATGGGTTCAATACATTTCCGGGCGGCATTGAGGCCACCGCGAACGGCAACACCCTGGAGTTACGCTACATCGGCTTCCCCGGCGCGCCGGGTTATCGTCATCCCGGCGCGAACGGCAATCGCGTGGGCATCTACAACTACGTAAAGGGAACCGGCAGTCTCACCTGGGATAAGCCATTCGCCGTGATGAGCGGCGGCACGAGCCCGGCTCTCTTCCGCGTGACGCTTCCGTTTGCAGTCATCCCGGATAAGGACGGCAATCCCATCGATTGGCAGCACGTCCGCAAGCTGCGCTGGACCTACGCCGCGCCCCTCAGCGACGGCGAGTTCGAGCGTCTCGAATTCGCGGTGAACATTTTCAACTGGGCCGTCTCCGGCACGGGGACCACCTACCGCTTCGCGGGCGCGGGGAGCCGCCGATTGGAAGACTCCGGCGCCGTGGCGCAGTACTCCGGTGCGTGGGCTCATGCAAAGGGGAACTACTCCGGAGGAAGCATTCACTGGACCAGTGAAGATAGCGCAAGCGTCACCTTGCAGTACTTTCACCCGCAGGCGCATGAGCTCTATCTGGGCTCCCGGGCGCACGGCGCGGGAGGCAACGTGAGTGTCTCCGTGAACGGCGCCACACCCCAGACACAGCATTTCCAGGTTGCGGGGGAGGACAATCTGGTTCGCCGCTTCGTGCAGCTTATGCCCGCGGGCAATCATGAGGTCGTGCTCACGAAAGCCGCGGATGGCAGCACCTTCTACTTTGACTTTCTCGAAATCGCTCAGCCGGATACGGCGTTCCCCGCCCTGCCGAGCCATTCGCAACTCAGCCTATCCACGGATTGGGATACGGACCATAGCCTCTCCATCGCGCCGGAAAGAACCGTAGCGCTCCTGCGCCGTCTCGGTTTTCGCGGCCGCGTGAATCACTATGTGGGAGCGATGTGGTTTTACCAGCTTCGCAATCAGGGTTACACACACGCGGAGACCAGCATCACCTTCCACGGCCAACCCGTCTTTGGAAACACGACGGAATTGCGCATCGGCAATCTCGATTACGGCCCCTCGTTCGACACCGTCTTCACCCATCTCAACCGCGCCGGCGACAGCGCGCAGACGATTGCCCTCGCGTTCGCCTTGCGGATCAACGACGGCTCTACCGCCATCCGCGCGGAAGCCGCGGGGGCGACGCTGCGCATCGTCTCCCGCCGCCTGGGAATCGATGGGAACAAGATCACCGCCGCCGCCACTCCCTCTTCCGGAAGCTTCTATGCCTCCGCTTCCGCCACGCATCTGGAAGGCGGCGCGGACGGCGTTTGGCGAACCGACATCCATGCCACGCCGAAGTTGAACCGCGCCATGCGGGATTGGCATCGCGCCTTCTTCGGCGCGCTCGCGCAGGAGAACATCGATTGCGTCACTGCGTACAGCACGGAACTGCGCCATGGCGACCGGAGCGTCAGCGAAGGGATCGCCCAGCGCTATTGGGATCAAAGCGCTGTGGAACTCAACACCCCGGCATTGCAAACGAACTTCTCCGCCAAGAGCCTCGCGTTCTGGCGGGAGATCCACGCCGAGACGGCGCAGTTGATGGTGGATGGAGGGCTTGCCCCTTATCTGCAATTGGGCGAAGTGCAGTATTGGTATTTCCCGAACTCCTCCGGCATGCCCTTTTACGATGAGGACGCCACCGCCGCGTTCCTCGCGCAGTTCGGGCGTCCGATGGCTTGCATCGTCGATCAGTATCAGAACCCGGCGGCGTTCGCGGACGAAATCCAGTTTCTGCGAGACCGGCTCGGCGCCTTCTCGGAAGGCATCTTCAGCTACGTGAGAAGTCTCCACCCCACCGCGCGCTTCGAGGTGCTCTACCCGCCCGACGTTAACGACAGCCCCATCGGGAAGGCCGTGAACTTTCCCGGCGACGCATGGAACACCGCGAATCTAGAATGCCTCAAGACGGAGAGCTTTATCTTCACGCTCGCGTCGAACCTCAACAAGAGCATGGAGACGGTCGCGGTCTCGGCCCAGAAGGGCTTCCCGAATGCAAAACGCGCCCACCTCGTTGGAATTGGCGATTACTCGAGCAGTTGGCGCAAGGAGCTGGATTTCGCGCTGGACGAATCGCTCGAATCCGTTACACTTTTCGCACTCGATCAGTATTGCCTGGTTGGCTATCCGCCCGTCGGCAAGCCGCGTCGCATGCGCATCGGCTTTCACGGTTGAGGCGCATGCGGCACGGATCGCGCAGCCCTTATCCCCGCCCTTCGAACAAATCGCGCCCGGCCACCATCGCCTTCATCTTGCCGTCGGCCACGCTGCGCTGCAGCATCCAGAAGCCGCAATCCGGATGAATGTAAGCCACCCGTCCGGCGCCCAGTACCTGCTGCGCGTTCTCAAGGCGGCGTGCAATCTCTTCCGCGCTCTCAATCCCGTTGTCCTTGATGTCGATGACGCCCAACCCCACCGCGATTTCCGGCCGCAGTTCCCGGAATGCATCCAGCTCATCGTAACCGCGCCGCGCGAACTCGAGCACCAGATGATCGGCGTGCAGCCGGTTGAGGAACGGCATCAGGCTGCGGTAGAGGCCCTTCTGCACGGACTGGCCTCCGTAGTTCCCGAAGCAGATATGCACCGCTCGTTCCGAACCCTCCGGCACCCCGTCCAGCACGTGATTGATCGCCTCCGCCGCCCACGGTTGATCCTCCGGATGACCCACGATATTGGCTTCGTCGAGTTGCACCACGGCCGCGCCGATCCGGCTCAATTGCGCGCGCAGAACCCGGGCGATCTCCATTGCCAGCGCCGCGCGGTCCTTGTAATGGCGGTCCGTCAACACTTTCGTAAGCATGTGAGGTCCGGTGCAAGTGAACTTCAGCGGTTGCCGGGTGAGCGTTCGCGTGAACTCATAATCCGCGGGAAGGTTGAGCGTTCCCTCGCCCAGCGGCGCTTCCACCACGCCCGCCGGCACGCTGCGGTAGCGCAATTGTTCGTCACCTCGAAACGCCTCGATGTCGCTCAAGGAAAACTTCGTGTGGATGCCGCTCATCTGCCCCACGAAGTAATCGATCATGCCGTTTGTCTCCGGATGGCTCGGGTCGAAGCGATTCAACTCTCCATCGGCCACCACGTCGATACCGGCCAGTTCCTGCGTCTTGAGCACCACCGCGATCGCGTCGCGCAGCACAAGTTTGCTCGTGTTGCCCAGCAGCCATTGCGGAACCGGGTAACTCCCTACAACCGTTGTTTTCACCATGCCAAGATTGTATCCACTTCGTTGCCGGGGAAGCTCTCGTAGAATAGGGAGTTGGCGAAACATCCGGTAACTGTGGTGATCCCCACGCTCCATGCGGGCGGGAACCTTCGCGACACCCTTGATTCCCTTGCCGCGCAGTCCTATCGGGATTTCGATGTCGTGGTTGTGGATAATAGCGGAACCCGGGCCGCCGCAAACCAGGCCGTGGAGAGCCGCTTCGATTTGGCGATGATCTACATGGAGAGCAACGCGGGGTTCGGAGGCGCCATCAACCAGGCGCTCAAGCTCACGTCCGCGCCCCTCGTGGCGCTGCTTAATGACGATGCTCCCGCTCACCCGGATTGGTTGCGCGCGCTGGTCGATGACGCAACCACCTTCGCGGAGTTTGGGATGTTTAGCTGCCAGATCCGCCTCGCAGGAACGGAACTGCTTGATTCCACCGGCATGCTCTTGAGCCGCGACGGCAGCAGTATCCAGCGATCCCACCGCCGGCCATGGAGGGTAGATGACTCCCCGGTTGCGTGCCTGATTCCGAGCGGGTGCGCCGCTCTCTACCGCCGCAAGGCGCTCAACGAAATCGCGCTGCCCGGAACCTCCGGGCCTTTCGACGAAGACTTTCAACTCTATTGCGAAGATACGGATCTCGGCCTCCGCCTGCTCTGGCAAGGCTGGCGTTGCCGCTACGTGCGGGACGCCATCGTCGAGCACCGCTACTCGCAGTCGGCCGGAGCCGCCTCTCCCCTGAAGGCATTTCTCGTCGAGCGGAACCGCCTCTTCGTCGTCCTCAAGAATTTTCCGCTCACCGATGCGATCGCGGCTGTCTTCTTCGCACCCGCGCGCTATCTCTATCAACTCCGCGAAGCGATTTCCGGTGAGGGGAAGACGGCGGACTTCGCGCGCTCTCGCCATGGTTGGAAGGCCCCCTGGCTCGTCCTCAAGGCGCACGCCGCCGCATTGGCGGTGCTGCCCCGGCTGCTGCGGCGGCGCGAGTTGATCCTCACCTATACCCGCGTCTCGAAAGAGCGTTTTCGCGAGGCTATCTACAGCCAGCGCGCCACACTCGAAGAGGTTGCAAAACACTAGCCATGCCTGCCGCTCCGAGCCCGACCCCCACGCATGCCGCGCCAGCGGACCTGATGGTGCTCATTCCCGCTTACAACGAAGAGCGGTGCATCGCGGATGTCCTGGCGGAGCTTTGGTCCGTGCTTCCCGGATGCGCCGCGGTGGTGGTGGATGATTGCTCCACGGATGCCACGGTGGCGGAAGCGGAACGCGCGGGCGCCCGCGTGCTACGTCTGCCGCATCACCTCGGCCTCGGCGGGGCTGTGCAAGCGGGCTACAAGCTCGCCTTTGAGCTTGGCTTTTCCTACGTCATCCGCATCGACGGCGACGGCCAGCACGACCCCAGGGATATCCGCCGCATCTACGACGAACTCCGCGGGAGCGGCGTCGAGATGGTCATCGGCAGCCGCTTCATCACCAACGATGGCTATCAAACCACGTTCCTTCGCGGCCTCGTGATCCGCTTCTTCCGCCTGATGCTTAGGCCCATCCTGGGCCAACCCGTGCGGGACCCCACCTCCGGTTTCGTGGGCGTGAACCGTGCGGCGCTGGGCGTGTTCAGCCGCGTCTTTCCGCTGGAGTATCCGGAGATCGAAGCGCTCGTCGTATTGCAGCGCCGCGCGTTCCGCTCCCGGGAGATTCCCTGCGCGATGCGCCCCCGGTTGCGCGGCTCAAGCAGCATCACGCTGGTTCGCTCGCTCTACTTCCTGCTGCACGTTCTGTTGGGCGTCTTTGTGAATATCCTGAAGTATGACGGCCGCCGCGCCGCCCGCCACGCGGAGCCGATCCCGGGTGAAGG
>JADLCF010000003.1 GCA_020847315.1 Bryobacterales bacterium | reverse complement strand
TTGCGCCGATGCGCAGCAGTTCATGGTTCCACTTCCGCGACTGCTCCACGGGAACCGCCGGGTCGGCATCCCCATGAAACAAGTGAACGGGTATGTTCAGAAGATTCGGCGCGAGGTCGAGCGAGCCTTCCGGAACGGCGGCGCAGACCGGCGCGATGGCTGCCCAGATATCGGGCCGGGTCAGGGCGAGCCAGAATGTTCCGCCGCCGCCCATCGAAAGACCTGTCAGGTAAATCCGGTCTTCATCAATGGGAAAGCGCTTTTTCACGTCGGCCAGCACGTCGTAGACATCCTGCTCGGGAATGCCCTGGTAACCCATGGTGCCGCGCGAATACGGAGAGGCAACAAGGAAGTCGACATCCCGGAGTGCCGGAAAGTAACGGGTGGCCTCGGGGTCCGTCTCGCCTGCCCGATTCCCTTTGCCAAACACGCGCCGCAAATTCAAACGATGGTTGGACCATGCCCCATGGAGGCTGACCACCAGCGGATACTTCTTCGCGGCGTCGAAGTTCTTCGGCAGATATAAGGCGTATGGTTGATCGGAGTCGTCAATACCGGAAAAGAACGTGAGCACCTGCGGTCCGGCAGGGTACACCTGAGCGCGCAGAGCCAGAGCACAGAATAGAAAAAGAAATAGCTTGACAGACCGCTCCCTCACGGTCGCGGCTCGGAAGCCGGCACTGAGCCGCGAGCATGAGCGAGCGGTTCCTACACTAAACATCCTTGCACTCCTTTTGTACAGCGGGCAGCCATGCCTGAAACCAGGCGCGGAATTCCCCCGTCCGTTGTACATTTTCCGGCCCAAGCGGGACCGCTGGAGGACCGGCTTTCAAGCCCCGCGCCACGGCGGCTTCCCGAATGCCAACCGGTGACGGGAACGAATCGATCCACCCCAAAAGCTCATTGAGCCGGGCTTCCAGACGTGCGATGGCATCCGGCGCGCCAGCCGCGATTGCACGGTCCAGCGCCACCATCAACTCCGGCACAACACAAGCGGCCTCCGAGATAGCACCGGCGGCTCCCTTCGAGCGCGCGCCGGCGTACGCGGCGTCGCATCCCGCGATGCAGGGGAACCCGGCATTCGAATCGAATGCACCCCAGCGCGCGCTTGCGTCGTGGATGCCTGCAAATCGGCCGGTCGCGAGCAGCCGTGCCGCCGTCGCGGGAGCGATTTCACTGGTGAAAGAAGGCACATTCGAGAGATAAACGGGCGGGGATGCACCGCACAGATCCATAAATTCAAGATAAAACCGCTCGATCTCCGGTTGTTCGTGGCGGAAGAAATAGGGCGGCATCAGCAATAACCCCGCAACGCCCGCGCCGCTGATTTCCTGCGCGATAAAAACGGCACCGTCGAGAGTGGAGTGTGAGCAATTTGCAAGTACTGGCAGGCGGCTTCGCTTGGTGGCCAGCGCGGTCACGCGCACTCGTTCCTCCGGGTTAAAATGCACGAATTCACTCGCCGGGCTGAGCAATGCGATTCCATCCACACCGCTCTCGCCGAGATAGTCCACGAATTCGAGCATGGCCGCGAGGTCGATCTCATGGCCACTCGCGCGCCGGGGAGTAACGGGAGCGGCATAAATCCCCTGAAACGAAGCCATGTACCATTTGGGATAACACTGTCTTCGATAGCTTATCAACCTTCACAAGTTTCGATATGCTGGTCGGGACCAAAAGCACTTCAGACAAGGAGGGAAATTTATGGACGTCTCACGCCGGTCCTTTGTCGCCGGATGCGCCGGAGTGGCTTCGGTTGGCGCTCAGACCTCGTCACCCCGGCCTGTCCGCATCGGCGTGGTGGGCGGCGGTTTCGGGTCCAGCTTTCAATGGCATCTGCAGCCGGACTGCAAGGTGGAAGCGGTGTGCGACATCAGGCCCGATCGTCTGCAACGCCTGTCGGAAGTCTACCGCTGCGGTGCCACCTTTACGAACTTCCGGGAAATGCTGGCGAAAGCCAAGCTGGACGCCGTGGGAGTATTCACACCCGCGCCGCTGCACGCATGGATGGCCATGGAGAGCATGAAGGCGGGCAAACACGTGATCAGCGCGGTGCCCGCCGGAATAACGGTGGAAGAACTGGAGCGAATCCTTGAAACGGTGCGTTCCACGGGCATGCGCTACATGATGGCGGAGACCAGCTACTACCGGCCGGAGATCATGACGTGCATGGAGATGCAGCGCAAGGGCGAATTCGGGACGATTTTCTATTCCGAGGCCGAGTATCACCACGAGGGCCTGATTCCCCTCATGTTCGATAAGATCGGGAACCCCACGTGGCGTTATGGCTTCCCACCCATGCTCTATCCGACACATTGCACCGGAATGGTGGTTCCCGTCACCGGCGAGCGTCTGACAAGCGTTCAGGCCATTGGCTGGGGCGACGGTCACGAAGTTCTGCAAACGAACATGTACACGAACCCGTTCTGGAATACGACGGGATTCTTCCGCACCTCGAAAGGCCACTCTTCGCGCATCAGCGTCTTCTGGCACGTCGCGGCGGGTGGAACCGAACGCGCCCAATTCTACGGGGACCGGCTGTCGTACATCATGGAGAGGCCCGAAGGCTCGCCGAATACTTTAATCAAAATATCGAAGGACGGGAAGACCGTCATCGACGCGAACGGATATCCCGAGGGCGACGTGAAGATCGAGGCTTTCAAGCAGCCGGATCACCTGGAAAAGCTGCCGCCTTCGATGCGCGTCAAGACAGGTCACGGCAACTCGCACACGTTCATCACGCACGAGTTCATCCGTGCCATCGTGGAAGACCGGCACCCG
>JADLCF010000002.1 GCA_020847315.1 Bryobacterales bacterium | reverse complement strand
TTGAGCTTCGAACCGGGCACATCCACTTTCGGATGCCGCGCGATTTGCGCATTGCGGATCCGCGTCAACATATCGGCGATCGGATCAGATACCATTCTGTCTTAACCCTCCGATACCTACCAGCTAGCCTTGATGACACCGGGGATCTCTCCAGCCAGCGCCAACCCCCGGAAACAGATCCGGCAGAGATTGAACTTGCGAAGATACCCGCGGGGCCGCCCACACCGGCGGCAGCGGTTCCGATGCCGGCAGCGGAGCTTTTTTGTTCTCGCCTGCTTGGCTTTTTCAAGCCTCAGGTCCCTAGCGATTTTGGCCGTTGTTGCCATCCACGATCCCTTCAATTTCCTCTATTGACGAAAAGGCATACCGAGCTGCCGCAGCAGAGCCAGACCTTCGGCATCCGTCCTGGCCGTCGTCGTTATACAGATATTCATTCCCTTGATCTTCTCGACCTTGTTGTAGTCGATCTCGGGAAAGATCAACTGGTCCTTGATCCCCAGCGTGTAATTGCCGCGCCCGTCGAACGATTTCGTGGACACGCCCCGGAAGTCGCGAACCCGCGGCAGGGAAACATTCACCAGCCGGTCGAAGAACTCATACATGCGGTCGCCGCGCAGCGTCACCATGCAACCCACCGACATGCCCTCGCGCAGCTTGAAGGCCGCGATGGATTTACTCGCCTTCGTCACAACCGGCTTCTGACCGGCGATCTGCGCCAGCTCGGACACCGCCGGATCCATCAGCTTCGGGTTCTGGGTAGCTTCTCCCAAGCCGATGTTCAAGGAGATCTTCTCCAGCTTCGGAACGGCCATTACGTTCTTATAGCCGAATTCCTTGATCAGCCCTGGAATCACGTTCTTCGTGTAATGCTCTTTCAACCTCGCGCCCATAGCACTATTCGTCCATTTCCTTCATCCCACGCTCCCTCGCGGTCGCGGCTCCGAAGCCGGTACTGAGCCGCGCGCGTGAGCAAGCGGTCACTAGCTTTTCTTATCCAGAACCTCGCCGGTCTTCCTGGCGATGCGCACGCGCCGCTGGCCCGCGCCGGTCCCTTCCACACGGTAGCCGACGCGCGTAGCCACACCACCCGAAGTCATCACCATCAGGTTGGAAAGGTGGATGGTACTTTCCCGCTCGGCGATGCCGCCCTTGATCTGCTTGGAAGGATTCGGGCGGGTATGCCGCTTGATCAGCATCACACCTTCCACCAGCGCCCTTCCTTTTTCGCGATCGACGTTCAATACACGCCCCGTCTTGCCCTTGTCGCGCCCGGTGATGACTTTGACGATATCATCCTTCTTGATCTTGGACTTGATCCGGGTCTTCGGGACGCCCTGGTGCCGCGGAGGCGTCGCTTTCTGCTGCTGCCGCGCCATCAGATCACCTCCGGCGCCAGCGAGACGATCTTCATGAATCGCTTGTCGCGCAGCTCGCGAGCCACCGGGCCGAACACACGCGTGCCGACCGGCTCGCCCGTCTCGGTAATCAACACCGCGGCGTTCGAATCGAACCGGATATAGGTGCCGTCTCTGCGCCGTGTCTCTTTCCGCATCCGCACGATCACACACCGGACGACCTTGCCTTTTTTAATATTGGAGTCCGGCGCGGCTTCCTTGACGGAAGCGGTAATGATGTCGCCCAATCCGGCCCTCAGCCCGAGGTCGCCGCCGCGCGGCAGAATACAGGAGAGCCGTTTGGCTCCGCTGTTATCCGCCACGTCGAGAATGGTTCGCATTCCGATCATAGGGATGTCTCCTTCTCTTCCTCTTCGAGAGTGCCAACCTGCGCCGCGCGCCTCAACACTTCCGCAAGGTTCCAGCGCTTCAGCTTGCTCAACGGCCGCGATTCGATGATGCGCACGATATCGCCCGGCCTGGCGGTCTGCTCTTCGTCATGCGCGTAGAACTTCTTGCGCCTGGTCACAATCCGCTTGTACAGCGGATGCGGGACCCGCCGGGTCACCTCCACCACGATGGTCTTCTGCATCTTGGTGGAAACCACCTGGCCGGTCTTCTCGTTCCGGATTCCGGCGACGGGTGCTTCCGTCATGGTTATCTGGCCCCCTTCCGGCGCCGGTCCTGACCCTGTCCGGCCAGCGCGCGCTCGTGCAGAATGGTCAACATCCGCGCGCGGTCTTTCCGGATCTGCCGCAGCTTCTTCAGTCCGTCCGCCTGGCCCATCCCGATCTGGAACTTCAGCCGGAAAAGCTGATCTTCCATCTCTCTCAGCTTGATGTTCAGCTCTTTGCTGTCGAGTTCCCGAACCTTTTCCGCTCTCATCTGCTACTCCACCCTCTCGCGGGCGACCATCTTACACGGCAGCGGGAGTTTCTGCGCCGCCAGCCGCATCGCTTCCTCCGCCACATCGCGAGGAACGCCTTCCATTTCAAACAGAACCTTGCCCGGCCGCACCACCGCTACCCACTGCTCCGGCGCGCCCTTACCTTTACCCATCCTGGTCTCGGCCGGCTTCTTGGTAATGGGCTTATCCGGAAACAGACGGATCCAGACCTTCCCTCCGCGCTTGATGAAACGGGTCATGGCGATACGCGCCGCTTCAATCTGGCGGTCGGTAATCCAGCCGCATTCCATCACCTTCAACCCGAAATCGCCGAAGGAAAGATCGGAGCCGCGCCAGGCCTTACCGCGCATGCGGCCGCGCTGCTGCTTCCTGTGCTTCACTTTCTTGGGCATCAACATGGCGATATCTCCCTTCTACGCTCCGATTACTGCTGCTCTCCCGGCTCCGAACCCTCGCCTGGTTTCCCGGCCTCGGGCTCCGCCGCCGGCTCCGGCTCCTGCTTCAGTTCCTGTTTCCACGCGGGCAGCGGCGGCGCCAGCGGCGGAAGGATGGGCGCGGTGCTGCGCGCCGGCTGCGGCAATTCGCCCGGAGCCTGTTGTTCCACCGGACCGGCCTGTGCCGCCGGAGCCTGGGAAGGCAACGGTGCCGGCCCCCTTCGTTCGCCCCGGTCCCGATGATCCCGGTCACCGCCGTGTCCCCGTTCCCGGCGATCGCGCTGCGGCCGCCGCGGCTCGGGTTCCGGTGTGAACGTTCCTCGCTTGCCGTCCAGAATCTCACCCTTATAAACCCAGGTCTTGATTCCGATAACGCCATAGGTCGTGTACGCCTGCGCAAATCCGAAATCGATATCGGCGCGAAGCGTGTGCAGAGGCAACTGGCCTTGCAGGTACCACTCGCTCCGGGCGATCTCCGCTCCGTTCAACCGGCCGGATACCCGGACCTTGATCCCTTTGCAGCCGAACCGCAGGGCGGAATCCACCGCCTTGCGCATCGCCCGCCGGAACGCCACACGCTTTTCCAGTTGGAGCGCGATCGACTCGGCCACAAGCTGAGCATCCAGTTCCGGCTTGTGCACTTCCTGAATGTCGATGAAAATATCCCGCTTGGTCTTCCGGGCGAGATCCTGCTTCAGCTTCTCGATCTCGGCGCCTTTGCGTCCGATGATGATGCCCGGCCGCGACGTGCGGATCGTGATGCGCAGTTTGTTGCCCGGCCGGTCCACTTCCACCGAACTGACACCGGCGGATTTCAGCCGCGTTCGCAGGTTCTCTTTCAACTCGAGATCTTCGAGCAGCAGTTTCGCGTAATCCTGCTTGGAGAACCAGCGGGATTTCCAGGTCTTGGTGACCCCGAGCCGGAATCCGTAAGGATGAACTTTTTGACCCATGATCTACTCTTCCGTCTTCCGGTCGCCGACCGCGACCACAATGTGCGCGCTCCTACGCTGATACCGGAATGCACGGCCCATCGGGGCCGGCCGGATGCGTTTCATTCGCGGCCCCTCGTTCACGTAGGCCTGCGTCACCAACAGCGCATCCACGTCGACATCGTTAAAGCGGTTTTCCGCGTTGCTGATCGCCGATCGCAAAACCTTCTCCACCGCCGGTGCGATCCCTTTATTCGTGGACCGCAGGATGGTGATGGCATCCCCCGCTTTCCGGCCGCGGATCTGGTCCACGACCAGCCGCGCCTTCTGCGGCGAGACCCTGATGTACCTGGCTTCCGCTCTCGCTTCCATAACACTCTCTTCCTAGGAGGGCCTCGACGACTTCTCGGTCTTCGCCGCGTGCCCCTTGTAGGTCCGCGTGGGTGAGAACTCGCCCAACTTGTGTCCCACCATGTTCTCGGTGATGTATACCGGAATGAACTTCTTGCCGTTATGCACCGCGATGGTGTGGCCGATGAACTCCGGCAGGATCGTGGAACGGCGGGACCACGTCCGCAAAACCTTCTTTTCGTTTTTCGAGTTCATCGCTTCCACCTTCACCATCAGGTGGCTGTCCACGAAAGGTCCCTTGCTTAAAGAACGTCCCATATGCTATCCGCCGCTACCTCTTCTTCGACCGGTGGGTGACCACCCACTTGTCCGTACGTTTGTTGTTCCTTGTCTTGAAGCCGCGCGTGGGCTGGCCCCAGGGCGTCACCGGATTCCGGCCGCCCGACGTCCGGCCCTCGCCGCCGCCGTGCGGGTGATCCACCGGGTTCATCGTCACACCCCGGTTATGCGGCCGTTTGCCGAGCCACCGCTTCCGGCCGGCCTTTCCAAGCGAAACGTTCTCGTGATCGAGGTTGCCCACCTGGCCCACGGTTGCCATGCACTCTAGTTGCACACGCCGGACCTCGCCCGAAGGCAGCTTCAGCAGCGCGTATCCGCCTTCCTTCGACACCAGTTGCGCCTGCGAGCCGGCCGAACGCACCATCTGTCCACCCTTCCCGGGGCGGAGCTCGACGTTATGCACGAACGTTCCGGCAGGGATCTGCTGAAGCGGCAGCGCGTTGCCTATCAGGATGTCCGCTTCGGGTCCGGAGACCACCTTTCCACCCACCTGAAGCCCGACGGGAGCCAGAATGTACCGCTTCTCGCCGTCGGCATAATTCAGCAGCGCGATACGGGCGGAGCGATTGGGATCGTATTCGATCGCCGCCACCCTCGCCGGCACACCGGCCTTGTCCCGCTTGAAGTCGATGATGCGGTATGCTTTCTTCGCTCCGCCGCCGATGAATCGCGAGGTGATCCGGCCCAGCGCGTTCCGTCCACCGCTGCGTTTTTTTCCGGTCACCAGAGACTTCTCCGGCTTGTCCTTCGTGATCTCGTTCCGGGAAACCACCGTCTGGAATCGCCGGGTCGGCGTCGTCGGGCGGTATGTCTTTATCGCCATATCGCTGTCCTCAGATCTCGGCGTACTCCGGCATCTTCTCGCCGGGTTTCAGCCTTACGTATGCCTTCTTCCAGTCCGGGCGGTATCCCGTAAACCGGCCCCGCCGCCGCAGCTTGCCTTCCTGGGTTGCGGTCCGGACCTCTTCCACCTTCACTTTGAAAAGCTGCTGCACCGCCTGGCGGATCTGGGTCTTGTTCGCATCCACGGCCACTTCGAAGCAGAGCGTCCGCTCGTTGTCTTTCTTCTCAACACCCTTTTCCGTAATAATGGGACGGCGAATCACATCAAAGCGGTTCATAAAGCCAGCGCCTCCGACAATTTCCTGGCCGCGCTCTCCGACAGCACCACCTGCGTATGCCCGAGCAGATCGTAAACGGTCACCTCGCGGCTGGCGACCAGCGTCACACCCGGCAGGTTCCGGCAGCCAAGCTGCAGGTTGCGGTTCTCTTCGTTCTCGACCAGCAGAACCTTCCGCCCCGCCTCGATCTTTCCGAGCGCCGACCGCATGGACCGCGTCTTGTGGTCCGGCAGCGTGAACGCCTGGATCACCTTCAGTTCGCCGTCGCGCAGCTTGGCCGACAGCGCCGAACGCAGCGCGCCCAGCAGCATCTTGCGCGGAAGCTTGTAGGAGTAGTCCCGCGGCTGAGGCCCGTGCGCGGTACCGCCGTGCCTCCACAGCGGCGAGCGGATGGAGCCGACGCGCGCGCGGCCGGTCCCCTTCTGCCGCCACAGCTTCTTGCCGGAACCCGACACTTCCCACCGCGTCTTCGTCTTCACCGTGCCGCTGCGGCGGGACGCCATGTAGTGGCGAACAGCCTCATACATCAGAGCTTCGTTGACGGCGGCGCCGAAAACCGAATCGGCCAATTCCAACTCGCCGACCTTTTGATTATTCAGATCGAAAACATCAATACTCGGCATTCCCGCTACCTCTTCGCCCGCCGGACCACGACATAGCCGCCGTTCGGCCCGGGGACCGCGCCTTTCACCATCAGCACGTTGTCTTCGGCATCGATTCCCACGATCTCCAGGTTCCGGACCGTCACCTGTTGCGTGCCCATATGGCCCGCTCCTTTCATGCCCGGAAAAACCCGCGACGGATAGCTCGAAGCGCCGATCGATCCCGGAGCGCGGTGGAACATGGAGCCGTGGCTCCCTTCGCCTCCGCGGAAATGATGGCGCTTCACGAATCCGGCAAAACCCCGCCCCTTGCTGATGCCGGTCACGTCGACCTTTTGCGCGGGCGCAAACTGGTCCACCAGAATGCGGTCCCCCGGCTTCAGGTCGTCGTCGCCCGGCCGGATACGAAGCTCTTTCGTAAACTTCACACCCTCGACATTGGCCTTTTTCAAATGGCCCGCGGCAGGTTTCGTCAGCCTGGACGCCTTCACGAACTCCATCAGACCGAGTTGCACGGCATCGTAGCCGTCCACAACCGGTGTTTTCCGCTGTACCACGACGCACGGGCCGGCTTTTAACAAAGTCACCGGCACCACTTGTCCATCAGGCCGGAACACCTGCGTCATCCCGATCTTCTTGCCTAGAATTCCTGGGCTCATACACTCACCTGTCGTCGCTGGTTCGCTTCCTGCGGCCCCCTGGGGCCCCGCTATCAGGCAACCCGGCGACCTACTTGCCTTTTCCGAACGCTTTGATCTCCACATCCACGCCCGCGGGCAGATCCAGCTTCATCAACGCGTCGACCGTATCCTGCGTGGGCTCGAGAATATCCAGCAGCCGTTTGTGAGTACGGATCTCAAACTGCTCCCTGGACTTCTTGTCTACGTGGGGCGAGCGCAAAACGGTAAAACGATTCTTGCTGGTAGGCAGCGGAATCGGACCGGCGATCTGCGCACCGGTTCTCTTCGCCGTCTCCACGATCTCGGTGGTGGACTGGTCCAGAACCCGGTGGTCGTACGCCTTTAAGCGAATGCGAATGCGTTCTCTAAGCATTGTTTCCTGTCCGAGCCGGACATTGCCGGCCCGCTTAACGAGTTGGCCCGAGCCTCGAACCGAACTCTGTCCGGTCCCGGGCCAACCTTCGGTGCCTGCTACTCCAGGATCTCCGTGACCGTTCCGGCGCCGACCGTGCGGCCGCCTTCGCGAATGGCGAAACGCAGTCCCTTGTCCAT
>JADLCF010000001.1 GCA_020847315.1 Bryobacterales bacterium | reverse complement strand
TCACCGTCGGCGGCGTGGTCGCGCCTCCCCTTGCCACCTGGTTCGCGCTTCAAGGGCAATGGCGGGCAACGTTCCTTGTGGCAGGCGCGCTCGGCCTGCTTTGGATTCCCCTGTGGCGGATGGTGGCTCGCAAGTTCCCCGCCCTCGTCGCGGAGACCGAAGGAAGTGAGGGAGGCGTCTCCGCCCGAGGTGTTCTGCGCGATGCGCGAATGTGGGGCCTGTTCGTCGCGAATATCCTGTGCATGGGCATCTATTCGCTCTGGGGCAATTGGACGACGCTCTTCCTCACGGACCATCTCGGCGTGCCCTTCGCGGAGACCCCTGGGATGGCCGCGCTACCTCCCATTTTCCTCACCGCCGGGGGCCTCTTCGGCGGGTTCCTCGCGATGCGGATGGTGCGTAGCCCGATGCGTGCATTCCGCTCCCGGATGCACATCTGCTGGGGCGCGGCCGTTCTCGTCCTGCTGAACGGAGCCGTCCCATTCCTCGCGAATCCCGCATGGGCGGTAGCGGCCATCTGCGCCGCTTGCTTCTTCACCGTGGCGATCAGCGTGAACCTGTATTCGATGCCGCTCGATTTCTTCGAACCCCGCACGGTGGCCTTCGCGGTCTCCCTCCTGACGGCAGCCTATGGCGTCCTGCAATTCGGCATCTCTCCTCTCATCGGCTGGACTCTCGAAAACACCACCCGCGGCTTTGAGACCGTCTGCCTGGCGGTCGCCCCGCTCTCCCTGGTAGCCTGCCTCGTGCTTGAGTTCACGAATCGCCTGCATCAATCCCGGCGCCCGAAAGACAAGGTGCGGCCATGACCGTCCGGCCCCTCCAGGCCCGGGATCTGCCTTCCATCGAATCCATTCAGGCACTCTCCCCGGAAACTCCCGCCTGGCCGGTGGAGAGCTATCCGCAAACGCTCTGTCTGGTGGCGATCGAGGAACGGAGTGACGGCGAGGAGACGGTGCTCGGCTTTGCCGCGGCGCGGCAGATTGTGCCCCAGGAAGCGGAGATCCTCAACCTCGCCGTGCATCCTTCCGCGCGGCGTCGCGGCATCGCCCGGGCGATCCTTCTGGAGTTATTGAACATGCTGCAAGGCGAGGTTTTTCTCGAGGTGAGAACTTCGAACCGCGCGGCCATCCTACTCTACGAATCACTCCATTTTGCGCGCGTGGGAATCAGGACTTCCTACTACTCGAACCCAGGGGAAGACGCTATTGTCTTGCGGTTGCAGGCGTGTTAATGTTCGAGGTACCGGGAGCGAATTCCGGGCTGCCGGGTGACGGAGCACCCAGGCGGCGAGACTTGAAATACACTCCAGAGAGGTACCCCTAGATGGAAGCAAGACTCCACGACGAACTGAAGGACCAACTCATTGAAAGCAGCGACGAGTTCCGTATTCTGGCCAATGAGCACGCGGCGCTCGAGCGGAAATTGGATGAATTCGCCGCTCGGCCGCATCTCACGGAGGATGAGCAGATGGAAGAGGTGAGTTTGAAGAAGCGCAAGCTCCACCTCAAGGACCAGATGGAAGGCATGATTCTTGAAAATACAGCTTCCCGTTAGCTGAGATCGTTCCTGAGTCCGGGCTAACTCTAGTCCCATAGTGTTTCCGAAAGGCCGTGGCGGCAGTTCCGCCCGGCCTTTCTTTTTGGCGCGATGCCGTTGGAATGGGCTGCGCGACCGAAGTCCACGGGAGCGGCTCTCCGCAATGGGACGTAAAATGGAGACAAATTCGTATCCACGCTTCGAGAAGCGCAGCGTCATTCCTTAGTAGGCCCGCAGGGGCGCTTCGGCATGGATACGGAATTGCGCACAGTCATGAACGAACCCGCCGAAATTGCCGCCGGCCATGTCGCGGACCGCCGCGCCGCCTTCATCGAGACGCACATGAAGCGCGTCTTCGTGCTGGTGTACCGCATCGTGGGTAATGTCGCCGACGCCCAGGACCTCACGCAGGATGTCTTCATCAAGGCGCTTCAGCGGGAAGATCAGTTGCGCGATGGAGAAAAAGCGGTGCAATGGCTCTCCCGCATCGCCGCGAATACGGCCATCGACTTTCTCCGGCGCAAGGGCCGCGCCTCTCACAGCACCATCGAAGGGCTTCCCGAGCTTCCGGATGCGGACAGGCTGGCCAATCCCGAGCAGATGCTGCTGAGCGCGGAGAGCCACCAGATTTTCCAGGATGCCTTGCAAACCCTCACGCCGCGAGAACGGGCCGCGCTCGTGATGCGGGACGTGGAGGGCGTGGATGCGGAAGTGGTGGCAAGAACACTCGGCTGCTCCAAGGCGACGGTTCGTTCCCATATCGCCAACGCGCGCGTCAAGTTTCGAAAATTCCTGCGGAGGCGGGCGTCCAACGTGCTTCCGGTCTCACCCCAACCACCGTTGGATGTGCGGAAGGTCGAAGATGAGATTGACTGAGAAAGACTACGCCTTGCTGGCCGCGAACGACGCCGGGCTACGGCTGCGGCTGAAGGCTCGCCTCGCCTCCCGCGGCGCGCGCGCCCTTCGGTCTGAGCGCGCGGCGTTCTCTTCGATCCGCGCGGAGATGCCCCGATTCCAGGAGTTGCCGGAGTACTTCGCCTGGGACGATTTGGCCGCGGAGATGAAAGCCAACATCCTGGTGGGCGTGGAGGCGGGGGAGGCCATCCGAACCCAACCCGCGCCGGTGGCCCTGGGATGGAAGGCCGGGCTGGTCTTCGCCTGCATCGCGCTCGTGGCGGCGTCGGGCTATTGGTGGCAGTTGCCGGGGCGCTTCGCGCCGCCGGCAGCACCTCTCGTCTCCGTGCTCGAATCCTACCCCGGCGGTTTGGAATTGCAGAATCGCGAGACAGCCCTAACCGTGATGGTTGACCGCGGAACCGGCCAGCAGGCATTGAGCGGCGGACTCGGCGGCATGCGGGCGGATTACGTGGATGAGGATACCGGTCAGCTTACGGTGGCGCATGTTTACGCGGAGTAGCAACCCGATCGCGAAGCGGCTCGGCTCAGGTTCGCGCCTGGCAGCTCTCGTGCTGCTGTGCGCGGCGGCGGCGCTCGCGCAGAGCGAGGGTGCGGCCGCGGCGGCAAAGTATCTGAAATTCGAGTTCCCGCCATCGAGCCCCGTGCGCCTGGTGGAAACCGATTGGGGACAATCCCGCATCATGCAGCGCGGCAGCGCGGCCACCGCCGAATTGCATCTGGTGCTGCACCTGGAGAATCGAGCCTCGCAGCCTATCCATGGCCTCACCCTGCTCTTCGTCACCCAGGACGTTGCGCCTGGCGGCAAGGCGAGCATTTCCCTGCCCGGCCTTCGCGTTGCCCCCGGTGAGACCTTCCCCGCCAAGGTGGATCTTCGCCTGTTGCAGCCCATTGCCGCGGGCGGCGAACCCCGCGTTGCCGTCCGCCTGGATGGGGTGCTCTTCGAAGACCTCAGCTTTGCCGGTGACAATACTCTGAATAGCCGGCGGCTTCTCAGCACGCTCGAACTCGAAATTCAACAGGACCGCCGTCATGCCCGGGAACTGCTTCGCGCCGGTGGTAAAGAAGCTCTGGCGAGCGAAATGCGGGAAATCCTCGCCCGCCGCGAGCAATCGCCCCGCGTCGATATGCAATGGGCAAAACGCGGCCGCGCCACCACATTGCCGGCCAGCGAGCCCGTGCGCTTCGCGTTTCTCAACATGCCGGATTCCCCGCTCCGCCCCCTGGACGCTTCCGTGCGCATCGCGGCCAATGAGGCCATCGAGCCCACCGTTCGCGTCCGCAATCTCTCCGGCCGCGAGATTCGCTACGCGGAGATCGGCTGGATCATCCGGGACCTCAAAGGCCGCGAGTTTTACGCCGGCACCTTGCCCGCCTCGGATGGCGAAATCGCGCTGCAACCTTCGGGCGAAACGGTCGTCCGGCAGCAGGGGGTACTGCGCTTCAGTGAGCGCCAGAACGTGAATGGCCGCATGGAAGAGGCGCCCGTTCGGCTCGGCGAAATGGTGGGGTACGTAAGCCAGGTGCAATTCGCCGATGGCAGCATCTGGATGCCGAACCGCTACCGGGCATCCACTCCCGCGGCGATTCGCACCCTCCGGATCTCCCCCGAACAACAGCGGCTGGCCAGTCTCTACGCCCGCCGCGGCCTGGACGCCGTGGTGAAGGATTTGAGTGAATAGCCCCTCGTGGGCGACCGTCCGGGACAACCCCGCGAGACCCATGCAATTCGCGGATCTCGAATTGGAAGAACGATGGCAGTCCACATTCGCAACGCGCAGCGCTACCTCGGCAGAAACCCCGATGAACTCTCCCTGGCCGAACGCAGCGATTTAGCCGGAACCTGGGTGGCGCTCGAGCTCTACCATCCAGCGAACCTCGCGCTCCGCCGCATCGCCGCCCTCGGCGAATCTCCCGAAGCCTGCCAAGCCGCGTTGCGCGAACAAGGGAAAGATTCCGCCAACTTCCAATTCATCCTCATGCGCGGCCTCTCCTGAACCCACTGCCTGAAGGCGCCGCCGGTATGCCGGGCATGCCCCCGCGAATCGCTATACTCAAGAAGTGACCGAATTGCGCCGGAGCGTCTGTGCGCTCGATTGCCCGGACACCTGCGCCGTGCTCGTCCAGGTGGAAGATGGGCGCGCCACGAAACTGATGGGAGATCCCCATCACCCTGTCACGCGCGGCTTCCTTTGCGCCAAAGTCACCCAGTACCTTGAGCGCGAGTATCACCCGCGCCGTCTGCTCTACCCCCAACGCCGGGTAGGTCCCAAGGGCGAAGGCCGCTTCGAACGAATCTCCTGGAAGGACGCGGTCGCGGAGATCGCCCACCGCCTCCAATCCATCGCCGCGGAGTTCGGCCCCGAATCCATCCTGCCCTACAGCTACGCTGGCACCATGGGGCTCCTCAATGGCTCCAGCATGGATCGCCGCTTCTTCCACCGCCTCGGCGCATCCCGGCTTGACCGCACCATTTGCTCTTCCACCGGCACCGCCGCGCTGAACCTCACCCTGGGCCAGCGAACCGGCACGGAGCCGGAGCAGTTCGCGCACTCCCGCTGCATCATCGCCTGGGGCGCAAGTGTCCTCAATACGAACGTCCACCTCTGGCCCTTCATCGTCGAGGCTCGCCGCGCCGGGGCGAAGCTCTACGTGATCGATCCCCTGCCCACCAAGACGGCTCGGCTCGCCGACGTGCATCTTGCCATCAACCCCGGCAGCGACGCCGCGCTCGCGCTGGGGATGATGCACATTCTCTTCCGCGACGGCCTCGCGGATCGCGAGTTTCTCCGTCAACATTGCGACGGATGGGAGCGGGTCGAGGAAGACGTGAAGGCGTACACCCCCACTAAGGTCTCCGCCTGGACCGGGCTCTCCGCGGAGCAGATCAAAACGCTCACGCGGGACTACGCCACCATCCGGCCCTCCATCATCCGGATGAACTACGGCATTCAGCGGAACGAACGCGGCGCGCTCGCCTGCCACGCCGTAAGCCTGCTGCCCGCCGTCATTGGCTCCTGGAAGGAAGTGGGCGGCGGCTTTCAACTCAGCACCTCCAGCGGGTTCCCGCTCAACCGCGCCGCCCTCGAACGGCCGGAGCTTCAGAACGTGTCCCCACTTGGCCGCGAAGCCCGCCTGCTGAACATGGCCGAATTAGGGAAAATCCTCGCCGGCGCGCTCGACGATATGCCGCTCGCGCCTCCCGTCAAGGCGCTCGTCGTCTACAACTCAAACCCCGGCGCGATTGCCCCCAACCAGAACCGCGTCCACGACGGGCTGCGGCGGGAGGATCTGTTTACCGTCGTCCTCGAACAGTTCCAAACCGACACCGCCCGGTTCGCAGACATCCTGCTCCCCGCCACCACGTTCCTCGAACATACGGATCTCTACGCGGCCTACGGACATTACCATTTGCAGTTGGCAAGGCCGGCGCTGGCTCCGCCCGGAGAATGCAGGCCGAACGTGGACGTGTTCCGCGATCTTGCGAAGGCCATGGGCTTCGAAGATCCGTGTTTCGACGATACGGACGACGATCTGCTGCGCCAGGCGCTCGATTCCCCGCATCCGTTCCTCAAGGGAATCACGCTCGAACGTCTTGAAGCGGAATCCTCGATACGGGCCTCTGTCAGCCCGGAAGGCACACCCTATCTTCCCCACGCCGGGGGCGTTTTCGGCACGCCGTCCGGTCGCTGCGAGTTCCACCCGGAACGCCTGAAATACGTGCCTCCCAAGGAATCCAGGCTCGGTGGACAAGACGCGCTGGGGAGCTATCCCCTGGAGTTGATCTCCGCCAAGATGGAGCGTGGCCTCAACTCCACCTTCGGTTACCGGGAAGACCTCAACGCAGCCTGTGGCGAGGCGAGTTTCCATCCGGAAGATGCCGCTGCCCGGAGTATTGCCCCCGGTTCCTCCGTGCGCATCTTCAACCGGCGCGGCAGCGTGCGCCTCACCGCCCGCCTGGATGCAGCCCTCAAACCCGGCATCGTCTCCATCCCGTCCGTCGGCTGGCCGAGCGGCGCCGTCGATGGCCAGGGGGTCAACGTCCTCACCAGTGACGCGCTCAGTGACCTCGGGGGAGGCCCGGTTTTTTATAGCTGCCTCGTACAGGCCGAGCTGGCTGAACCCTAGCCCGTGCGCCCTAAATCCTGCATTCCAAGTCCCTGCCGAAACCCTAAGCCGGCGAAGTCCGCCCCAAGGCGGCGTTGAGCGCGTCCTGGGCAATGCGAATCAGATAGCGCCCATAGTCGTTGTTGCCCATGCCGCGCCCAAGGGCGAGTAATTGCGTGGCATCGATGTAGCCCTTCTCGAATGCCACCTCTTCCAGGCACCCGATCTTCAAACCTTGCCGCTCTTCGATGCTTTGCACGAAGTTGGTGGCCTGCGCCAGCGAATCATGCGTGCCGGTATCGAGCCAGGCCATGCCCCGCCCCAGCACCTCCACGCGCAGTTCGCGAGATTGGAGATAGACGTTGTTCACGTCCGTAATTTCCAGTTCGCCGCGCGAGGACGGGCGGATCCCCGCCGCAATCTCCGTGATGCGCCGGTCATAGAAATAGAGGCCCACCACAGCGTATTGAGAGCGTGGCTCGACGGGCTTTTCTTCAATTGAGAGCGCCACTCCGTCTCTGTCGAATTCCACAACCCCGTAGCGTTCCGGATCGCGCACGCGATAGGCGAAAATGGTGGCCCCGCTTGGTTGAGTCGCGGCCTTGCGGAGCAAATCCGGCAGCCCGTGCCCGTAAAAGAGATTGTCGCCCAGCACCAGGCACGCCGGCTCTCCCGCCAGGAAATCCTTGCCGATCAGAAACGCCTGCGCCAATCCGTCCGGGCTCGGCTGCTCTTCGTAATAAAATCGCACGCCGAACGCTTCCCCATCGCCCAGCAGCCGGCGATAAATGGGTAGATCCTGCGGGGTGGAGATCAGGAGGATTTCGCGAATTCCGGCCAGCATCAGCGTGGAGACCGGATAGTAAATCATCGGCTTGTCATAGACCGGCAGCAGTTGTTTGCTCACCGCGCGCGTAACCGGGTAAAGGCGGGTTCCGCTTCCACCGGCAAGAACGATTCCCTTCACTCGCTTGTTTCTCCTTCCATCGTCGGCGGTGCTGCTGGCGGAAGCTTCCGGAACGCCTGCAATTGGGCGGCTCGCGACTCACTCATGGTAGCAATCCCACGGCAAGGCGAAGAATCGCCTCGCATTGCGGAGAGAGCGTGGAAGGGCGGCAGCGCGCCCGCCCTTCCTGCAGGATTGCAGCTTAGACTTTCTCCGGTAGCACGTACGGCTTCCGGTACTCACGTGTCAGGAATTTGTCCGCTTCGGCATCGTTTACGAACTTCTCGGTCTTGGGGTCGAAATTGAGCGAACGCCCCAGCCGGAACGAGATGTTCGCCAGATGCGCATGCGCGGTCGAAAGGTGGCCTTCCTCCACCTCGCAACGCAGGTCCTCGCGCCGGCGGGAGCGTACACAATCGATGAAGTTGGCGAAATGTGTCACCGCCGGCTCGTCCAGCCTGGGAATCGGTATTTCCTCATAAGTCGTGGTGGGGAAGCCCGCCTTGGTCATGCGTTCATCCACGCCGGCCGCAGTGACGTCGGGCGCGTTCCGGAAGGTGAACTTGCCCCGCTTCACCTTCCACTCGTCGCCCCAGGTCGCCCATCCGAGATCTCCGTAGAAGATGTTGGAGCCTCGCGAGTCGGGGCTGAACAGGCTCATGTCCTCAAAATCGGTGACTCGTCCGTCGGCATATACAAAGGCGCCTGCCTGGAAATTGGGTACCTGCTGGTCTGAATCCCGCGCGAACAATCCCCCGATGCATTGCACCTTCACCGGATGCTCCTTGATGCCGCGCGCAAGCCGGTTGATATCGAAGTGGTGAACGCCGTTGTTGCCGACGTCGGTGG